>NZ_JABEMG010000037.1 GCF_013004695.1 Promicromonospora citrea
TCCGAGGACGGCTTCCGCATCCTCGTGCGCGACTCCCCCGTCGCTCAGGCCACCGGCACGTTCTCGAGCCTCATCGGCGACGTCGCCACGCAGGTCGAGGCCATCCTCGAGCCGCAGTTCCGGTCGAACGGCCTCGCGACGAAGGCCGCGCCGCTGTACGCGCAGATGCTCGTCGGCATGATCGCGCTCACCGGGCAGTACTGGCTCGACGCGCGCAGCCCGGGCAAGGCGGAGGTCGCGGCGCACCTGGTGAACCTCGCGTGGAACGGGCTGCACAACATGGAGAAGAAGCCGGAGCTCACGCGCTTCTCGCGCTGACGCGACGCATTGATGCCGCGTCAACAATGGCGGTGAAATGTCTATTCGCCGTCGATTTGCCCGAACCGTGCGCGGCACTCTGCGCTGCTGCAGGAAAGTGTGCGCACACGCAAAAGAACGAAGGCCTCCCGCGGTGGCACCGCAGGAGACCTTCGTTCAGCTGGGGATGGAAATACGCCGCGGCTGACGGCGACGTACGACGTCCTACCTGCTCAGAGGCCCAGGAGGTCGCGAATCTGGGCCAGCGTGATGCCGAGCGAGTCGAGCAGGGTCGAGAGGATGTCGACGACAGTCATGGTGCTATTCCTTCCAGAAAACGGGAATCACAGGATGATCACCTGCGAGCGGAACAGTGTTCGCGTTCTACACGCTAAGCACGCGAGACGGACCCTGCAACGGGAATTGGATATTCGCTCTTAATGAGCACCCACTTTCACCCTGTGATAGTGAGGTGAAAATCGAGCCACGCTCCGGCACAAACCGGGCAGTGCGGACGCCGGCGACGGCCGGGTCCGCAGGCGTCGCTGCCGGCCGCGCCCGCCGCGCGACCCGCCCGGATCGTCTTCCACCCCGACGTTTCTCGGCTTTGCGGGCCGTCAAAGCCGAGAAACGTCGGGTCGGAAGACGAGTGGTCGGAGAGCCCGCCGTCCGCGGGCTGTCGAGATTCTTGACGTCGAGACATCCGGTAGCCTCTCGCCATGGAGCACACGAGTCCCGCCGACGAGGTCGACCGCATCGTCGCCGCGTGGCACCACGTGCGCCCGGACCTCGAGCTGGAACCGCTCACGGTGTTCAGCCGGGTGTCCCGCCTGGCCCGCCACCTCGACCTCGCGCGGCGCACCGCCTTCGCCCGGCACAGCCTGGAGACCTGGGAGTTCGACGTGCTCTCGGCGCTGCGCCGGGCGGGCGAGCCCTACCGGCTCTCGCCGGGCACCCTCGTCACGCAGACGCTCGTGACCAGCGGCACCATGACCAACCGGATCGACCGGCTCGAGTCCCGCGGGTTCGTCGAACGGCAGCGCTCCCCCGACGACCGCCGCGGCGTGCTGGTGCGCCTCACGGACGAGGGCCTCGCCCGCGTCGACGCCGCGATGAGCGACCTGCTCGACATCGAGGCGGGCGTGCTCAAGGCCCTGGCCCCGGCCGAGCGACCGCAGCTCGCCGCCCTGCTGCGCACCGTCACGGCGCAGTTCGACGACTAGCGGCGCGACGACGACGCTCAGCCGGCCCGGCTCACCACGACCTTCTCGCGGCCGAGGCGGTCGGGCAGGAAGAACAGGTCGTCGGCGTCGGCGACGTAGAGGGGCAGCTCGACGGTCCGCGCGGGCAGGCCGTCGATGCCGGTGACCGTCAGCGCGACGTGGTCCGCCGCGCCCTTGGAGACGTACCGCCAGGTGCCCTCGAGCTCGTCGGGCACGTTCTCCAGCGCCCGCCGCACCGCCCGCGGGAGCGTGTCGTCGAGCACGTCGCCGGGCACGCCGACGGCGGTGAACGTGCCGTCCTCGTCGAGCGCGACCCGGGTGCCCGTGCCGTCGCCCACGTAGGAGCCGACGAACTCGTCCTCGCTGTGGGTCCTGTCGAGGACGTCGAGAGTGATGCCGCACCCCGTGAGCAGCACCGGCAGCACCACCGCCCCGGCGAGCGCTGCCGTCGCGCGGCGGACCTGTCGCTGGTTCATGCGTGACCTCGGTTGTTCCGGACGTTCCGACCGGTCGCCCAATCTAGCCGCGGCAGCGTGATCCCTCCTGCGCAGGATGTGGTCGTGCGGTGCACGTCCCAGGTGCACGTCCCCGTGGACGCACCGGCAGGGCGCGAGCCCCTCCCGCACAATGAACATCATCATGAGCACCATCCGTGCCTCGTCCGGCGGCCTCGCGCTGCTGGTCGCGGTCCTCGCCTTCGCCCTCAACCTCCGCACCCCGATCACCTCCCTGCCGCCGGTCATGGCCGACGTCGCGGACGGGCTCGGCCTCGACCAGACCCTGGCGGGGCTGCTCGTGGGCCTGCCCGCCCTGTGCTTCAGCGTCGTGGCGCCCGCCGCGTCGGCCCTCATCGCGCGGCTGGGACCGTACCCGGCCGTGACGGTCGCCCTGGTGGGCGTGGTGGCGGGCACGCTCGTGCGGTCGGCGGGTTCGGGGACGGCGGGCGTCGTGGCGGCGTTCACCGGCACGGTGCTGCTCGGTGCGGCGATCACGGTGGGCAACGTGGTGGTGCCCGTCATCATCGCGCGCGACTTCGCGGACCGGACCGCCCCGGCGACGGGCCTGTACTCCTCGGTGATGAACCTCGGCTCGGTGCTCGCGACGTCGCTCACCGCGCCGCTCGCCGCCCTGCTGGGCTGGCAGGGTGCCGTGGCGTCGTGGTCGCTCATGGCCGTGGCCGCGCTCGTCGTCTGGCTGGCCACCACGCGCGGGGCCGGCAGGCCCGGGACCGCGCGCGCCGTCCGGGGACCGGCCGCGGCGCCCGCGGCCGACCGCCCGGCACCCGAGCGCCCGGACGAGACCTGGGCCGGTGTCCTGCGCCGCCCCCTCACCTGGGTGCTGTCCCTCGCGTTCGCGGGCCAGTCGTTCTCCTACTACGCGGTCACCGGCTGGCTGCCGGAGCTGCTGCGTGACCTGCTCGGCGTGTCCGTGACGACGGCGGGCAACGCGGCCGCGCCGTTCCAGGGCCTGGCGATCGCGGGCAGCGTGCTCGTGCCCCTCGTGCTGGCGACGCGTGCGCCGATGCGCGTCGCCGCCGTCGCCATGGGGCTGCTGTGGGCCGTGCTGCCCGCGGGGCTCCTGCTGGCCCCGCAGTGGTGGCTCGTGTGGGTCTGCCTGTCCGGCATCGCACAGGGCGGCAACTTCGTCGTGATCTTCACCGTCGCGGCCCAGCGGTGCCGCACCGTCGCGCAGACCCGGCGCACCGTCGCGGCCGTGCAGACGGTCGGCTACGCGGTCGCCGCCACGGCGCCGTCGGTGATCGGCGCGGTCCACGCCGCCTCGGGCGGCTGGACGGCCGCGCTGCTGGTCATGCTCGGCTCGACGCTCACCCTGGGGGTCGCCGAGGTCGTCGCGACCCGGCGCCCGAGGCCGCGCCCGGCTTAACAGGAACTTTTCCATTCTTGTTGAATCGTGGCAGGATCATTGCCTACCTTGCCGCTATGACGACATCTCTTGAGCCCACCGCAGTGCTCCCCACCCTTCGCGAGCACCTCCTGGTCGACGGCTTCGACCTCGTTCTCGACCTCACCCGGTCGCACGGCTCCACGCTCGTCGACGCGCGGGACGGCCGCGAGTGGCTGGACCTGTTCACGTTCTTCGCCTCGTCCCCGCTCGGCATGAACCACCCGGCGGTCGCCGACGACGCGGCGTTCCGCGAGGAGCTGGCCGCCGCCGCCGTGAACAAGCCGTCCAACTCCGACGTCTACACGGTCGAGATGGCCCGCTTCGTCGAGACCTTCTCCCGCGTGCTGGGCGACCCGGCCCTGCCGCACCTGTTCTTCATCGACGGCGGCGCGCTCGCCGTCGAGAACGCGCTCAAGGTCGCGTTCGACTGGAAGTCCCGGCACAACGAGGCGAACGGCCGCTCGCCCGAGCTCGGCACGCAGATCATGCACCTCGAGCACGCCTTCCACGGCCGGTCCGGGTACACGATGTCGCTCACCAACACCGAGCCGGGCAAGGTCGCCCGGTTCCCCAAGTTCGGGTGGCCGCGCATCCCCGCCCCATACCTCGCCGAGGGCAAGGACATGGACGCCGCCGAGGCCGAGGCGCTGGCCGCCGCGCGCGCCGCGTTCGAGGCGAACCCGCACGACATCGCGGCGTTCGTCATGGAGCCGATCCAGGGCGAGGGCGGCGACCACCACTTCCGCCCGTCGTTCCTGCAGGGCATGCAGAGGCTGTGCCGCGAGTTCGACGCGCTGTTCATCCTCGACGAGGTGCAGACGGGCGCGGGCATCACCGGGACGGCGTGGGCCTACCAGCAGCTCGGTGTCACGCCCGACGTCGTCGCGTTCGGCAAGAAGACGCAGGTCTGCGGCGTCATGGCGGGCGGGCGCGTCGACGAGGTGCCGGACAACGTGTTCGCCGTCTCCTCGCGCATCAACTCCACGTGGGGCGGCAACCTCACCGACATGGTGCGCTCGCGCCGGATCCTGGAGACCTACGAGGCCGAGGGCCTCCTCGACCGCGCCCGGGCCATGGGCAAGCGGCTGCAGGACGCCCTCGGAGAGCTGGCCGCGCGGCACGACGGCGTGACCGACGTGCGCGGCCGCGGCCTCATGTGCGCGCTCACGCTGCCCTCGCGCGAGGTGCGCGACCGGGTGCTGGCCGCGCTCGCCGAGCGGAACGTGCTGCTGCTGGGCTGCGGCGAGCGGTCGGTGCGGTTCCGCCCCGCGCTGACGGTCGCGGCGGAGGACCTCGAGGCCGGCGTCACGGCGCTCGACGAGGCGCTGGGCCAGGCGCTCGCCTGACGCTCAGCCCTCCTGCGCGCCGACGCTGTCGGCCATGCGCAGCAGCTGGTCGACCGTCGGCCCCGCGCTCCCCGTGGGCGTGCGGCCGACGGTCGACAGCAGCAGGTAGGACCCGGTGTCGTCGGTCCACTCGACGCGGACCGGGCCGTAGCCGTTGTTGTCCACCCGGGTCACCCGGGCCTCGCCGCGCGACTCCGGCAGGTCCTGCCACTCGACCGTCACGGTGTCGCCGGACAGCTCGTCCGACACCTCCGACGAGCCGGGGTACGCCACGTACAGCACGGCCGACGCCGGGTGGTGCGCGCCCGCCCGCACCTCGTCCGCCGGCCATCCCGGGCCCGGGCCGCCGCCGAGCGTCTCGGCGTTCACCTCGCCGTCGAGCGGGTACGTGATCCACGTGCCGAGGTGGTCCTCCGCGGTCGTGCGGCCGATGCCGACGGAGATGTCGGACGGGCACTCGACCACGGCACGCGTCACGGCCTCGGGGACCCAGTGCGGCTGGGGCAGGTCGGCCGCGCACGTGCCGGCCGTGAGGTCCGCCGCGTCGGCGGGCGCGACCACGGGCTCCTCCTCGCGCGCGCCCAGCACGAGCGTCACGACGACGATGACGATCGCACCGAGCAGCGTCACCGCGCCGCCGAGCAGCCACTCGGGCCGGATCCTCGGCTCGTCGATCGTGGTGACCACGTCAGCCCCCGCACTCGATCTCGGTCACCGCGTCGCGCGAGAGGGCCACGACAGCCTCCGAGGAGACGGGGCTGCGCGCGACGCCGGGCGGCACGACGGAGCCCCAGTCGCAGTCGTTCTCGGCGAAGTACGTGACCCGCGCGCCGTCCGGCGACCAGTACCGGACACGGTGGTCCGGGCCGCGGCACTCGAACCCGGGGTCGCACACCCCGACGAGCAGCGCGCGCATCGTGACCCACGTGCTCTCGTCGACGCAGCCGGTCACCGGCAGCCCGTTGTACGCCTGGAACGCCTCGGCGGCGACCCGCGACGACGCGTCCCACGACCCGTCGACCGGTTCGAGACCCGTGCTCGCGTGCAGCACGTTCTGCGCGGCCACGACGGCACCCCCCGACGTCGCGCCGCACTCGCCGACCGGGTCGTTGGACCGCCACATCGCGCTCGAGTGGACGGCCTGCACCACGGCGGCGACGAGCAGGGCAGCGACCACCGTTCCGCCGCCGGCCTGCAGCCAGGTCCGGGTGCTGGGCATGTCGTTCGGCGCTCCTTCGTCCGCTCACCCGGCCGGGGCGCGGGCTTCCGGTGGCGAGCGTAACAATCTGCGCGTATACGACGGAAGCGACGCACCGGACATGCTCGGGGCCGGCGGCGGTGCGCGGGTGATTCCGGAGGGAGACACACCCCTCCGGTGCGGCACGCCACCGGAGTAGTGTCGAGCCCATGCTGCGGCCACTGGTCGGCCCGCCGCGCCTCGCGCCCGGCGACACCGTCGCCGTCGTGGCGCCCTCCGGACCCGTCCCGGCGGAGCGGCTCGACGCGGGTGTCGCCCACCTGCGGTCCTGGGGGCTCGACGTGCAGGTGATGCCGCACGTACGCGACACCCACCCCGTGCACGGCTACCTCGCGGGCTCCGACGCCGCGCGGGCGGCGGACTTCCAGGACGCGTGGCTCGATCCCGACGTGCGCGCCGTGATCGCCGTGCGCGGCGGCTACGGCGCCGCGCGCATGGTCGACCTCACCGACTGGGACGCGCTCGCGGCGACCGACGCCAAGGTCCTCGTGGGGTCGAGCGACGGCACCGCGCTCCACCAGGCGGTCGGCCGGCACCTGGGCGTCGTGTCGCTACACGCGCCGATGCCGGGCACCGCGGCGTTCCTCGCGTCGCCGGCCGCGCGCGAGCACCTGCGCCGCACGCTGTTCGAGCCGGACACCGCCTGCGTGCTCACGGGCCCCCGCGCCCACCCGCTGGCCGGCGGCACGGCCCGCGGCGTCACCACCGGCGGCTGCCTCTCGCTGCTGGCCACCACGGCCGGCATCGGCAGCCCGCCGCCGTCGGCCGCGGGCGGGCTGGTGCTGCTGGAGGACGTCGACGAGCCGACGTACCGCATCGACTCGTTCCTCACGTACCTGCTGCGCCTCGGCTGGTTCGACGGCGCGTGCGGCGTCGTCCTCGGCTCGTGGGAGGGCTGCGGCGCGGCCGAGCCCGTCGTGGCCGACCTGCTCGGCCCGCTCGGCATCCCCGTGCTGGGCGAGCTCGGGTTCGGCCACGGGCCCGACCCGCTCACGGTCCCGCTCGGCGTCGAGGCGGTGCTCGACGCCGACGCGGGCACGCTGCGCCTCGTGCAGCCCGCGCTCGCGCCGCGCTGAACGCCCGGCTACCGGCCCGGCTCGGTCGACTGCCCCTCGAAGTACGTCTGCAGCACCACCGTGGTGCGGGTCGAGACCTGCGCGGTGCGCCGGATCCGCCCGAGCAGCTCCTCGAGCGCGCGCGGCGAGGCCACCCGCACCGTGAGCAGGTAGTTCGCGTTGCCCGCCACCGAGTAGCACGACTCGATGCCCGGCATCCCGCGCAGCCGGTCGGGCGCGTCGTCCTCCTGCGCCTGGTCCAGGGGCGTGATCTCGACGAACGCCGACAGGGGCAGGCCCACCGCCTCCGGGTTCACCACGGCGCGGTAGCCCGTGATCACGCCGCGGGCCTCCAGCTTGCGCACCCGCACCTGCACCGCGGACAGCGACAGGCCCGAGATCTCGGAGAGCACGGCGAGCGTCGTCCTGCCGTCGTTGCGCAGGGCGTCGACGAGCGCCCGGTCGATCGCGTCGAGCGGTGCCACGTCGTTCTCGGTCATCCCGCCACCTCCGCCGCTTCCAGCCAGGCCGACTCGAGCTCGTCCCGCTCGTCCGCGAGCTCGCGGAGCTCGGTGTCGAGCCGTGCGACGGCCTGGTAGTCCGTGGCCTGCTGCGCGATCTTCTCGTGCAGCTCGGCCTCTTTCTCGGCAATCTTCGCAAGCCGACGCTCGATCCGGGAGACCTCCTTCTTCGCAGCACGGATGTCGCGCTGTGAGACGGCCCCCTCGGCGTCCCCTCCCGCGTCCCGGGCCGCAGGCCCGGCGCTGCCCGCCGACGCCACCGGGGCGCCGCCGGACCGCGCCTCGGCACGCAGCCGCAGGTACTCCTCGACACCACCCGGCAGGTCGCGGACGGTCCCGTCCCCGAGCAGCGCCACCTGCCGGTCGGCGACGCGCTCGAGCAGGTACCGGTCGTGCGAGACGACGACCAGCGTGCCCGGCCAGCCGTCGAGCAGGTCCTCCACCGCGGCCAGCGTGTCCGTGTCGAGGTCGTTGGTGGGCTCGTCGAGCAGCAGCACGTTGGGCTCGGCCACGAGCAGCCGCATGAGCTGGAGCCTGCGCCGCTCGCCGCCCGACAGGTCCCGCACGGGCGTGTAGGCACGCTCGCGCGTGAAACCGAGCCTCTCCGTGAGCTGCGCCGCCGTGAGCTCCTTGCCGTCGACGACGACGCGCCCCTGCTCCTGCTCGATCACCTCGACGGCCGTCAGCCGCCCCAGCTCGTCGAGCTCGGCGACGTCCTGCGAGAGCTCCCGCACGTGGATCGTCCTGCCCCGCTTCACGCGGCCGGCGTCCGGCTCGCGCCGGCCCGCGAGCAGCGCGAGCAGCGTGGTCTTGCCCGCGCCGTTCACGCCGACGACGCCGTAGCGGTCGCCGGGCCCGAGCCGCCACGTCACGTCGTCGAACAGGACCTTGGCGTCCGGCGCGTCCGGACGCGGCACCTGCACGCTGACCGACTCCAGGTCGAGCACGTCCTTGCCCAGCCGCCGGGTGGCCGTGCGGGTCAGCTCCATGCTGTCGCGCGGCGGCGGCTCGTCGGCGATGAGCGCCGCGGCGGCGTCGAGGCGGAACTTCGGCTTGGACGTGCGGGCCGGTGCGCCGCGGCGCAGCCACGCGAGCTCCTTGCGCAGCAGGTTGTCCCGCTTCTCCGCGGCCGCGGCCGCCTGCCTGCCGCGCTCGGCGCGCGCGAGGATGTAGGCCGCGTACCCGCCCTCGTAGCCGTCGACCGCGCCGGTGCCGTCGCCACGGACCTCCCACATGCGCGAGCAGACCTCGTCGAGGAACCACCGGTCGTGGGTCACGACCACGAGCGCGCCGGTCGCACCCGGACGGCCGTACCGGGTGCGCAGGTGGTCGGCGAGCCAGGCGACGCCCTCGACGTCGAGGTGGTTGGTCGGCTCGTCGAGCAGCAGCACGTCGGGGTCCCGCACGAGCAGGGCCGCGAGCGCCACGCGCCGGCGCTGGCCGCCCGAGAGCCGCGCGACGGGCGCCTCCCACGCGAGGTCGCCGAGCAGGCCCTGCTGGATCTCCCGCACGCGCGCGTCCGAGGCCCACAGGTGCGTCGGGGCGTCCCCGTGCACGACGTCGAGGACCGTCGCGTCGGCGGCGAGCTCGTCGCGCTGGTCGAGCATGCCGAGGGTCGAGCCGCCGACGCGGGTGACACGGCCGGCGTCGGGCAGGGCCGTGGCGGCAAGGATGCGCAGCAGGGTCGACTTGCCCGCCCCGTTGGGGCCGACGACGCCGACGCGGTCGCCGTCGTCGAGACCGAGGGAGACGTCTGCCAGGAGGGTGCGCGTACCGATGGTCAGCGCTATGCCGTCCGCGCCGAGGAGATGAGCCACCAGTCAAGGGTAGTCGCGCGCTAGGCTCGGCCCGGCCGACGGCGGCCGCACCCCCCTGCGCACCACCCCGCCGGCCGCGGGACGACCCCGCCGAGCGACGACGCGAGGAGCAACAGACGTGGCACAGTTCGACCTGCCGCTGCCGGACCTGGAGCGGTTCTCCCCCGAGATCGACGAGCCCGAGGACTTCGACGAGTTCTGGTCCGGGACGCTCGCGGAGGCGCGGGCGTCGGGCGGCGCGGCGACGCTGGAGCGCGTCGACACAGGGTTCACGCAGGTGCTGGTCGACGACGTGACCTTCCCCGGGTTCGGCGGCCACCCGGTCAAGGCGTGGCTGACCCGCCCGGCGCACGCGGAGGGCGACCTGCCGGTCGTCGTGGAGTACCTGGGCTACGGCGGCGGGCGCGGCCTGCCGCACAACCACCTGCAGTGGGCGGCGGCGGGCTACGCGCACCTCGTCATGGACACGCGGGGGCAGGGCTCGGGCTGGGGCTCGGGCGGCGCCACGCCGGACCCGGTGGGGTCGGGCCCCGCCTCGCCCGGCTTCATGACGCGCGGCATCCTCGACCCGCGCGAGCACTACTACCGCCGCGTCTTCACCGATGGCGTGCGCGCGGTGGACGCCGTCCGCACGATCGCGGGTCTGGACCCCGAGCGGGTCGCGGTGACGGGCGTGAGCCAGGGCGGCGGCATCACGATCGCCGTGGCGGGCCTGGTGCCCGACGTCGTGGCGGCGATGCCGGACGTGCCGTTCCTGTGCCACTACCGTCGGGCGGTGTCGATCACGGACAACCTGCCCTACGGCGAGATCACGCGGTACCTCTCGGTGCACCGCGACCCCGCCGTCGAGGCGCAGGTGTGGCGCACGCTCTCGTACCTGGACGGCGTCTCGTTCGCACGCCGTGCGCGCACGGCCGGGCTGTTCTCGACGGCGCTCATGGACACGACCTGCCCGCCGTCGACGGTGTACGCCGCGTTCAACGGGTGGGCCGCGGGGCAGGACGGCGTCGTGCGCGAGATCGACGTCTACCCGTACAACATGCACGAGGGCGGTGGCGACTACCGGTTCCCGCGCAGGCTGGAGTGGCTGGGCGCCCGGCTCTGAGCGCCCGCGCCCCCGGACGGGGCCGTGCGGGGGTGTCGGACCCGGGCGGTAGGCTCCCCCCGCACGACCCGTCCCCGGAGGTGTCCCCGTGCCCGAGTACGACCTGCCGCCCGTCGCGGTGATGCCGGCTGGCCCGCCTGCCACCGACGAGCCCGCGGACTTCGACCTGTTCTGGTCCCGCACGCTCGCCGAGCACCGCGACCTCGAGGTCGCCCCCGAGCTGGCGGCGGCGAGCGCGCGGTCGCGCGACCTCGTCGCGGAGACGGTGACGTTCGCGGGGTTCGGCGGCAGGCCGGTGGCGGGCCGGCTGCTGACTCCCGCCGGCGCCGGGACGCCTCTGCCCGGCGTGGTCGAGCTGCGGCCGGCGGGACGCGGCGCCGACCGCGACCTGGAGTGGCTGGCGGGCGGCGGGTTCGTCCACCTGGTCGTCGAGCTGCCGGGCGACGACCTCGACGACCCGTACAACCGCGGCGTGTTCACCGACGCCCTGCGGTCGGTGCAGGCGCTGCGCACCGTGACGAGCGTCGACCCGTCGCGCGTGGCCGTGCTCGGCACCGGCCCCGTCGCCGCGGCGGCGGTCGCGGCGGCGGGCCTGCTGCCGGACCTCGCGTGCGCGATGGTCGAGGGCGACATCCCCGCGGCGCACAAGGACTCGCTCGTCGCGTTCGCGCGCCGCGCCAGCACGCCGCTGCAGCTCACCCAGGGCGCCGGTGCGCAGGTGCTGCTCGAGGAGTGGGGCTTCAACGCCGCCCTCGCGCTCGCCGCGATGACGGGGACGGTCAAGCGCGTGGTCGAGTGCGTGCTCACCGAGGACGAGGACGTGCCGGGCCGCCGCGCCCGCTGGATCACGGCGCACACGCGGCTCTCGGACGTCTTCGTGCCGACGGTCGCGTACTGACCGGCTACCGGGCGACCGAGGTCACGACCTGCGTCCCGGGCGCCGGCCCGGACGCGCACCAGATGCTGTCCACGACGTCGGCCGCCGTCCAGGCGGCGCCCAGCGCGAGCGCGTGCTGCCGGGAGCGGGCCAGGGCGGCGACCGTGGGTCCGGACCCGGACACGACGACGCCGAGCGCCCCCGCCTCCGTCGCGACCTCCAGCACCTCGGCGAGCTCGGGCCGCAAATCGAGCGCGGCGGGCTCCAGGTCGTTGTGCAGCGCCGTGCCCAGCGCCACCGGGTCGCCCGCCCGCAGCGCGTGCATGAGCTCGGCGTCGTCGGCGGGGTCGACGGTGGACGCCCTGCTCCCGGCGAGCTCGTCGAACCGGCGGAACACGCTGGGCGTCGACAGGCCCGTGCGCTGCGTGCCGAAGCACCAGTGGAACTCGCCCCGCGTCATCGCGGGCGTCAGGAGGTCGCCGCGCCCCGTGCCGACGGCGGTGTGGCCGAGCAGCGAGAACGGCACGTCGGCGCCGAGCTCCGCCGCCATCTCGACGAGCTCGGGCCGCGGCACACCGGCCTCCCACAGCGTGTCGCACGCGACGAGCGCCGCGGCGGCGTCGGCGGAACCGCCCGCCATGCCGCCCGCGACCGGCACGCCCTTGGTGAGGTGGAGCGCGACGTCGGCGGCCAGGCCGGTGCGCTCGGCGAGCAGGGCGGCGGCGCGCCAGGCGAGGTTGGTCTCGTCGGTGGGCACCGCCTCCGCCTGCGGCCCCGAGACCGTGAGCGAGATGCCGGAGCCCGGCGCGACCTGGGTGGCCGTCACCTCCTCGAACAGCGACACGGCCTGGAAGATCGTGGCCAGCGGGTGGTAGCCGTCGGGGCCGACGGGTCCGACGCGCAGCGCGAGGTTGACCTTGCCGGGCGCGCGCACCCGGACCGACGGCGGCGGCGCCGCGCTGAGCCGCGCGCTCACGCGTCCTCCTGCCCGGGGGCCTGTCCGCCGGTGGCGCGCGCGTCCGCCGCGGGCAGCTGCTCCGCGACACGGGCGAACTGGTCCACCGTAAGGGTCTCGCCGCGCGCGCCCGGGTCGACGCCGGCGGCACGCAGCGCGTCCTCCGCGGCCGCTCCGGAGCCGAACAGCCCGGACAGCGCGGCGCGGAGCGTCTTGCGGCGCTGCGCGAAGGCGGAGTCGACGACCGCGAACACCTGCTCGCGCGTCGCCGTGGTCGGTGGTGGGTCGCGGCGCTCGAGCTGGACGAGCGCCGAGTCGACGTTGGGGGCGGGCCAGAAGACGGTGCGGCCGATCGTGCCGGCCCGGCGCGCCGACGCGTACCAGGCGGCCTTGACCGACGGCACGCCGTAGATCTTGCTGCCGGGCGCCGCGGCGATACGGTCCGCGACCTCGGCCTGGACCATGACGAGCACGTGCTCCAGGGTGCCGAACCGCTCGAGCATGGTGAGCAGCACCGGCACGGCCACGTTGTACGGGAGGTTGGCGACGAGCGCCGTCGGCGGGGCGCCGGGCAGCGTGGTGACGTCCATCGCGTCCGAGAGCACGACCTCGAAGTCGGCGTCGGGGAAGCGCGCGGCGACCGTGGCGGCGATCTGGCCGGCGAGCACGGGGTCGATCTCGACGGCGACGACGGAGGCGCCCGCCTCGACGAGGCCGAGGGTCAGCGAGCCGAGGCCCGGCCCGACCTCGACGACCCGCTCGCCGGGCCGCAGGTTCGCCGTGCGCACGATCTTGCGGACGGTGCCGCCGTCGTGCAGGAAGTTCTGGCCCAGCGTCTTCGTGGGCCGGACGCCCAGACGCCCTGCCAGGTCGCGGATCTCCGCGGGACCGAGCAGGGCGCCTGAGGTGTCGTTCATGCAGGGGAGCCTAACCGACTGCCGTCAGTACCAGCCCACCGACTCGGAGTGGCCCCACGCACCGCACGGCGTGCCGTAGCGGTCCGCGATGTAGCCGAGCCCCCACGTGATCTGGGTCGCCGGGTTGGTCGCCCAGTCGGAGCCCGCCGAGCCCATCTTGGAGCCGGGCAGCGCCTGCGGGATGCCGTAGGCGCCGGACGACGGGTTGGCCGCGCTGGGGTTCCAGCCGGACTCGCGCTGCCACAGGAGGTCGAGGCAGGTCCACTCGGAGCCGGTCCAGCCGCGGGCGGCGGCCAGCTGCTGGCCGATCTCCTTGACGGAGCCGGACGGCACCGGCGTGCTCGGCTCGGCGGCCACCCGGGTGGTCGCCTCGGTCTCGGCCTCGACGACCGGGCGCTCCTTGGTGCCCGTGACGACGACCCGGTCCACCGGCTTGCGGGTCACCTTGTCGGAGAGCTCCTTGCGGTGGACGACCTCACCGTCGATCGTGCGCACGAGGACGACCCGGGTGCGCACACCCTTCCTGCCCTCGGTCCGCACGACGTCGTCGAGGTCCTCGTACCGGTCGGAGTCCTTGACGGTGCGCGTGGAGAAGTCGAGGTCGGTCTTCGTGGTGACCTTCTTCGTCTCGACGCGCTGCACCTGGATCGCGACGTCGGCACCGGCCTCGCCGGCCCGCTTCGCGTCCTTGGCGGCGACGACCTTGTCCTGCCGGAGCGACGCCACGGGGGCGATGCTCACGCGGTCGTCCTTGTCGAGCTCGATCTCGAGCTCGTCCAGGACCTCGTCGACGCTGCGGGAGTGGTCCTCGACCACGCGGGTCGAGCCGTCGGCCACGACGGCGACGGGGCCGTCGTCGTCGAGCCGCAGCGGGAGCGACGCACGGTCGCCCGAGCGGGACGCCACGAGGGCGACGTCGCCGCCGCGCTCGGCGAGCGTGGACAGCGCCTCGGCCGCGTCGGTCACGGCGACCCACACGTCGCGCTGGTCCTCGCCGTCGGTCATGGTGACCTGGCGGGCGTAGCGGACGACGACCTGGTCGCCGTCCGAGAGGCGGGTGTCGGTGCCGGGGGCCACGACGTCGCGCGCACCCAGGCGGATGCCCTGCGACTCGAGCATGCCCTGCACGTCACCGGAGTAGGTGGTGAGGGTCGAGGTGGTGCCGTCGACGTCGAGCGTGACGGTCTTGCGTGCCTCGGCGAAGGCGACCGAGCCGGACGTGACCAGCGCTGCGGCCGCGAGACCGGCCACGAAGGGCCAGCGGCGGGTCTTCAGGGGGGTGGTCCGAGTCGGTGCCGGCTCGGACGGTGAGTCGATGCTGGGGATGGAGCCAGAACTCAGCTGCTCAGAACGGGGGTTCACTCGTGTCCAGTCGTCGGACGTCCCGGGCACGGGCGGCGAGGCGGGCACCCGCGCGCGGGCTCCCTGCCGTGGACCGGCCTGGGGGGCCGGGTGGCTCGTACGAGCCGTCACGGTCTCGACCGGCCGATCCGGCGGTCTGACACCGGCCGCGAGGGTCGCTCCCGGTGCCCGTCCTGCCATCGCCGGAGTGCCGTGGATTACACCACGGGGCACCCCCACGCCAGCGAGGACAACCGAACGTAACTGATTTGTTATCGCTCGGACAAATATCTCGGTGGATTGACGGTGTGGTCTCGGTCACGTGTCTTGGACAGTCGTCCAAGTCCTCGGCCGGCTCAGGACAGCCCCAGCGCGGCCGAACATCCTGGCCACGGGCCCCATCCGGCACGCTCCTGCAGGGCCTGCGCGCGCATCGTCTGCTCGGCGGCCG
The DNA here is from genome assembly GCF_013004695.1 of Promicromonospora citrea. GTDB lineage: Bacteria > Actinomycetota > Actinomycetes > Actinomycetales > Cellulomonadaceae > Promicromonospora > Promicromonospora citrea. The sequence goes on from NZ_JABEMG010000037.1 coordinate 15,069, forward strand.
ACGCCTCGGACGGCAGGCCGGACCCGCCCATCGCCGCCCAGGTGCCCGGCGAGAACTGGTACAGCCCGTAGTACCCGTTGCCCGTGTCGGTCGTGGGATCGCCACCCGACTCGCACGCGGCGAGCGCCGACCAGACGCCGGCGGAGGCCGAGAGCGCCTCGGCCCGGGACTCCCCGTCCGGGTCGGGGTCGTCGTCACCACCCTTGCCGTCCTTGCCGTCCTTGCCGTCCTTGCCCGTGCCGTCCTTGCCCGTGCCGCCCTTCGCGCCGTCCTTCGCGCCGGTCGGCTTCTCGGACGCCTTCCCGGACGACTTCTCCGACTTCTCCGGCTTGGGCGCCGGGCGTGCCTTGGCGCCGTACATGATGACCCGGTCGACGGGCTGGCGCGAGACCCAGGTGTTGAGCTTCTCGCGCTCCACGACCCGGCCGTCCATCCGGGTGACGTCCCACGACGTGACCCGCTCGCCCGCCGACCCGGCGCTCGCCACGTACGGGCCCAGGTCGCGGTACCGGCCCGGGTCGGTGGCGGTGACCGTCTCGAACGGGATCTCCTCGCGGGTCTCCTCGATGGCCGACCGCACGTCCCGCACGACGACCGTCACCACGGGCTCCTGCCCGCCCTCGGCACCGCTCTCGGCACCGCTCTCGCTGCGGTGCTCGACCACGAGCAGGTCGTCGCCGTCGACCCGCACGTCGTGCGCGGCGAGCAGCGCGTCGAGCGTCACGGCGCCGTCGGCCACCTCACGGACCTCCCCGCCCGCCTCCAGCGCGACCGGGCCGTCGGCGTCGAGCGGCAGGGGCAGCGAGGCGGTGCCGCCTCCGCGCGCCGGGATCAGCGCGACCCCCTCGCCCTCGCCCGCCAGCCGGGTGAGCGCCTGGTCGGCGTCCAGCGCGGCGACCCAGACGCGCCTGCGCTCGCCGTCGGCCCGGAGCGTGAGCTCGTGCGCGGTCCGGACGACGACCGTGCTCCCGTCACGCAGCGCGGCGTCGAGGCCCGGCGTGACCTCGTCCCGGCCGCTCACCGCGACGCCCTCGCCGGTCAGCAGGTCGGCGACGTCGCCCTGGAAGGTCTCGACCGTGCGGACCTCGCCGTCGACGTCCAGCGTGACGGTCTTGTGGGCGACGGTGTAGGCGGCAGCACCCCCGCCGCCCGCCAGGACGACGGCGGCCGTGGTGAGGACGGCGGCCGTGCGCCGCCGGCGTGGCGGCTCCGGCTCGGGCGGAGGCGGCGGTGGTGGCGGCGGGACCGCTACGACACCGAGCTCCGCGGCGGGGACGACCGGCATCGGGCCGGACGGGTGCCCCGGCGGGAGGTCGGCCATCACCGCGGACACGGCGGTCTCGGCCTCGGCCGCGGTGTCGGGCACCACGAACATCGCCGCGGGGAAGACCTCCTCCGGGCGCGGCGGCGGGCCGAACGGCTCGACGTCGAGGAACGTCTCGGTGCGGCCGACGGAGAGGTCGGCCTCGGGAAGGAACGCGTCGCTGGGGCTGCCCTGAGCCGGAGGCGGAGGTGTCACGCGGGTCCAGTCCTCGAGCGGTCCGGGCACGGTGACCGGGGTGCACGACTCGCACGTGCCTCCCGCTGGGGCGCGGGCCCGGCCGACCGATCCGGCTTTCACCGTGACGGTAACCCCCGCGTTATCGGATGCAAGTGATATCGCGTGGTGTCGCCCGAAAAGCGTCCGGAAAGCGCATTGATTTCCGGAATGTCAGCGAAAGAAAAGGCCGCCTCAGTACCAGCCGATCTCCACCGAGTGCGCCCAGGCGGCGCACGGCGTGCCGTACCGGCCGGAGATGTAACCGAGCCCCCACTCGATCTGGGTCGCGGGGTTGGTCAGCCAGTCGCTGCCCACGCTGGCCATCTTGGAGCCGGGGTTGGCCTGCGCGATGCCGTAGGCCTCGCTGCTCGGGTTGTCCGCGTTCCAGCGCCAGCCGCTCTCCTTCTGCCAGAGCTGGTCGAGGCAGGCGAACTCGTCGTCGCCCCAGCCGCGCTCCGCCGCCATCGCCTTGCCCAGGGCGCGGGCCGAGCCCGCGTCCACGGGCGCCGTGGCCACGTCCATCGTGCCGACGGCGACCACCTCGTCGACGGGCTCGCGCGTCACCTTCCGGTCCACCACGGTGCGCTCGACGACGGCGCCACCCACGGTCTTGACCTCGTACGTCACCTCGGCCTCGCCCGGCACGCCCGCGGTGCGGATCGACTCGTAGCCCTTGGGCAGCTCGGGGTCCTCGACCGTCGTGGTCTCGAACGGCAGCACCTCGGTCACCGTCTTCGACGACGACACGTCGCGGCTCACCATGATGACCATGCCGTCGACCGCCGCGGCGTCGAGCGGCACCGAGGTGACGTCGCCGTCGGCGAGCGTGATGCCCGCCTCCTCGAAGACCGCGCGCACCGTCGAGCGGGTGGTGTGGAACTCCAGCACGGAGCCGTCCACGGCGATGTTGATCTCCTTGACGGTCGAGAAGCGCACCGGGTCGCGGTCCAGCCGCGCCGAGCGCGACGCCGTCGCGAGGGCGCCGTCGCCGCGCGGTCCGAGGGAGGCGAGGAACTCGCCGACGGTCCCCGCCGTCGTGCGGACGGTGATGACCTGGCCGTCCAGCTCGAACGTGATGGGCCTGCTGGTGCGCACCACGACCGAGGACCCCGCCTCGACGGGGGCGTCCGGCGCGGGCTGCACCACGTCGTCGGCGCCGAGCTCGACGCCGTGCATCTCGAGCGCCTGGCCGACCGTCGTGCCGTACACGCCGACGGTGTGGAGGTTGCCGTTGTAGTCGATCGTCAGGGTGCCGGCGTTCGCCACGTAGGTGCCGGTCACCGCGACGAGCGCGCCGACGACGGCACCGCGCACCAGCCACCGGGCCGGGCGACTGTCCCGCCACGGCCGTGCGTACCTCACCACGAGCACCAGACCGTAACGGAACGCGCCGCGCCGGAGAAGGCGTACGGACAGGAAATGAAATGCCGTTCTTCGGTGGTACGCGTGCTTTCTTGCCGCCCCTGGTGGCCGGCTCACCAGGTCCCGTAGACGCGCTCCGCCGTGGCGGACAGGTCGGCGCACAGCGTGGCCAGGTCGGCGCCCAGGTGGTCGGCCATGGCGCGCACGGTGTGGGCCACCGCGAACGGGGCGTTCGGCTGCCCGCGGAAGGGGTGCGGCGTGAGGTAGGGCGCGTCGGTCTCGACGAGCAGCAGCTCGCGCGGTGCGACGTCGAGGGCCTGGCGCAGGTGGTCGTTGGCCTTGAACGTCACCGGCCCGGCGAACGACAGGTACCACCCGTGCTCCGCGCACACCTTCGCCATGTCGGCGTCGCCGCTGTAGCAGTGGAAGACGGTGCGCTCGGGCGCGCCGTCGGCGAGCAGGATCTCGATGACCTGGGCGTGGGCGTCGCGGTCGTGGATCTGCAGCGCGAGGTCCAGCTCCTTGGCGAGCGCGACGTGCGCGCGGAACGCCTCGCGCTGCGCGCGCTCGCCGCGCGGCCCCGTGCGGAACAGGTCCATCCCGGTCTCGCCGATCGCGCGGACCCGGTCGGTGCCGCGGGCCAGGTCGGCGATCTCCGCCACCGCGTCGTCCAGGGGCACCGCGTGGTGCTCGCCCGGCTCGGGCTCCAGGCCGTCCGGCCCCACCTCGCGGACGCCCGCGTGCAGCGTCGCCTCGTTGGGGTGGATGGCGAGGGCCCCGACGACGCCCTCGCTGCCCGGCCGGGCGAGCAGGTCGACGGTCCACCGCGCCGACGGCAGGTCGCACCCGACCTGCACCACGCGGTCCACCCCTGCGGCGGCCGCCCGGGCCAGGTGGTCGGCCACCGACGGCGGCCAGGCCTGTCCGGCCGGCTCGCCGCCGGGGGCCGCGGGCGGCAGCACCGCCGCGATGTGGTCGAGGTGGGTGTGGTTGTCCACCACCGGGACGGGCAGCGGCTCCGGGTCGGCCGGGAAGCCGCGCTCGCGCGTGCGCCTCGCCATCGGTCAGGCCGCGGGGCCCGCGCCGAACCGCTCGCGGTACGCCTCGAGGTCCTCGTCGCTGATCTTGGCGAACAGGACCGGCGGCACGGTGAACGCGGTCCCGGCGGGCAGCGTGTCGAGCGCCGCCGCCTCCTCGGGGGTGACCCACGTGGCGGAGTCGCCCTCGAGCGCGAACACGCCGCGCAGCGTCGCCGCGGTGGCCGGGATGAACGGCTCGGAGACCACGGCGTACAGCCGGATCAGGTTCATCGCCGTGCGCAGGGTGAGCGCGGCGGCGTCCTGGTCCGTCTTGATCTGCTTCCAGGGCTCCTTCTCCACGAGGTACGCGTTGCCCGCGGCCCACAGGGCGCGCAGCGCGGCCGCCGCCTTGCGGAGCTGGAGGGCCTCCATGTGCTCCTCGAGCTCGGCCAGCCCACGCGCGACCTCCGCGCCCAGCCGCACCTCGGCCTCGCCCGGCTCGCCACCGGCCGGGACCGTCTCGCCGAACCGCTTCGCCGAGAACGTCAGGACGCGGTTGACGAAGTTGCCGAGCGTGTCCGCGAGGTCCTTGTTCACCGTGCCGGCGAACTGCTCCCACGTGAACGAGGCGTCGTCGGACTCCGGCGCGTTCGCGACGAGCTGGTACCGCCAGAAGTCGGCGGGCAGGATCTCCAGCGCCGCGTCGGTGAACACGCCGCGCTGCTGCGACGTCGAGAACTTGCCGCCGTAGTAGGTCAGCCAGCTGAAGCCCTTGACGAAGTCGACCATCGTCCACGGCTCGCGCACGCCGAGCTGCGTGGCGGGGAACATCACCGTGTGGAAGGGGACGTTGTCCTTGGCCATGAACTGCGTGTAGCGCACGTCGTCCGCCTCGTACCACCAGGACTTCCAGTCCCTGGCCTCGCCGTCGGGCGCGGCGTCGGCCCACTCCTTGGTGGCGCCGATGTACTCGATCGGGGCGTCGAACCAGACGTAGAAGACCTTGCCCTCCGCGGCCAGCTCGGGCCACGTGTCGGCCGGGACGGGCACGCCCCACTCGAGGTCGCGCGTGATCGCGCGGTCGTGCAGGCCCTCGGAGAGCCACTTGCGCGCGATCGACGTGGACAGCAGCGGCCACTCCTTGCTGTTCTCGTCGATCCAGGCCTCGACCTCGCCCTGCAGCTTCGACTGCAGCAGGAACAGGTGCTTCGTCTCGCGCACCTCGAGGTCGGTCGAGCCGCTGATCGCCGAGCGCGGGTCGATCAGGTCGGTCGGGTCCAGCACGCGGGTGCAGTTCTCGCACTGGTCGCCGCGCGCCTTGTCGTAGCCGCAGTGGGGGCACGTGCCCTCGACGTAGCGGTCCGGCAGGAAGCGGCCGTCGACCGGCGAGTACACCTGCCGGATGGCGCGCTCCTCGATGAACCCGTTCTCGTGCAGGCGGCGGGCGAAGTGCTGCGTGATCTCGGCGTTCTGCTGCGAGGAGCTGCGGCCGAAGTGGTCGAACGTGAGCCCGAACCCCTCGTAGACGGCCTTCTGCGTCTCGTGCGCCTGCGCGCAGAACTCGGCGACCGGCAGGCCGGCCTTCGCGGCCGCGAGCTCCGCGGGCGTGCCGTGCTCGTCGGTGGCGCAGATGTACAGCACCTCGTGGCCGCGCTGGCGCAGGTACCGCGAGTAGACGTCGGCCGGGAGCATCGACCCGACCATGTTCCCCAGGTGCTTGATGCCGTTGATGTACGGAAGCGCACTGGTGACGAGGTGGCGAGCCATCGCTGGATGCTCCAATTGGTCGGGAGTTCTTCGGGACAGGACTGTCGCCACCAATCCTAGAGCCACGCTGCGAGCGGAATTCTCCGGCGGGTGTGGTGACAGGCCGCAGAATGAAGGCATGAGCAGCACCGCGTCACAGCCCGTCCGCCGCGCCCTCGTCGTCGTCGACGTGCAGCCCACGTTCTGCGAGGGCGGTGAGCTCCCGACCGAGGGCGCGAACGCCGTCGCCCACCGGGTCGCCGCCTACGCGGCCGCCCACCGGGACCGCTACGCCCTCGTGGTCACCACGCAGGACTGGCACATCGACCCCGGCGAGCACTTCAGCGACGAGCCGGACTTCGTGACGTCGTGGCCGCGGCACGGCGTCGCGGGCACGCCGGGCGCCGAGCTCCACCCCGCGCTCGCCGGCCTGCGGCCCGACGCCCGGATCAAGAAGGGGCAGTACGCCCACGGGTACTCCGGCTTCGAGGGCGCCGACGAGCGGGGCCGCGACCTGGCCTCGATCCTCGCGGAGGACGGCGTCACGGACGTCGACGTCGTCGGGCTCGTCGAGTCGCACTGCGTCAAGCACACCGCACTCGACGCCCGCCGCACCGGCCTCGGCGCCCGCGTGCTGACCGACCTCACCGTGCCCGTGTCGCCCGAGCAGGGCGAGATCGCGGAGCGCGAGCTGCGGGCCGCCGACGTCGGGCTGCTGGACAGCTCCGCCCTCTGAGGGCGGTGCCGGACCCGGCCGCTAGATCCAGCTCGGCAGCAGCATGAGGCGCTGCCAGTACTCGTACGGCACCGGCATCGCCGTCCAGATCGGGTAGTAGAGCACGCTCACACCCACGACCACGACCAGCAGCACGGCCGCGAGCCACACCACCACGCGCCGGTCCCCGCTGCGGCGCGGCGTCCGCTCGACCCCCAGGGCGAGCAGGTACGTCAGGGTCAGCACCACGAACGGCGTGAACACGATCGAGTAGAACGTGAAGATGGTGCGGTCGCCGAGCGGCCACGCGTACAGGAACCAGGGCAGCCAGCCCGCCGCGATCCCGGCCAGGACCGCCGCCCCGCGCCAGTCGCGGTACCGCAGGGCCAGCACCAGCACGATCGGGATCGCCACGGCGCCGAGCCACCAGATCAGCGGGTTGCCGAGCGACGTCACCGCCGTCGCGCAGTCACCCGCGGCGTCGGCGGGGCAGGGCCCCTGGCCGGGCGCGTACTTCTCCCAGTAGAAGGACGTCGGGCGCCACTGCACGATCCAGCCCAGCGGGTGCGACGCGTAGTTGTGCGGCTGGTCCAGCCCGTTGTGGAAGGCCCACATCGTGGTGTGGTACTCCCACAGCGACCGGCCGGCCTGCCACACCTCCGTGGCCCAGCCCCCCGGCCACCAGCCCGGCGGCGCCACGCCGTTGGACTCCGCCCAGGTGCGCATGTACGACATGGGGTGCGCGAACCACGCCGACCACGACGCGACGTACACCGCGAGCACCGTCGGCAGCACCAGGACGGCCGCGGGCACGGCGTCCACCACCAGCGCGTCCTCCCACCAGCGCTCGACACCCGCCGTCCGGCGCGCCGTGAAGTCCCACACCACCGTCAGCAGCCCGAACGCCGCCACGAAGTACAGGCCCGACCACTTCACCCCGCACGCCAGGCCCAGCGACACCGCGGCGGCCAGCCGCCACCACCGGAAGCCCAGGCGCGGGCCGTACCGCCCGACCGCACCGCCCGCCTCCACGATCTGCGCCACCCGGTCGGCCAGCCGGCGCCGCGCCCCCTCGCGGTCCAGCACGAGACAACCGAACCCGACCAGCACCCAGAACATGAGGAACTGGTCCAGCAGGCCCGTCCGCGAGTGCACGATCGCCTCGCCGTCGACGGCCAGCAGCAGGCCCGCCACGAGGCCCAGCGCGGTCGAGGCGAACAGCCTGCGCGCGATCCGCACCAGGAGGAACACCGCGAGGATGCCGATCACGGCGCTCGCGATGCGCCACGCCGCCGGGTCCTGCGCGCCGCCCAGGAGGCGCATCCCGAGCGCGATCATCCACTTGCCGACGGGCGGGTGCACCACGTACTCGGCCTCTGCCGTGTCGTACGAGCTGACGTCGCCCGCCTCGAACGCCGGGTTGGGCTCCTCGGGCCAGGCGGCCTCCCAGCCCAGGCTGGCCAGCGACCAGCCCTCCTTGACGTAGTACGTCTCGTCGAAGACGAGGGAGCCCGGGCGGGCCAGCTCCCACAGGCGCGCACCGGCCGCCACCGCGGTCACGAGCAGCGCACCGAGCACGCCCCACACCCGGTCGGACACCGTGCGGCCCAGCGCGAGCCGCCGCTCCCCCAGCAGGTCGCGCAGCAGCCGCTCGCGCACCGGCGGCTCGGGCGGCGCCTCGGGCCGGCCGACGGCGGGGAACGACCCGGTGCTCACCGCCGCGCGGCGCAGGTGCGCCCCGTACGTCCCCGGCACCACCTGCTGCACCTCGGGCTGCCCACCGGGCAGGGGCGCTCCTGTGGCGTCAGGCTGCTGAGACACCGGGCCAGCATAGAGCGTGGGACCCTGTGCTTCATGACCGACTCGTCCCCGGCCCCCGGGCCAGCGCCCGAAGCCGGATCCCTCGTCCTGGCCGCCACCCCGATCGGCAACGCCGAGGACGCCTCGCCCCGCCTGGTCCGCCTGCTGGCCGGTGCCGACGTCGTCGCGGCGGAGGACACCCGGCGCCTGCACGCCCTCGCCGCCCGGCTCGGCGTCCAGGTGCGCGGCACCGTCACGAGCTACCACGAGCACAACGAGACGGCCCGCGCCGACGAGCTGCTCGACGTCGTGGCCGGTGGCGGCACCGTCGTGGTCGTGACGGACGCGGGCATGCCGTCGGTCTCCGATCCCGGGTACCGCGTCGTGGAACGCGCGATCGAGCGCGGGCTGCGCGTCACCGCCGCGCCCGGGCCCAGCGCCGTGCTCACGGCGCTCGCGCTGTCCGGCCTGCCGACCGACCGGTTCACGTTCGAGGGGTTCCTCCCCCGCAAGCCGGGCGACCGCGCGAGGACGCTGGCCGCCGTGGCCGGCGAGCCGCGCACCATGGTGTTCTTCGAGGCCCCGCACCGCATCGCGGCCACGCTCGAGGCGATGGCCGACGCGTTCGGCGCCGAGCGCCCCGCCGCCGTCGCACGCGAGCTCACCAAGACCTACGAGGAGGTGCTGCGCGGCCCGCTCGCCGAGCTGGCCCGGCGAGCGGCCGACGAGCAGCTCCGCGGCGAGATCTGCGTCGTCGTGGGCGGCGCGCCCGCCACCGAGGCGAGCGTGGACGACGTCGTCGGCGAGGTGCTCGACCGCGTGACGGCGGGCGAGCGACTCAAGACCGCCGTCGCCGAGGTCGCCGAGGCCACGGGGGTCGCCAAGCGCGAGCTCTACGCGGCGGCGCTGGCGGCGCGCGGGGCGGACTGACCCCGCCCCGCGCCCGCCGCGCGGGTCACCAGTCGACCTGCGGCGTCGGGTGGTAGACCGCGCCCTCGCGGCGCCACGCCGCCGCCTCGACCGCGACACGGGCCCGGAACGACTCCCAGTCCTTGGCGTCCGGCCGCGACCACGCCGTCTCGGCGACCGCGGCCAGCCGGGGCAGCAGCATGGAGAACAGGTCGGCCCGGTTGGCCAGGGTCTCCGTCCACACGGCCGCCGAGACGCCCTCGATCGCGGACTCCGGCAGCCCGGTGACGAGGCGCGCCGGGTCCCACTCGTAGGAGTCGCGCAGCTCGACGAACGCCGCCCACTCCAGGCCGAGCGGGTGGTCGGGGGTGTACTTCATGTCGAGGTAGGCGCGGTCCGCCGGGGACATCACGAACCGGGCGCCCGCGTGCGCGGCCCGCACGAGCGGCGCGGGGTCCGGCCGCGTGTCCCAGTACTGCAGCACGGTGCCCGGGCGCACGGAGGGCTCGTCGTCCGCGGCCTCCTGCGCCGCGTCGCCGCCCAGCGCCGCGACGGCGTCCTGGTCCCCGTGGGCCGAGCCCGCCGCCTCCTGCCACGCGACGGGCGTCTTGCCCGCACCGCGCAGGACGTCCTGGCACAGGCGCACGAACCCGCCGTACTCGGCAGCGCCCATGACGAGCACCTCGTCGCCGCCGAAGTGCACCCACGGCCCGAGCGTCATGCCGGCGACGTCGGTGAGCACGTCACGCAGGAACGGCTCGGTCGCAGGCAGGTCGAGGTGCAGCCGCGAGAAGCCGACCTCGATCCCGTCGTACACGTCCGTCGGCTCGCCGGACGGCGTGAGCTCGCCGTACGCGTGCGTCGCCGCGTTGACGTGCCCCGGCACGTCGATCTCCGGCACGACGACGATCTCCCGCTCGGCCGCGTACTCCTGCAGCGCGCGGAACTCCTCGGCCGTGAGGTACCCGCCGGGCGCGCCGTCGACAGCGCCCTGCGAGGACTTCCCGGTCAGCGCCGGGCGGGAGGGGATCTCGAGCCGCCAGCCCTGGTCGTCCGTGAGGTGCAGGTGCAGCCGGTTCATCTTGTAGGAGCCCACGAGGTCGACCACCGCGCGCAGGTCGTCGGGCCCGAACCAGTGCCGCACCACGTCGAGCGACAGGCCGCGCCACGCGTAGCGCGGCTCGTCCCGCACGACGACGGCGCCCGCCTCGACCGCGCCGCCCGGCCGCCCGCGGCGCGCGTTGACGAGCTGGCGGAGGGTGCGCACACCGTGCAGCAGCCCGGCCCGTCCCGGCGCCGCGACCGTCACGCCGTCCGTCGTCACGGTGAGCGTGTAGCGCTCGGGGTTGTCCGACCCGGCGGGGCCGGCGGCGGGATCGGTCACGAGGGTGACGGTCGCCGGCGCGGTGCCGGCCGGGCCTCCGACCACCGCGCCCGCCTCGGCGAGCAGCTCGCCCGCGAGCCGGGCGGTGACCGCGTCGGGGGCGTGCAGGGTGACGGCGGCGAGGCCGAGCACCCCCTCGCCCGGTTCCAGGTCGACAGGTGCGGGGATGACGGCGTCGGCGGCCACGGCCGCACCGCTGCTCACGGTAGTCACGATTGTTAGGGCCCCTTCGCTCTGGTGGTGCCCGCAGTTTCGCAGGTTCAGCCTGCGGAGACCAGGCCGACGGGCGGTTCGGCCGGGAGCAGGGGCGTCGCGTCGGCCGGGAGGTGGGACGGGGCGGACCAGCCCGGGTAGGTGTGCGCGGGGAGGTCGCCCGCGACGTCCGCCCAGACACCGGCCGCCGTCGCCTGGCCCTCGGCGGGGCCTGCCGCCGTGAAGACGACCGCCACCTGCGGCGGCACGTCGAGCCGGGCCCGGTCCACCACGGAGGCGGCCGTGGACTGGTGCACCTCGAGCATCACCTGCGGGAGGCCGTGCTCGGTGGCCAGGCGCGCGAGCCGGTCGACCACCTCCTGCAGCTCGGCCACGGGCACGGAGCCCGCCTCGGCCCCCTCACCCGCCAGGCGGAACTCCGGGTGCACCGACAGCCCGACGCCGGGCCGCGTCAGCAGCGGCTCGAGGTCGTCGAGCTGCGCGGCGAGCGGCTGGTTGCCCGGCGCGACGTCGAGCAGCGCGAGCTGCCCCGCCTCCCGGATCGCGTCGACGGCCGCCGTGACGTTCTCGAGCGGCTGCTCGGCGACGAAGTCGCCGTCCTCGCCCGCGGAGCCCGACCGCACGCTCGCCACGACCGTGACGACGGGCGTGGCCTCGAAGGCGGCCGCCGCCGCGGCGGCCTCGTCCACCGCCACCGCGGCGTGCGCGGCCCGGTCCCAGGACGACGTGGGGGTCACGTACGTGGTGGACACGTACCGGCCGGGGAACAGGCGCAGCACGCCACCGGGCAGCGTCTGCCCGGACATCGCGACCTCGACCTGCCAGCCCAGGTCGTCCGCCGTCCCGAAGCCGCTGCCGATGCCGACCACGCCGAGCGGCTTGAGCGTCCGGAGGGTCTCGACCGTCCGCGGGCTCGTGGCGAGCTCGCCGCCCGGCACCTCGACCGGGACGGCACCCGCGGCGAGGGCCGTGCCGATCGCGGCCTCGTGGCCGGGCCGCGGGTCGACGGCGACGAGGATCTCCTGGAGCAGCTCCGGGTCCTGCGGCTCGGGAAGCTGGGCGCGCAGCTTGTCGACGTCGACCTCGTCGAGGCGGTCGGCGGTGGGCAGCGGGATCGTGTCGTCCGCGCCCTTCTCGTCCGCGTCCTTCTCGTCCTTCTCGTCCGCGTCGTCCGCCCGTCCGCCGGCGGCCGCCTCGGCGGCGGCGCTCAGCGCGTCGGGGTCGAACCGCACGACGTCGGCCTCGCCCGTGGCCGGTCCGACCTCGGCAGCGGCCTCCTCGTCCCCCACGGCGACGACAGTCTCGACGCCGAGCCGCTCGAGCTCGGCGACGATGTTGGCGTCGGAGACGCCACCGTCGGTGAGCAGCACGGGGGCGGCCACGGCCGCCCCGGCGGCCGCTGCGGTGGCGCGGTCGTCGGCGTCGTCGGCCGGGGCGAGGACCGCGACGGGAGAGGCGTGGAAGAACGCCTGGCTCGCGGTGAGCGCGAGCTCGGCCGGGTCGGTCGAGTCGAGCACGAGGGCAGGGCCGGACGGCTCCCTGACCTGGAAGTTCTCCCCTGTGCTGCCGTCGGTGCCCTCGGCCGTCGGCACGGTGCAGCCCGCGAGGACGAGGGCGGATGCCACCGGGAGGGTCACGAGGAGAGTCGCGGCCGAGGCCGAGCGGTGGCGTGGGACGAATCGGGCGTTCCGGATGACCACGGGCTCCATTGTCCCCCACGGGACGCACGGGTGGGAACCCCGGCGCCGCTGGGCGCCGCCACCGACCCATGTAGACGAACAGGTAACTCCACTACGCGGTACACTGATGGGTCCACCAGTCGGACCTCACCACCAGACCCCCACCGTCGAACCCAGGAGCCCCGGGATGAGCACCAGCCCTCCCTCCACCCGCGACCGCATCCTCGACGCGGCCACCGACCTCTTCTACGCGCACGGCATCCGCGCCGTGAGCGCCGACAAGATCATCGAGCGGGCCGGCATCACCAAGGTCACGTTCTACCGGCACTTCCGCACCAAGGACGCGCTCGTCGTCGCCTACCTCGAGCGGCAGGCGGCCAGGGAGCGTGCCGCGCTCGACGAGCTGCGCGCCGCCGCGGACGGCCCGGCACAGGCGTTCCACACGTTCGCGCACGTGATCGGCGCCGAGGCGTGCAAGCCCGGCTTCCGCGGCTGCTCGTTCATCAACGCGGCCGCCGAGTACGCCGAGCCGGCCAGCCCCGTGCGCGTCGTCGTCGCCGAGCACCGGGCCTGGTACCGCCGCACGTTCGCCGAGATGCTCACCGAGCTGGGCGTGCCGGACGCGGAGCGGGCGGCCGGGGAGCTCATGATGCTGCGCGACGGCGCCATGCTCGCGGGCTACCTGGGTGACCCGGCCCAGGTCGCCGACTCCCTCGACCTGGCGATCTCCGCCGTGGTCGAGAGCCGGGGCACGCCCGCCCGGGCCTGACGCCCGCTGCCGCGCCGGCACGGCCCGGGCCCGCGGGAGGGGTCCCGCAAGACCCTGTTCCGGCGCTCCGGCGTGCACTACCGTCGTTCCCGCACAGCGCCGCTCGCGCAGACGCGGGGCGGCGTGTCATCCGAGGGGGAGGCGACAGGTGCGCGCGGGGCAGATCATCGGTGAGCGCTACCGGCTCGAGGAACGGCTGGGCGCGGGCGGCCACGGCGAGGTGTGGCGCGCCGCCGACCTCCGCCTCCACGAGCGGCCCGTCGCGCTCAAGCGCACCCGCCACGACGGCGACGAGGGCGGCGCCGAGCGCGTCCGGCGCGAGGCCCGCAGCCTGTCCCGCATCAGCCACCCGCACGTCGTCGCGGTGCACGACGTGGTCGACGACGCCGGCGAGGTCTGGGTCGTCATGGAGTACGTCGCCGGCCGGACGCTCGCCGAGACGCGATCCCTGTCCCCCGCCGCGGCCGCCCGGTACGGCGCGCAGCTCGCGGGCGGGCTGGCCGCCGTGCACGCCCACGGCATCCTCCACCGCGACGTGAAGCCCGCCAACGTGCTCGTCACCGACGACGGGTTCGCCAAGCTCGCGGACTTCGGCATCTCCCGCCCCCTGCACGACGAGGAGACGGTCACGGCGACCGGCGCCCTCACCGGCACACCGGGCTACCTCGCCCCCGAGGTGGCCAAGGGCGGCCGGTTCACCGAGGCCGCCGACGTCTGGTCGCTGGGCGCGACGCTGTACCACGCGGTCGAGGGCACCACCCCGTTCGGCGACGACAACGCGCACGCCCTGCTGTGGAAGACCGTCACGCAGGACGTGCGCCCGCCCGAGCGCGCGGGGGAGCTCGGACCCGTGCTGCTGCGGCTGCTCGCCCGCAGGCCCGGCGACCGCCCGCGGCTCGAGCGGGCGCGGCAGGAGCTCGCCACGCTGGCCGACGCCCTCGACGACGTCCGCGGCGGCGCCGGCCGCACCGTCGTGGTCGCGGGTGAGGCGGGCATCGGCAAGACCCGTCTGCTCGACGAGCTCACCGCCCGGGCCGACGGCGCGACCCTGCTCGTCGGCCAGTGCGCCGACTCCGGCTCCGGCCCCGTCCCCTACGCCGCCCTCGCCGGCCTGCTCCAGGGCGTGGTGCGGTCGGCCGGGCAGGACGCCGCCGTCGCCGCGGCAGGTCCCGCCGCCTCGGCCCTGTCCGCGGTGGCACCCCAGGTGTTCGCCCCGGGCGACGCCGGCGCCGACCGCGTGCCCGAGGTGCTCACCGACCTGCTCGCGACGCTCGCCGCCCGCGGCCCGCTCGTCGTCGTGCTCGAGGACCTGCACTGGTCGGACGACCTCACGCGCGCCACCGCCGTCCGTCTGGCGCGCACCGCGCCGCCCGGCCTGCTCCTGCTGCTCACCTACCGCAGCGACGACGTCGGCCGCGCCCACCCGCTGCGCGCCGTCATGGCAGAGCTCGGCCGCGCCCGGCTCACGACCCGCCTCGACCTGACCCGCCTCGGCGCCGACCAGGTGCGCGAGATGGCGCAGGACCTGCTCGACGGCACGGGCCTCGACCACGACCTGCTGACCGACCTCGCCGACCGCAGCGAGGGCGTGCCGTTCTACGTCGAGGAGCTCGTCGGCTTCCTGGGCACCGACCTGCCCGAGAGCCTGCGCGACATCCTGCTGCTGCGGTACCGGGGCCTCGGCCGCACCGCGCAGGCGCTGTGCCGCGCCGTCTCCGCGGGCGGCCCCGCGGTGCCGCACGACCTGCTCGACGCCGTCCTGCGCACGCTCCGGCAGGCCGGGGCCCCCGCCCCGGTCGACGACGCCGACGAGGCCGCCCGCGAGGCCGTCGACGCCCAGGTCCTCGTCGCCTCCGGCACGGGGTACGCCTTCCGGCACGCCCTCGTCCAGGAGGCCGTGTACGCCGAGCTGCTGCCCGGCGAGCGCAGGCGCCTGCACACCGCGTACGCCGAGGCGCTCGAGCAGAGCACGCCCGGGCGGTCCGCCCCCGGCGCCGTCGCCGCCCTGACCCGCGTCGCCGACCACTGGTGGCGCGCCGGCGTCCTCGACAAGGCGCTCGCCGCCGCCGTCACCGGGCATCACGCGGCCGCCGACGGCGCCGCCTCCGCCTCCGCCGTCACCCTGGGCGAGCGCGCCCTCGAGCTCTGGGAGCAGGTGCCCGACCCCGCGTCCGTCGCCGGCCTGCCCCACCACGAGCTGCTCCGCACCGTCGCCGAGTCGCTGCGCGGCGCCACCCGCACGAGCCGTGCCCTCGCCGTCGCGCACGAGGCCGTCGCCGAGTGGCCCCGCGACGACCACGTCGGGCTCGCCCGCGTCCTCGCCGACACCGCCCTCATCGCCGGCCACGCCGGGTCCGACGAGGGGCCGGAGCTCGTCGAGCGCGCCCTCGCCCTCGTCGAGCCCGGCCGCGACGACACCGTGCGCGCCCAGCTCCTCGTCCTGCGCGCCCGCCGCGCCATGCTCGACGGCCGGTCCCACGAGGGCATCGAGGCCGCGACCGCCGCCTACGAGACCGCCTCCGCCGTCGGCAACGACGAGCTGCGCTCCGTCGCCCTCAACCTGCGCGGCGTGAGCCGCATCCAGCTCGGCGACGCCGACGGGCTCGCGGAGATCGAGCGCGGCCGCGAGCTCGCCGGCGACGCGTGGCAGGGCCTGAGCCGCTACTACATCAACGGGTCCGACGCCCGCATCGTCCTCGGCGACTGGGCCGGCGCCGTCCGCATCGCCCAGGAGGGCGTCGCAGCGGCCCGGCGGCACGGCGCCTCCGAGGGGTCGCGGCTCATGATCGAGGGCAACGTCGTCGAGGCCCGGATCGAGCTCGGCGAGTGGGACCAGGCTGCCGCCTGGTACGACAGCGCGCTGCCCCTCGTGCACGACAGCGTCTACCTCGTCTACCTCACCGAGCGCCGGGCCTGGCTCGCGCTGTGGCAGGGCGACGTCGAGCACGCACAGGCAGAGGCCCGGCGCCGCGCCGCGACCTGGGACCGCTACGGCAGGCTCGAGACCCAGATCCGCGCCCGCGTCGGCGTCACCCGAGCGAGCCTCGCCCTGCTGCGCGACGAGCCGCACGCCGCCCTCGGGCACGTCGCCGGCGTGCTCGACCCCGCCGAACCCCACATCCCCGTCTACGACCTGCCTCGCCTCGCCGTCGCCGCCCGGGCGCTGGCCGCCCTGCGCGCACGAGGCGTCGCCGTCGACGACGCGCCCTACCGGGCGGCGCTCGCGGCGTGCGCCCACTGGCCCACGTTCCCGGTGTGGTCGGCGGTGTTCGAGGCCGAGCTGGGCACCGGGTCCTGGACGGCGGCCGCCGAGCTGCCCGGCCCGGCGTACCTGCGCCCGTACGCGCTGCTGCGCGAGGGCGAGCGGCTGGTCGAGGCCGGAGAGCGGACGGCGGCCCGGCAGGCGCTCGGGTCGGCCACGCGCGAGGCGGAGCGGATCGGTGCGCGGCTCGTCGTCCGGCAGGCCGAGGCGCTGGCCGCGCGGGCCGGGCTGGCGACGTCGGGGCAGGCGGCGGCCGTGCCGACCGCGCCGAGGCGGACGGCACCGGACGGGCTCGACGCCCTCACGGCGCGCGAGCGTCAGGTGCTGGACCTCGTGGCCGAGGGCCTGACCAACGGGCAGATCGCCGCACGGCTGTTCATCTCGGCCAAGACGGCCTCGGTGCACGTGTCGGCGATCCTCCGCAAGCTGGGCGTGGCGACCCGGACGGAGGCGGCCCTGCGATCTACCCTCCAGAGGTGAACGACGATCGCTACGGGTCCGACGTCCTCTCCCCCGAGTTCCCGGGGGCGCACCGGGGGCGGCGCCCCACGTCCCAGCCGGTGGCCGCGGAGCCCGGCCTCGTGGTCGAGGAGGTGCAGACCGGCTGGGTCGGCGCCGTGGTCCGGGTCGAGAAGTCGGGTGGGATGCACGTCGTCGTGCTCGAGGACCGCCGTGGCCGCACGCGCACCTTCCCGCTCGGGCCGGGGTTCTGGGTCGAGGGCAAGCCGGTCGTGCTCACCGCGCCGGTGACGCCGACCGCACCGGCGAGGCCCGCGCGCACGGCGTCCGGGTCGGTCGCGGTGCACGGCGCGCGGGCACGCGTCGCCCGCGGCAGCCGCATCTGGGTCGAGGGCAGGCACGACGCCGAGCTCGTCGAGAAGGTGTGGGGCGACGACCTGCGGGTCGAGGGCGTCGTCGTCGAGATGCTCGACGGCGTGGACCACCTCGCCGAGCGTCTCGCCGAGTTCGGGCCCGACGCCGACCGCCGCGTCGGCGTGCTCGTCGACCACCTCGTGCCGGGCTCCAAGGAGCAGCGCATCGCCGACGAGGCGCTGCGCGGCGTGCCGCAGGGCACCGTGCTCGTGCTGGGCCACCCCTACGTCGACGTGTGGCAGGCGGTGCGCGCCGAGCGGCTCGGGCTCGAGCGCTGGCCCACGATCGACCGCGGCACCGAGTGGAAGCTCGGCATCCTGCGGTCCCTGGGCTGGCCTGCGCAGACGCAGGCCGACGTCGCCCGCGGGTGGCAGCGCATCCTCCGGTCGGTGCGCGACTACCGCGACCTCGACCCTGCCCTGCTCGGCCGGGTGGAGGAACTGATCGATTTCGTGACCGTCTCGTGAGGTAGAACCTCTACGGTGGGGCACATGTCAGAGAACCCGCAGCAGCCGCCGGCGCCCCAGCAGCCGCAGCCGCAGCCGCAGCCGCAGCCCGGCCCCTACACCGCCCACCCGCAGTCCGGCGTGCCGTACCAGCCGCAGCCGCTGAACCCGTCGGACGAGCGGCTGTGGGGCGTGCTCGCCCAGATCGTCCCGTTCGTCGCCGGCTTCATCGCACCGCTGGTGATCTGGCTCGTGTTCCGCGAGCGCAGCCGGTTCGTGGACCAGGAGGCGAAGGAGTCGCTGAACTTCCAGATCACGGTGGTCGTCGCGCACGTGGCCGCGCTGCTGATCACCCTGGTCACGTTCGGGTTCGGCAGCATCGTGTACCTCGTGTTCGTCGCGGTGATCGTGTTCCAGATCCTCGCGGCGGTCGCCAACAACCGCGGCGAGCCGTACCGCTACCCGGTCAACATCCGCTTCATCAAGTAACCCACCCCGCCGAGGTAGTCACCCAGCGAGGTAGTCACCTGGCGAGGTAGTCACCCCGCGAGGTAGTCGGGTCGACCGACGCTGACACGACGACGCACCCGCCACCGGCTCGACCGGTGACGGGTGCGTCGTCGTTCGCAGGCGTGGTGCCCGGCGTCAGGCCGCGGCGACCGGCCCGCCCGCGATGCGCCGGTAGGCGTACGCCACCGCCAGGGTGCACAGCGGGGAGGCGACCAGCAGCCCGACCAGGCAGGCGATCGCGCCGAGGATGGTGATGCCGAGCACGGCGAGCTCGAGGAGGAAGACCGACCCGAAGTTCTGCCCCACCTGGCGGAACGAGGTGGTCAGGGCCGCCCAGGCGTTGAGGTTGCGGTCGACCACGTTGTGGTAGGTGAAGACCGAGAAGATGGCGACGACGAGGACGCCGACGAGGCACGCGAGCAGGCCGACGAAGCTGGCCGCGAACAGCAGGAGCGCCGTCAGGAGGATCATCCCGTAGCTGTTGACCTTGAAGAGGGTGCCCCAGGTCGCCTTCTCGCCGCCGACCTCGCGCAGTGCCGCGTTGATGCCGAGCGCCGAGAGCACGGAGGTCACGAGGTAGCCGATGATCTGCAGCGTCGAGCTGCCCGCCGAGACCCCTGCCGCCGCGCCGGGCGTGATGTCGCCGCGCATGGCCGCCTCGTTGAACTCCTGGACGTCGCTGGCGGACGGCCCGTTGAAGATGACGCTCACGACCCCCATCAGCAGCGAGAACAGCACCCAGAAGAGCCAGTTGCCGGTGAACCTCCGCCAGCCGAAGCCGAGCGCCTCGCCCACCTGGAACGACCCGGCGGGCTGCGTGCCGTACTGCTCCCCCGGTCCGCCGTAGGCCGGGGGCTGCCCCGCACCGCCGTACGCGGGCGGCTCGGACGCACCGCCGTACGCGGGCGGCTGCGACCCGCTCGGCGGCGGCGTCGCGTCACCGGGCGGAGGGGTGGGACCTCCGGCAGCCGGCGTCGGGCCACCGGCCCCCGGCTCGTACGGGTTCTGGGGGGTGTTCTCGGTCATGTGCGCTCCCTAGGGCTGGTCCGGGCTGTCCGACCTCCACCTTCACCCTTTCTCCGCATCGTCGCACGTCACATTACCGAAGCGTTATTCACCTCTCCGTGGCCGGGTACACCGGCCGGTCCGTCCACCGCTGGACCAGGTACGCCCCCAGGAGCAGCATCACGGGCACCGCGACGATCAGCCCGAGCCCGCACGTGACGACCGACGCCACGACCAGCCCCGCGCCGATCGCGTAGACCCCCAGGGCCGCGGGCAGGTGGCCGAGCACGAGGCCGATGCCCCGGCCGAAGGCGGCCCCGAGGCCGGCGCCGTCGAGCAGGAGGTACGGCACGGGCAGCAGAAGCAGGACGAACACGACCTGCACGAGCCAGCCCACCATCGGGACGGCGGTGCCGACGAAGCCGAGCGCCCCGGCGATCAGCGCGTAGCAGAGCAGGCCGCCGAACCCGCGCAGCACGAAGTAGTCGCGCACGGCGACCTGGTGCCGGTAGGTCGCGGCGACGGCCCCGGCGTACAGGAGCGCCTGGAACAGGAACCCGATGGCCGTGCCGGTGGCGGCGAGCGCCTTGGCGTCGACGGTCTGCCCCGCGGCCTGCGCGGCGGCGACGGCTGCCGGGTCGCCCGCGTTGCGGAACGCGTCGAGCGTGGACGGGCTGAACACCAGCCCTACGGCCAGCTGCGCGCCACCGACCAGCAGCGTCAGCACCACCCAGCGGCCCCAGCTCCGGCCGAACGAGGCCCACGCCCAGCGCCACGCGGCGCCGACGGTCGCGGGCTGGTGGGGCTGCGCGGCCCGCTCGGGCGGGACGGCGGGCGCGTGGCCGGGCCAGCCGTCCCCGGTCCCCGGGCCGGCCGGGTACACGGGCAGGGCGTCCGGCGCGGGCGGGCCGACGGGCGCGGGCGGGCCGACGGGCGGTCGCCAGGGCTCGTAGTCGGGTCGGCCGTAGGGGTTCGCCGGGCGGCCGTACGGGTCCCGGGGCCCGTACGGGTCGAACGGCCCGGGCTCCTGGGACGGCGGCGACGGTTGCTGCCGGGGCTGCTGTCCGTACGGGTCCTGCGGGTTCCAGCCGCCAGAGGTGTCACTCATCCACGTGCCCCTTGCCGGGCGGCGCGGAGCCGCCCCTCACCGTATGAACTCGCACAACGTAGCGACCCGCGAGCCGCCGGAGCAAACAATCGATGTCGGGCACACGGGACGCTCCCGCAGGCCGGGAGAACCGCTCTCCCTCAGCTCGTCAGGTCGCGCACCACCGCGTCGGCCAGGAGGCGGCCGCGCCGGGTCAGCCGGGCGCGCGCCGGTGCGCCGCCGGCGCCCACGGCC
>NZ_JABEMG010000038.1 GCF_013004695.1 Promicromonospora citrea
CGCCCAGGAGGCAGTGGATCTCGCCCGGCTCGACCACCAGGTCGATGTGGTCGTTCGCGACGAGCGCGCCGAAGCGCTTGGTGATACCGCGCAGCTCGAGCCGCATGGGGTTCCTTCCCGAGATGGGGGACGTGCTCATGACAGGTCCCGGGGAACACGGCGCAGGCCGTACCCCCCGGGACCATGGTGCGTCATGTCACTGCGCGAGGTAGGACTCCACCTCGACGTCACCGGCGATGATCGACTCCTTGAGGGCCTCGACCTCGTCCCACAGGGCCGGGTCGACCTTGTCCTCGAAGTTGTGCAGCGGGGCGATGTCCACGCCGCCGTTCTCCAGGGTGCCGACGTACGGCGTCGGGTCGAACTCGTCGTTGCCCGAGGAGAGCACCGCCTCCTTCGTGGAGACGTCCATGCCCTTGAGGATGGAGGTCAGCACGATGTCCTGGGTGGTCGGGTCCGAGTCGTAGAAGTCGGCGTCGACACCGATCAGGGCGACGTCCTCGCCCGAGTCCTCGATCGCGTCGATCGCGGACTGGTAGATCGGGCCACCGACGGGCAGGATCACGTCGACGCCCTGGTCGAGGATGTTCTGCGCCGTGGTCTTCGCGGCGGGGTCGGCCGCGAAGCCGCCCGTGAACGAGCCCTTCTTGCCGTCCCAGCCGACGAGCTCGACGTTCTCGCCCTTGGTCTCGTTGTAGTAGTCGACGCCCTGCTTGAAGCCGTCCATGAAGATCGTGACGGTCGGGTAGTCCATGCCGCCGAAGGTGCCGACCTTGCCGGTCTCCGAGTAGCCCGCCGCGAGGTAGCCGGCGAGGAACGCGCCCTGCGCCGTGTCGTACAGCAGCGGCTTGATGTTGTCCGCGTCCGCGTTGCCGTCGAAGTCCGCGTCGGCCGCGTCGTCGATGATGATGTAGTCGATGTCCGGGTTGGCCGTCGCCGACTCGATGGTGGTCGCCGACAGCGCGAACCCGACCGTGACGATCGCGTCGCAGGACTCGGCCACGAGGGACTCGACGTTGCCCTTGTAGTCGTTCTCCGACGCGGACTGGACGTCGACCAGCTCGGTGCCGAGCTCGTCGGCCGCCGCCTCGGCGCCCTCGAAGCTGAGCTGGTTGAAGCTCTTGTCGTCGAAGCCACCGGCGTCCGACACGATGCAGGGCTTGAAGTCGCCGGCAGCGGCGGAGCCGTCGCCCGTGGACTCGGTGGGGGCCTCGCCGCAAGCCGCGAGCGCGAGCGCCGTTGCTCCCGCAAGGGCGGTAAGCCGAACAGCCTTCTTCACAGGTGCTCCTTCGATGTTCTTGAGGGCCGGAGGGGACCCTATACCGCACCGAGGGTAGCCAGCGCATCCTGCGTTTCGCGTTTCGAGACGGTAACCGCAGGAAGTCGTTACCGAAGCGTCATCGACCGGAACATCTTCGCGTCACCCGCGTGCCCCGGTGGCGAGGTCAGCGGACCGCGAACTGCGCCAGGGTCCGCACGCCCACGCCGATCGCCCGCTCGTCGACGACGAGGTCGCCCTGGTGCAGGTCATAGGTCCGGCCGCCCGGGGTACGCACGCCGAGACGCGCCATCGTGCCGGGCACCTTGCGCAGGTACCACGCGAAGTCCTCGCCGCCCATGGACTGCTCGGTGAGCTGCACGGCGTCGGGCCCGACGGCGTCGCGCACCGCGTCCTCGAGGTCGCACGTGGCCTCGGTCTGGTTCTCGACCGGCGGCACGCCGTGCGTGACCGTCACCGAGACGTTGACCTGGTACGGGGCGACGACCTGCTCGACCGCCTCGCGCACGATCTCGCCCGCCTTCTCCCACGCGCGCACGTCGAGGCAGCGCAGCGTGCCCTTGAGCACGCCGGTCGACGGGATGGCGTTGGGGGTCGAGCCCGCCTGCACGGCGCCCCACGTGAGGTTGACGCCCGAGCGGGGGTCGAGGCGGCGGCCCAGCACGGCAGGGGTCTGCGTGATGACCTGGCCGAGCGCGAAGACCACGTCGCCGGTCAGGTGCGGGCGCGAGGTGTGCCCGCCGGGCGACGTGATGGTCACGATCACCGAGTCGCTCGCGGAGGTGATGGGGCCGATGCGCGTGCCGACGTGCCCGACGTCGAACTTCGGGTCGCAGTGCAGCGCCGCGATGCGGTCCACGCCGTCCAGCTCGGAGGTGCGGTTGATGATGTCCTCCGCGCCGCCGGGGAAGACCTCCTCGGCCGGCTGGAAGAACAGGCGCACGCCGCGGCGCAGCCGCCCCTCCTCGTGCAGCCGGGCCAGCACGAGCCCGGCCCCGAGCACCACGGTGGTGTGCACGTCGTGCCCGCAGGCGTGCGCGACGCCCGGCTGGGTCGAGGCGAACTCCACGCCGCTGGTCTCCTGCAGCGGCAGCGCGTCGAGGTCGGCGCGCAGGCCCACGCGCCCCTCGCCGTCCGGCCCGTGGTCCGGGCCGATGTCGCACACGAGCCCCGAGCCGATCGGCAGCAGGCGGGGCTCGAGGCCCGCGGCGCGCAGCCGGTCGGCGACGGCCTGCGTGGTGCGCACCTCCTTGCGGGACAGCTCGGGGTGCGCGTGCACGTCGCGGCGGAAGGCGACGAGCTCGTCCTCCAGCTGCTCGGTCAGCTCGCCCACGCGGGCGGCCAGGCCTGCGACGACGTCCGTCGCGTTGCCCCCGGGCACGTCCCCGACGGGCATCTCGTCGTTCGAAACGATCAGATCGAAGTCGGCGAGGCTGACGGGCGGCTGGGTGGGGTTCACCACACCAACGTAGCGCCGTCCGGCTCGCGAGACACGGCCTGGACCGTGATGTCCCACCATGCGGACGTGCGGGCTCTCACAGACCGGGCGAACCGCCCGGTCGCCCCCTCAGAGCAGGTCGTCCCGCCCGCGCTCCCGCACGGCCGCGACCACGTCCTTCACCTGCTGCGCCCGGGCGCGCGTGGTGACCAGCAGCGCGTCGGGCGTGTCCACGACCACGACGTCGTCCAAGCCCAGCACCGTCACCAGGCGGCCCGACGCCGGTACCACCACCGAGCCGGCGCTCTCGATCCGCAGCACGTCGCCGGGGTCACCGAGCACCTTGGCGCCGCGGTCGTCGTCCGAGGGCAGGAGGACGGCCAGCGAGTTGTAGTCCCCGACGTCGTCCCACCCGAACGTCCCCGGGACGACGGCGACGCCGCCCGCCGCCGCGACCGGCTCGGCCACGGCGTGGTCGATCGCGATCTTCTCCAGGCCCGGCCACTCCTCCTCGAGCACCGCACCCCGGCGCGGGGTGTCCCAGGCGTCCGCGACGCGGCGCAGCGCGTCGTGCAGCGCGGGGCGCTGCTCGGCGAGGTGGCCGAGCAGCACGGACGTGCACGCGACGAACATGCCCGCGTTCCACCGGTACTCCCCCGAGGCGAGGTAGGCCCGCGCCGTCGCGGCGTCGGGCTTCTCGGTGAACCCGCGCACGTGCAGGGTGTGCGGGGCGCCCTCGACGCCGAGCGGCTCCCCCGAGCGCACGTAGCCGAACGCGGTCGACGGGCGCGACGCCGCGATGCCCACCGTCGTGACATATCCCGCACGGGCGGCGGCGACCGCCTCGCGGACCGCGAGCTGGAACGCCCGCGTGCCGCTGATCACGTGGTCGGCGGCGAACGACCCGATGACCACGTCGCCGTGCCGCCGCTCCAGGACGGCCGCCGCCAGCCCGATCGCCGCCATCGACTCGCGCGGCGCCGGCTCGGCCAGGATCGCGTCGTCGGACAGGCCGGGCAGCTGCGCGCGGGCGGCCGCGACGTGCTGCTCCCCCGTGACCAGCACGACGCCGTCGGGCCCGGCGAGGGGGCGCAGGCGGCGCTCCGTGGCCTGCAGCAACGACTCGCCCGAGCCGACGAGGTCGTGCAGGAACTTGGGCTCCCCGCCGCGCGACAGCGGCCACAGCCGCGTGCCGGACCCGCCGGCCGGTACCACTGCGAAGAAGTCGTCGATCGGGGACGATAGGTCGGCGGCCGAAGTCATGCCCCGCAGGATGTCAGCCCGGCGACGTTCGCGCAGCGATAACCTGCCGACCTCACCCGCGGACGTCCAGCAACGCGCGAGCAACCTGACGGGTGCCCGAACTTGCGACATCTCCCCTGTGGGATCAGTCACAAAGGCTGTGTCTCGATGCCCGGCAGGGCCGCCGGGCGGCGTTCGAGGCGACCAGTTGTCATTACAGTGGGGACCAGCCACCCCCAGCCGGACAGCCATAGGAGGCTCCCGAAGTGCCCACCGCACCAGCAGGCACGTTGTACCGCGGCCGAGAAGGCATGTGGTCGTGGGTCGCGCACCGCGTGACCGGCGTGCTCATCTTCTTCTTCTTGCTCGTGCACGTGCTCGACACCGCGCTGGTCCGCGTGTCCCCCGAGGCGTACAACGCAGCGATCGGCACGTACCAGACCCCGATCATGGGGCTCGGCGAGGCCGGCCTGGTCGCCGCGATCGTCTTCCACGCCTTCAACGGCATCCGCATCCTGTTGGTGGACTTCTGGGCCCAGGGCCCGCGCTACCAGAAGGTCATGCTCTGGGTGGTCGTCGGCCTGTTCGTCGTGACCATGGCGGGCTTCCTGCCCCGTCACCTCGTCAACGTCTTCACCGGGGGGCACTGATGACGCACGGAACCGCCGCTGTGGCCAAGGTGGACTCCCCGCGGTCCCCGTACGTGCGCCGCAAGACGACGCGCGGCAACTACGAGCTGTACTCCTGGGTCTTCATGCGGGCCTCCGGCGTGGTGCTGCTCGTCCTGATCTTCGGGCACCTGTTCGTCAACCTCCTGGTGGGCGACGGTGTGCACGCCATCGACTTCGGCTTCGTCGCCGGCAAGTGGGCGAGCCCGCTGTGGCAGGTCTGGGACCTGCTCATGCTGTGGCTCGCGATGATCCACGGCACCAACGGCGTGCGCACCATCATCAACGACTACGCCACCAAGGACGCGACGCGCGGCATCCTCAAGGGCCTGCTGTACCTGGCGTTCGCCGTCGTGGTCGTGCTGGGCACCCTGGTGATCTTCACGTTCGACCCGTGCCCCCCGGGCGCGCCCGCCGAGCTGCTCGCCTCCTTCTGCACGGCCTGAGCACGGCACCCGTAGCACCGGCACACCCCCAGCCCCACACCCCGAACCTCATCAGCAGGAGGCATCGAGCCCGATGCAGACCCATCAGTACGACGTCGTGATCGTCGGCGCGGGCGGCGCAGGCATGCGCGCGGCCCTCGAGTCGTCGAAGGAGGCCCGCACCGCGGTGATCTCCAAGCTGTACCCCACCCGCTCCCACACCGGTGCCGCCCAGGGCGGCATGGCCGCGGCCCTCGCCAACGTCGAGGAGGACAACTGGGAGTGGCACACCTTCGACACGGTCAAGGGCGGCGACTACCTCGTCGACCAGGACGCGGCGGAGATCCTCGCGAAGGAGGCCATCGAGTCGGTCCTCGACCTCGAGCGGATGGGCCTGCCCTTCAACCGCACGCCCGAGGGCAAGATCGACCAGCGCCGCTTCGGCGGGCACACGCGTGACCACGGCCAGTCCGCCGTCCGCCGCGCGTGCTACGCGGCCGACCGCACGGGCCACATGATCCTCCAGACGCTCTACCAGAACTGCGTCAAGCAGGAGGTGGAGTTCTTCAACGAGTTCTACGTGCTCGACCTCATCACCGACCACGACCTCACCACCGAGGAGATCGCGGCGGGCGAGGAGGTCAACGCGACCGGCGTCGTCGCCTACGACCTCGCCACCGGTGAGATCCACGTGTTCCAGGCCAAGGCGATCATCTTCGCCACCGGCGGCGCAGGCAAGATCTTCAAGACCACCTCGAACGCCCACACCCTCACGGGTGACGGCATGGCCCTGGCCTACCGCCGCGGCCTGCCGCTGGAGGACATGGAGTTCTTCCAGTTCCACCCGACAGGCCTCGCGGGCCTCGGCATCCTCCTGTCGGAGGCCGCCCGCGGCGAGGGCGGCATCCTGCGCAACGCCGACGGCGAGCGCTTCATGGAGCGGTACGCCCCCACCATCAAGGACCTCGCGCCGCGCGACATCGTCGCCCGGTCGATGGCCAACGAGGTGCGCGAGGGCCGCGGCGCCGGCCCGAACAAGGACTACGTGCTGCTCGACCTGACGCACCTCGAGCCCGCGCACATCGACGCGAAGCTCCCGGACATCACCGAGTTCGCGCGCACCTACCTCGGCATCGAGCCGTACACGGAGCCCGTCCCCGTCTACCCGACGGCGCACTACGCGATGGGCGGCGTGCCGACCAACGTGCAGGGCGAGGTGCTGCGCGACGGCGTCAACGTCGTCAAGGGCCTGTACGCCGCCGGCGAGGTCGCGTGCGTGTCGGTGCACGGGTCCAACCGCCTCGGCACCAACTCGCTGCTCGACATCAACGTCTTCGGCAAGCGCTCGGGTCGTGCGGCCGCCGCGTACGCCAAGACCGCGTCGTTCCACGAGCTGCCCGAGAACCCCGCCGAGCGCGTGGTCGCGCAGCTCGAGGAGATGCGCAACCGCCCGGACGGCGAGCGCGTCGCGGACATCCGCAAGGCGCTGCAGGAGACCATGGACCTCAACGCCCAGGTGTTCCGCACGGGCGAGTCCCTGAACCAGGCCCTGTCCGACATCCGCGAGCTGCAGAAGCGCTACCGCAACGCGTCGGTGCAGGACAAGGGCAAGCTCTTCAACACCGACCTGCTGGAGGCCATCGAGCTCGGCTTCCTGCTCGACATCGCCGAGGTCACCGTGGTCGCGGCGATCAACCGCAAGGAGTCGCGCGGCGGTCACTACCGCGAGGACTTCCCGCAGCGCGACGACTCGAACTACATGCTGCACACGATGGCCTACCGCCGACCGCCGGAGGCCTCCGACAAGGCCGAGGGTCACGTGAAGGGCTACTTCGACCACGTCGAGCAGTTCGACGGCTACAAGGTCGTCCTGGGCTCGAAGCCCGTCATCCAGACCCGGTACGAGCCGATGGAGCGTAAGTACTGATGACTGCCACTCTCGAAGCCGACGCACCGTCCGCCGCGGGCGAGATCCCCTCGTTCACGGTCACGCTGCGGGTCCGGCGGTTCAACCCCGAGGTGTCCGACGAGGCCACCTGGCAGGACTTCACCGTCGAGGCGCACGGCACCGACCGCATCCTCGACGCCCTGCACAAGATCAAGTGGGACGACGACGGCTCGCTCACGTTCCGCCGGTCGTGCGCGCACGGCGTGTGCGGCTCGGACGCGATGCGGATCAACGGCCGCAACCGTCTCGCCTGCAAGACGCTGCTCAAGGACGTCAACCCCGACAAGCCGATCACCGTCGAGCCCATCAAGGGCCTGCCCGTGGTCAAGGACCTCGTGGTCGACATGGAGCCGTTCTTCGCCTCCTACCGCGAGATGATGCCGTTCCTCATCACGTCGGGCAACGAGCCGTCGCGCGAGCGCTACCAGTCCCCCGAGGACCGCGCCCGCTTCGACGACACGACCAAGTGCATCCTGTGCGCCGCGTGCACGTCGTCCTGCCCGGTGTTCTGGACGGACGGCCAGTACTTCGGCCCGGCCGCGATCGTCAACGCGCACCGCTTCATCTTCGACAGCCGTGACGAGGGTGGCTCGCAGCGCCTCGAGATCCTCAACGACAAGGAGGGCGTGTGGCGCTGCCGCACGACCTTCAACTGCACCGAGGCGTGCCCCCGCGGCATCGAGGTCACGAAGGCCATCCAGGAGGTCAAGCGCGCGATGATCACCCGCGCCTTCTGACCCCGCCGAGGTAGTCACCTGGCGAGGTAGTCACGTAGCGAGGTAGTCATCGGGCAGGTGACTACCTCGCTACATGACTACCTCGCCAGGTGACTACCTCGCCACGTGACTACCTCGGCGGGGCGGGGTTGGACATCCAGGCGCAGGTCAGGAGCAGGGCGCGTGCCAGGAGGTTGACCAGCACGAGGATCGTGACCACCACGGCGAACGACGCCAGCAGCGCGTTGCGTGACGCCGCCTCGGTGACCAGCTCCGTGCCGAGGTAGCGCAGCCCGCCGGCCAGGACGCCGACCACCAGCGCACCGCCCACCAGGTCGCGCCGCGCAGGGCGCACGCCGCCCACCCACCGCACGACGGCGGCCACCACCGCCGCGTCGAGCAGCAGCGTCACCAGCGCGCCGCCCGCGCGCACGGCGAACGACACCACACCGCCGTCCAGGCCGAGCGACTCCAGCACCCAGGGCACCGCCGCGGCCACCGCCACGCTCGACGCCGCGGTGACGAGCACGCCGACGCCCAGCAGCACGAAGCCCAGGAGCTGCCGCAGCCGCTCGGTGACCAGGTTCCCGGCGCCGTCCGTCTCGCCGAACATCGCGCGCACCGAGCTGCGCAGCGCCCCCATGAACCCCGTCGCCGACCAGAGCAGCACGAGGGCGGCGACGACCGACGTCCAGCTCAGCCCCGTGGACAGCACGAGGTCCGACGGCGCCAGCACACCCCCGCCGCCGGTGTCCACCAGCCCGGGCAGCCAGGTGTCCACCTCCGTGAGGACGGCGTCGCGCAGGGCCGCGTCGCCGCCGAGCACCCGCACGAGGATCGTCCAGCCGATGGCGAGGGCGGCGAACAGCGAGAACAGGGCCGCGTACGCCATGCCGCCGCTGAGGACGGGTCCGTTGGCGGTGGTGAACCGCTCGAGCGCCCGGGCGGGGCGCGTCGCCTGCCAGCGCGCCCACAGCGCCGTGCCGAGCTCGATCAGCCGCTTCATCGCGCCGAGCCTATGCGGACGCCGCCCAGCTCACCGGGCGGGCGGTGAACCGTCTCAGGACCGGCCGAGCGGGAACGCCGCCTGCGGCCGCCAGATCCCGTCGTCGCCGTGCTCGTACTGGTAGAACCGGTCGACGTCGAACTCGGCCGAGTAGTCGGCCATCGCCTCGAACGCCTTGTCGAGGGCCGCGTCGGGCACCTCGTGGGCGATGGTGACGTGCGGGTGGTAGTTGAACCGCAGCTCGCCGTCGAGGATGCCCGACCGCACCGCCTGCTCGAGCTGCTCGCACTCGGCGATCCCCTGCGACAGCGCCACGAACACCACGGGCGAGACCGGCCGGAACGTGGCCGTGCCGCGCAGCTGCACGCGGAAGGGCGGCGCGGAGGCCGCGACGGCCGCCAGGTGCGCGCGCGCCTCGGCGAGCTGGTCGGCCTCCAGCACCGTGGGTCCCAGCAGCGTGATGTGCGGCGGGATGAACCGCGCGAGCGGGTCGTCGACCGCCGTCCGCGCGGCGCTCAGCTCCGCGGCGTACGGCTCCGGGATCTCGATCGCGATCCCGATGCGGATCTGGCCGGGTCCCCGTTCAGGGATGTTCACCGCTCGCCTCGTGCGGGCAGCAGCCCGAACCGCTCGTACAGCCGCTCGAGCACGGGCTGCGCGATCTCACGGGCCCGGTCGGCGCCGTCGGCCAGCACCTTGTCGAGCTGCGCCGGGTCGGCGAGGTACGTGTTCGCCCGCGCCTGGAACGGCTCGAGGAAGGCGACGACGGCGTCGGCCAGGTCGACCTTGAGGTACCCGTAGCCGCGGCCGTCGTACTCCGTGGCGATCTCGTCGACGTCGCGGCCCGTGACCGCGGAGAAGATGGTGAGCAGGTTCGAGATGCCGGGCTTGGCGACCGGGTCGAACCGCACACCGTACGACTCGTCCGCGTCCGTGACGGCGGACTTGATGGCCTTGACCGCCTTCTTCGGGTCCTCCAGCAGCCAGACGACGCCCTTGCCGCCCGTGCTGGACTTGCTCATCTTGGCACCCGGGTCCTGCAGGTCCTGGATCTTGGCCACGGCCTTGACGATGTGCGCCTCCGGGACGACGGCGGTGCCGTCGCCGAACCGGGTGTTGAGCCGCTGCGCGAGGTCACGGGTGAGCTCGAGGTGCTGGCGCTGGTCCTCGCCCACGGGCACGAGCGCCGCGTCGTACAGCAGGATGTCCGCCGCCATGAGCACGGGGTAGGTGAACAGGCCCACCGTGGTGCCGTCGCTGCCCTGCTTCGCGGACTTGTCCTTGAACTGGGTCATGCGGCTCGCCTCGCCGAACCCCGTCTGGCAGCTCAGCAGCCAGGCCAGCTCGGCGTGCGCCGCGACGTGCGACTGCACGAAGAGCACCGAGCGCTCCGGGTCGATGCCGCCCGCCAGGTACTGCGCCGCGGTACGTCGCGTGCGCTCGCGCAGCAGCGCCGGGTCCGGGTTCACCGTGAGGGCGTGCAGGTCGACCACGCAGTACAGCGCGTCGTACGAGTCCTGCAGCGCGATCCACTGCGACAGGGCGCCGATGTAGTTGCCCAGGTGGAGCGAGCCGTCGGTGGGCTGCATCCCGGAGAAGATGCGCTGGCGGGTGGTACGGCCGGCGTCGGCAGCCGCGCCGGCCGCGGTCGGGGAATCGGTGGACATGCTCAACATTCTGGCAGGTCCGTGCGCGCTCACCGAATCGCCAGGTCGGCCGTCGGGTCCCGTGGTCAGGTCGCCTCGTCGTCGTAGGGCGCCCTGCCCGGTTCGGCGGCGGGAGCGGCCGACCTCGGGCTCCCGTTCGGGCCCCCGTCGCGGTCCGCGGTGCGGCTGTACGGCGGCGGGCTGTCGTCCAGGAGGGCGTCGCGCACGATCTTGCGCGGGTCGTACTGCCGCGGGTCGAGCTTCGACCAGTCGACGTCGCTGAACTCGGGCCCGAGCTCGTCGTCGACTCGGGCCTTCGCCGTCTGCAGGAGGTCGCGGCCGCGGCGCACGAGGGCACCGAGCTGCTCCGCGTACCCCGGCAGCCGTTCGGGGCCGATGACGAGCATCGCGACCACGATGATGATCACGAACTCCCAGCCGTTGATGCCGAACACGCTCTGAGCCTACTGCCCGCTCGACCGCTCCTGGAGCACGACGCGTATCTCACGCTCGTCGTCCCCCGACCGCACCTGCAGCGTCACCGGGTCGCCCGGCGCCTTCGCGCGGATGGCCACGATCAGCTCGTCGGCCACGGACACCGGCCTGCCGTCGATCGCCAGGATCACGTCGCCCGGCTCGATGCCCGCCTGGTCGGCCGGGCCGCCCGGCGTGACGGCGGGCGTCCCCTGCTGCGGCTCGGACGCCACCTGCACGCCCTCGCCCTGGTACGTCGGGTCCAGGAGGACGCCGATGACCGGGAAGGTGGCCGTGCCCGTCTCGATGAGCTGCTCGGCCGTGTGGCGCGCCTGGTTGGACGGGATGGCGAAGCCGAGCCCGATGTTGCCCGTGGCCGTCGTGGTGCCGGGGCCCTGGGCGATCGCCGAGTTGATCCCGATCACCTCGCCCGCCGAGTTGACGAGGGGGCCGCCGGAGTTGCCCGGGTTGATCGCGGCGTCGGTCTGGATGGCGTCGATGAACGCGGCCTCCGCGGCCTCGCCCGCCTTCACGGGGCGGTGCAGCGCGCTGACGATGCCCGTCGTCACCGTCGCCTCGAGCCCGAGCGGCGACCCGACGGCGAGCACCGCGTCGCCGACGACGACGTCGTCCGAGTCGCCCAGCACGAGCGGCTCCAGACCCGTCTCGTCGACGCGGATGACCGCGAGGTCGTAGTCCGGCGTCGCGCCGACCAGCTCGGCCTCCTGCTCGTGGCCGTCGGCGAACGTCACCACGACGTCGGCGCCGTCGGCGGCCTCCGCGACCACGTGGTTGTTCGTGAGGATGTAGCCGTCCTCCTGGAGGATCATCCCGGAGCCGGTCGCGACACCCTGCGCCGCACGCACCTCGATCGACACGACGCTCGGGAGCGCGGCCGCCGCGATCGCCGCGACGGAGCCCTCCGGGCGCTCGACGGGGGCCGTGCCACCGGCCGGCTGCGGCAGCGCGACGTCGGCCGGGCGGGCCGGACCCTGTGCGTCGAGCAGCGCGTACGCGCCCGCGCCGCCGCCCGCCCCCGCGAGGAGGCTCAGCAGCACGACGCCAACCACGGCGCCCGCACCGACCCGACCGCGTCGCGGTGGCGCGGGGTCCTCGGCGGGCGTCTCCTCCGTCTCGCCCGCACCCGTGGCGCCGAACGTGCCCGACGGCGCGCGCACCGTCATCATCGGCACCGGCGCCGTGAGGCGCTCCGTGACGTGACCGGAGCCCTGCCCGGCAGCCGGCGCGGGTTCACCGGCCGGCGGCGCAGACCGCTCCCCCGGCTGCGCGGCGGGTGCCGGCGGCTCCTGGGCAGGCCGGGCGGCGCGCGGCGTCGGCGGCGCGAACGGGTTCTCGTCGGTCATGGGCTCTCGATGGCTCCTGTCACGGTGTGCCACCCGCGGGCGATGCGGGGCAGGACCCCGGCATCGTAGCCATGCTCACCGAACGATGCCACGAGCTGGGTCAGCACCTCCTCGGGCGCCTCCGCGACGACGTCGACGACCATGTCGTCCGACTGCCACGCCACGTGGGTCGGCTCGGTCGCGAGGACCTGCACGCCGCCGGGAGCCGCGTCGTCGCCCGGGGCGAGCTGGCCCGCGCGCTCACGGACCACCGCACGCCCGTCCGGTCCGGTCAGGTCGATCTCGAGCGTCTGCCCCTTGTCACCCACGAGGCGCATCGCCGAGACGGTGTACCCGGCGGGCAGCTCGGCGGGCGCGACCCAGCCGTGATCCTCGGCCCAGTCGAGCGCCGCGGCCGTCATGTCGTCCGGGGACTCGTCGAACGTGGCGAGCACGTCCTGCCCCGCCGCGACGTCGTCCGGACCGGTGCGCCCCAGCATGGTCATGCTGGTCTGCGCGGAGAGCTGCGGGGAGACCACGGGCATGTCGCCCAAGCTGAACAGGGCAAGGCCCAGGACGCCGACGCCGCCGACGCCGAGCGCCGCGATCCGGGCGGTGCGCCGACGCCGCGCCGACCGCTCGATGCTGCCGTCGAAGCGGGCGCTGCCCGCGAAGCCGCCCGTGAACGACGCCGTCTGCCACGCGGGCGCGGCCAGCGGGTCCGGGCCGAGCAGCGGGCGGCGCAACGGGTCCTCGTCCGTGGGCGGGATGCTCGCCTGGAGCGCCATGAGGCGCGCCGTGAGCGCCGGGTCCGGCACCACGTCGGCGGCCGACGAGAGGGCACGCCGGGCCGCGCGGGCCGTGTCGAGCTCGCGGGCGCACAGGCGGCACGTCGTCACGTGGCAGAGCGCCTTCTCGGTCTCGGCGGGCGAGAGCTGGCCGTCGGCCAGCGCGCTGATCAGGTCCCCGAGATGGCCCATCACGCACCCCCGCGGGTCGGGGCAAGATGCTCCAGCGCGTCGCGCAGCTGGGCCCTGGCGCGGTGGATGCGGGAGCGCACGGTACCCAGCTTCACGCCAAGGGTCACGGCGATCTCCTCGTAGCTCAGGCCCTCGATGTCGCACAGCACCACGGCCGCACGGTACTCGGGGCGCAACGCGTCGAGCGCTCGCTGCACGTCCTCGTCGAGGTTGGCGTGCTCGTAGCCGCGCTCCGGCCGACCGAAGTCGCCGGTGTCGGCCACGTGGCTGTCGTCGTCGCCCATCGCCTCCATGCGGATGCGCTTCTTGCGACGCGCGCCGTCGAGGAAGAGGTTGGTCGTGATGCGGTGCAGCCAGCCCTCGAACGTGCCGGGCGTGTAGCTCGACAGGGACCGGAAGACGCGGATGAACGTCTCCTGCGTGAGGTCCTCCGCGTCCTGCTTGTTGCCCGTCAGGCGGTAGGCCAGGCGGTAGACGCGTGCGGAGTGCTCCCGCACGATCTCCTCCCACGTGGGCGGCTGCCAGGGCATGGCGGCGGCACCGGCGCCCGAGGGGGCCGGTGCGCCTGCGTCTGCTGCGCGAGTACTCACAGAAGTCATCGTCCTCTCAACGCACGTGTCGGCCCAGTCGTTCCCACGGGCTGTACCCTGACGCCGCACGTGATGCACACATCTGGACGAGTCCAGCGGAGGAAGCCATCAGCACAGCGGAGCCGTCGGGCCACGGCAGGGTCGCGGCCTGGGTCTACAGCGAGGCCTTCGTCCCCGAGGACGAGGTGCTGCTGCGTGCCCGCGAGCGGGCCGCCGAGCTCGGCACGCCCGCCGTGCTGCCCGGCGTCGGCGCGGTGCTGCGGGTGCTGGCCGCCGCGACCGGCGCACGCGCCGTGGTCGAGGTCGGCACGGGAGCGGGCGTCGCGGCGCTCTGGCTGCTGCGGGGCATGCCGCTCGACGGCCAGCTCACGACCATCGACCGGGAGGTGGAGCACCAGCGGGCCGCGCGGGTCGCGTTCGCGGAGGACGGCGTCGCGCCGCAGCGCACGCGCATCATCCCCGGCCGGCCGGGCGACGTGCTGCCCCGCCTCACGGACGCCGCGTACGACCTGGTGCTGGTGGCGAGCGACCCGCTCTCCTACCCGGAGTACGTGGACGAGGCCCTGCGCCTGCTGCGGCCGGGCGGCGTGCTCGCCGTCGACGGGGCCTTGCTGCGGGACAGGGTCGCGGACCCGGCGCGCCGCGACGAGCTCACCACCGTCGTGCGCGAGGTCGGCCGGGCGCTGCGCGCCGACGACCGGGTGCTGCCCGCCATGCTGCCGAGCGGGGACGGGCTGCTGCTGGCCGTCCGCCGCTGAACCACGCCGGGGCAGCTCGGGCGGCGGACAGCCGGGACGAGGGGGCCGAGGGGCCCGGGGTACCGCCAGGACGGAGCCGTCGGCGCGTGGGCCGTCGGCGACGAGACCGTCAGCCAGAGGTCAGGCGACGACGGTCTGGAGAGCGTCGCCGAGCTCGCTCGCCTCGGTCGCGTTCAGCTCGACGACGAGCCGGCCGCCGCCCTCGAGCGGCACACGCATGACGATGCCGCGCCCCTCCTTGGTGACCTCGAGCGGTCCGTCACCCGTCCGCGGCTTCATCGCAGCCATGTGTGGCTCTCCCATTCCGTTGTCCGGTGTCTAGCAGCGTTCATGTTCCCGGCGAACGCCGAGGGCACGGACCCATTCTAGTTCAATTGGCGCCCCTTACTTTCCACCGGCGACATTCCGTTCGGGTCTCGAAGTCAGGCCAGGCCGCGCACGGCGGCCGCGGGCGGCGCCTCGTCCCGCACCGCCGCCACGAGGTCGAGCACGCGTCGGGTGGCCTGCACATCGTGGGCCCGGAACACCCGCGCACCGAGCCACGCGGCGACCGCGGTGGCGGCCAGCGTGCCCTCGAGCCGCTCATCGGCCGGCAGGTCCAGCGTCTCGCCGACGAAGTCCTTGCGGGACAGCGCCATCAGCAGCGGGAACCCGAGCCCGGCGAGCGTGCCCGTGCGGCGCAGCAGCTCCAGCGAGTGCCACGTGTTCTTGCCGAAGTCGTGCGTGGGGTCCACGAGCACCGACGCGCGCGGCACCCCGGACGCCACGGCGCGCTCGGCGCTGCGGCGCAGGGTCGCCACGACGTCGTCGAGCAGGCCGCCGGGGTACTCGACCCGGTGCGGGTCGGTGCGGGGCACCGCCCCGCCCGTGTGCGAGCAGACGACGCCGACACCCGCCGCGCCCGCCACCTCCACGAGGTGCGGGTCGTGGCCCGCCCACGTGTCGTTGATCAGGTCGGCGCCCGCGTCGATCGCCGCCCGCGCGACGCCGGCCCGCCACGTGTCGACCGACACGAGCAGGTCGGGCACGGCCGCGCGGACCGCCGCGACGAACGGCACGACGCGGCGGATCTCCTCCGCCTCGTCGACGGGATCGCCGGTCCCCGCCCGCACGCCGCCGACGTCGAGGATCTCCGCGCCGTCGGCGTACGCGCGCTCGGCCGCCGCGAGCGCCGCCGCGTCGTCGGGCACGCGCGCGGGAGCGTAGAACGAGTCGGTGGTGCGGTTGAGCACGGCCATCACGACGGGGCGCACGGCGCGTCCGTCGCGGCCCAGCTCGCGGCCGCGCAGCACCAGCGGCGGGGACGACGGCGGGACGGGGGCGGGGTCGGCCACCTACGCGCCGCCCAGGGTGGTCGGCAGCCAGAGGCCCTGCGCCCCCGGGCCCGCTGCCTCCTCCTGCTCCTTCTCCGCCACCGCGGCGGCCTGCAGTGCGGCCTGCTCCGCCGCGATCTGGTGGGCACGCTCGACGACGTGCCGCACGGCCTCGGCGGGGTCGTCGGTGAGGTAGATGATGTCGAGGTCGGCCTCGCTGATGGTGCCGTGCTCGAGCACGCTGGTGCGGAGCCAGTCCATGAGCCCGCCCCAGTAGCTCCTGCCGACGAGGACGAGCGGGAACTGCGTGACCTTGTGCGTCTGGACGAGCGTGACGGCCTCGAACAGCTCGTCGAACGTGCCGAACCCGCCGGGCATGACGATGAAGCCCTGCGCGTACTTGAGGAACATCGTCTTGCGCGCGAAGAAGTAGCGGAAGTTGATGCCCAGGTTGACGTACTGGTTGACGCCCTGCTCGAAGGGCAGCTCGATGCCGAGCCCCACCGACGTGCCGCCCGCCTCGGCGGCGCCCTTGTTGGCGGCCTCCATGATCCCGGGGCCGCCGCCCGTGATGACGGCGTAGCCCGCCTCGACCAGCATCCGGCCGACGTCCTCGCCCGCCCGGTAGTCGGGGTGGTCGGGCTTGGTCCGGGCCGACCCGAAGACCGAGACGGCGGGCCCCAGCTCCGCGAGGGCGCCGAAGCCCTCGACGAACTCGCTCTGGATGCGCATGACCCGCCACGGGTCGCTGTGCAGCCAGTCGGTGTCCTGGTCGGAGGCCAGCAGCCGCTGGTCGGTCGTGGTCTTCGGGATCTGGTTCCCGCGGAGGAGCACCGGTCCGCGGCGGTACCCGCGGCCGGTCTCCGGGAGGCCTTCGTCGCTCATGCGCCCACGCTATCCGTCGAGCAGCCAGGCTCGCAGCGCGTCACGGCACTGCGCGAGCTGCGCGACGGGGAGGCGTTCGTCGTCCTTGTGGGCGAGCAGGGGGTCGCCGGGCCCGAAGTTGACGGCGGGCACGCCGAGCTCGGCGAACCGCGCGACGTCGGTCCACCCGTACTTCGGGGCGGGCGCGCCGCCGGTGGTGTCGAGCACGGACCGTACGAAGGCGGCGGCGAGCGGGTCGTCGAGGCCGGGCCGAGCGCCGCCCGCGGCGTCGGTCACCTCGACGTCGAAGCCCTCGAAGACCTCGCGCAGGTGCGCCTCCGCCTCGGCCACGTCCCGCGACGGCGCGAACCGGTAGTTCACCTCGACGGTGCACGCGTCGGGGATGACGTTGCCCGCGATGCCGCCCTCGATGCGCACAGCGTTCAGGCCCTCGCGGTAGACCAGGCCGTCGACCTCGACCTCACGCGGCTCGTAGGCGGCGAGGCGGGCGAGCACGGGCGCGACCGCGTGGATGGCGTTCTCGCCGGTCCAGGCGCGTGCCGAGTGGGCGGCGACGCCGCGGGTGCGCACCTCGACGCGCATCGTCCCGTTGCAGCCGCCCTCGATGCCGGCGTTCGACGGCTCGCCCAGGATGGCGAAGTCGCCGTGCAGCAGCTCCGGGTGGTTGCGGGCCAGGCGGCCCAGGCCGTTGAGCGACGAGTCGACCTCCTCGTGGTCGTAGAAGATCCACGTGAGGTCGTGCGCGGGCAGGCGGCCGGGCGCGCCGAGCTCGGCGGCCAGCGCGACCGCGACCGCCACCCCGCCGAGCATGTCGACCGTGCCGCGGCCCCACAGCACCGCGTCGGGCCCTGCGCCCTCGAGCCGCGTCGGCAGGTTGTCCGCGACCGGCACCGTGTCGATGTGCCCCGCGACCACGACGCGGCGGTCGCGGCCCAGGTCGGTGCGGGCGACGAGCGCGTCGCCGTCGCGCACGAGCGTGAGGTGCGGCAGGTCGCGCAGCAGGCCCTCGATCGCGTCGGCGAGCTCCTTCTCCGCGCCGCTCACGGACGGGATGTCGCACAGCGCGCGGGTGAGGTCCACGAGGTCCGCGCCGGGGCCGGCCGGGTCGAGCAGAACGGGGTCGATCGAGGTGTCCACAGGCCCACCCTAGGTGCTGCCCGGGTTCGTTAGGCTGGGCGCATGACGACCGCATGGGGCTTCGGCCTGGCCACGATCGCCGACGACGGCACCACTCTCGACACCTGGTACCCCGCCCCGGCCCTCGGTGACGCCCCGGCCGGCGCGACCGCGCCCGGGTCCCTCGCGGCGCTCGAGGGCACCGACGAGGTGCGGCGCGTCCGGCTCGAGGTCGTGAGCACGCAGATCGACCTCGCCGACCCGCCGAAGGACGCGTCCGACGCGTACCTGCGCCTGCACCTGCTGTCGACCCGCCTCGTGCCGCCGCACGGCCTGAACCTCGACGGCATCTTCGGCGTGCTGGCCAACGTCGTGTGGACGAGCGCGGGGCCGTGCGCGGTCGAGGGCTTCGAGGAGACGCGCGCGCGGCTGCGCACCCGTGGCCCGGTCGCGGTCTACGGCGTCGACAAGTTCCCGCGCATGGTCGACTACGTGATGCCGTCGGGTGTCCGCATCGCCGACGCCGACCGCGTGCGCCTGGGCGCCTACCTCGCCCCCGGCACGACCGTGATGCACGAGGGGTTCGTCAACTACAACGCGGGCACGCTCGGCACCTCCATGGTCGAGGGCCGCATCTCCGCGGGCGTCACCGTGGGCGACGGGTCCGACGTCGGTGGCGGCGCCTCGATCATGGGCACGCTGTCCGGCGGCGGCAAGGAGGTCGTGTCCCTGGGCGAGCGGTGCCTGCTCGGCGCCAACGCGGGCCTCGGCATCCCGCTCGGCGACGACTGCGTGGTCGAGGCGGGCCTGTACGTCACGGCGGGCACCAAGGTCACCATCCTCGGTGCCGCGGTCGACCCGACCGGCGACGGCACGGCGGCCGTCAAGGCGCGCGAGCTCGCGGGCCGCAGCAACCTGCTGTTCCGCCGCAACTCCACGACCGGCACCGTCGAGGTGCTCGACCGCACGGGCGTCGGCATCGAGCTGAACGACGCGCTGCACGCGAACTGACGCCCCTCCCCAGGACGCACCGCACAGAAGTACGCGAGGAAGCACGCATGGCACTCGTGGCCGAGGTTGCCCCGCCTCCCGCCGCACCCCGGCGCCCGGTCCGGCGCGCCCTCCGGTACGTGGTCGCGATCGCGTCGGTGTGCGCGGTGGCGACCGTCGGCGTCGTCGTCGGGCTCAACCGCCTGACGGGCGGCGGGCCCGTCACCGAGCGGTGCACCGCGGAGCTCGACGGGTCGGACTGGTTCCTCTCCCCCGACCAGGCCGACAACGCCGCGCTCGTGGCCGGCACGGCCGTCGCCCGCGGGCTGCCCGCCCGGGCCACGACGATCGGCCTGGCCACGGCCCTGCAGGAGTCGAAGCTCATCAACATCGACCACGGTGACCGGGACTCCGTGGGCCTGTTCCAGCAGCGGCCGTCCCAGGGCTGGGGCACCGCCGAGCAGATCATGGACCCCGTGTACTCGGTCAACGCGTTCTACGACGTGCTCGTCGAGGTCGAGGGCTACGAGGACATGGCCGTCACGGACGCCGCGCAGACGGTCCAGCGGTCGGCCTACCCCCAGGCGTACGCGCAGCACGAGATGCGCTCCCGGGCCTGGGCGTCCGCCCTCACCGGCAACTCCCGCGGCGTGCTGTCGTGCGAGCTCGGTCCGGTCGCGGACGCCGACCAGCGGGCGCCCGAGGCCGCACGGGACACGGTGGCCGGCCGGCTGGGCCGGGACCTCGGGCTCGCGCCGGCGACCGACGGGGCGGCCGAGACCAGGCAGGACCCGGCGTCGTCGGCCGTGACCGTGGACGCGACGCCGCTCACGCCCGACGACCCCGAGCGCGGCGCGTGGGCGACGGCCCAGTGGGCGGTCGCCACCGCCAAGGCGACGCAGGCGATCGAGGTGCGCGTGGCCGACCAGGTGTGGCTCCGCGAGGAGGCCGCGTGGCTCCCGGCGGAGAGCCCGCTGCCCCCGGGCCAGGTCCGCATCGTCGCCGACGCATCCGAGTAACCCCGCCCCGCCGAGGTAGTCACTTGGCGAGGTAGTCACGTAGCGAAGTAGTCACCCGGCGCGCGCCAGGTGACTACCTCGCCCCATGACTACCTCGCCAGGTGACTGCCTCGCCACGTGACTACCTCGGCGGCGGGGTTAGTTGCCGGCGTCGGTCATGAAGCCGCCGAGGCCCGAGGCGTTGCCGCCCTCGTCCTGGCGCGGCTGCGGTCGCTCGTAGTCGTCCTCGACGTGCAGCTCGGTGACGTCGTCGCCGAGCTGGGCCAGCAGGGCGTGCCGGGCCTCGCGACGTCGGCGCTGCTCCAGGGGCTCCGGCACGGGCGCCGCGGCGATGAGCCGCTGCGTGTACTCCTCGCGGGGGTGGTGCAGCACCTCCTCGCGCGGGCCCTGCTCCACGATGCGGCCGTTCTGCAGCACCACCACGCGGTGGGCGAGCAGGTCGATCACCGCGAGGTCGTGGCTCACGAACAGGCACGCGAACTTGTACCGCTCCTGCAGCGCCGTGAACATCTTCAGCACGTTGGCCTGCACCGACACGTCGAGGGCCGACGTCGGCTCGTCCGCCACCAGCAG
Source organism: Promicromonospora citrea (assembly GCF_013004695.1). GTDB lineage: Bacteria > Actinomycetota > Actinomycetes > Actinomycetales > Cellulomonadaceae > Promicromonospora > Promicromonospora citrea. The sequence continues at coordinate 20,410 of NZ_JABEMG010000038.1, forward strand.
CTCGGGGTCGAGCGTGAGGGCGCGGGCGATGCTGACCCGCTGCCGCTGGCCGCCCGAGAGCTCGTGCGGGTAGCGGTTGTAGACGCTGCGCGGCAGCTCGACGGCGTCGAGCAGCTCGAGCACGCGGCGGCGGCGGGACTTGTCGTCGCCTTCCTTGTGCACCACGAGCGGCTCGGCGATGACGTCACCGATCGGCAGGCGCGGGTTGAGCGAGGACGCCGGGTCCTGGAAGACCACGCCGATGCGCCGGCGCATGGCCTTGAGCTCCTTGCCGCGCATCTTCCTGAAGTCGTTGCCGAGCAGCGACACCGAGCCGGACGCGGCGGGGATGAGACCCAGCGCGCACTTCGCGATGGTCGACTTGCCGGAGCCCGACTCCCCCACGAGACCGACGATCTCGCCCTGCGCCACCGACAGCGTGATGTCGTCGCACGCGCGGAACGTCGGCTTGCCGACGCGGCGGTACTCGATGACGAGGTTGCGCAGGTCGAGGGCCGGCAGGTCCTCCGGGGCCGCCGTCACGGCAGCCACGTCGCCGAACTGGCCGGGGCCCGCACCCAGGTGCGGCACGGCGGCGAGCAGGCGCTTGGTGTACTCGTGGCGGGGGTGGTTGAGCACCTGGTCCGCCGTGCCCGTCTCGACGAGGTCGCCCTTGAGCATGACGGCGACGCGGTCGGCCATGTCCGCCACGACGCCCATGTTGTGGGTGATGAGCAGGATGCCGGTGTTCAGCTTGTCCTTGAGCGAGCGCAGCAGGTCGAGGATCTCGGCCTGCACGGTGACGTCGAGCGCCGTCGTCGGCTCGTCCGCGATGATCACCTTGGGGTCGCACGCGATGGCCATGGCGATGACGACGCGCTGCCGCTGACCGCCCGAGAGCTCGTGCGGGTACTGCTTGAGCCGGCGCTCCGGCTCGGGGATGCCCACCATGGCGAGGAGCTCGGCGGCGCGCGCCGTGGCCTGCTTGCCGAAGGCGATGCCGTGCAGCTGGAGGCCCTCGGTGAGCTGGTCGCCGATGGTGAGCACCGGGTTGAGCGCCGTCATCGGCTCCTGGAACACCATGGCGACGTCGTTGCCTCGCATGTCGCGCAGCGCCTTGCCGTCGAGGGCGTTCACCGTCTTGTCGCCGACGCGCACGGTGCCGTTGATCCGCGCGTTGCGCGGCAGCAGGCCCAGCGCGGTCATCGACGTGACCGACTTGCCGGAGCCGGACTCGCCCACGAGCGCGACGACCTCACCGGGGCGGACCTCGAGGTCGATGCCCTTGACCGCGTGCACGTCGCCGAACTCGGTCTTGAAGGTGACGTCGAGGCCCTCGAAGGAGAGGACCGCGTCGCCGGTCGCGGAAGCCGGACCGGGCGTGCTGATGTCGAGAGTGGTCATCCTCAGTCCTTGGTCCGGTTCTGGCGGGGGTCGAAGGCGTCACGCAGGCCGTCGCCGATGAAGTTCACGCACAGGGCGATGGTCAGGATCATGATGCCGGGCCACCAGAACAGCCACGGCCGCGTGGTGAACGCCGCCTGGTACTCCGAGATGAGCGTGCCGAGCGAGGTATCGGGCGGCTGCACGCCGAAGCCGAGGTAGCTCAGCGACGTCTCGAGCAGGATCGCGCTCGAGATGGAGAGCGTGGCGGACACGATGATCACGCCGACGGCGCTGGGCAGCACGTGCTTGGTGATGATGCGCCACGCGCCGGTACCGACCGCCTGCGCCGCGAGCACGAAGTCACGCTCGCGCAGGGACAGCACCTCGCCGCGCACGAGGCGGGCCAGGCTGGTCCATGTCACCAGGCCGAGCACCAGGGCGAGGCCCCAGATGCCGGAGTCGCCCGCCATGCGGCCGAGGACCGCGGCGACCGCCAGCAGCGGGATGATGATGAACACGTCGGTGATCCGCATGAGGATCGCCTCGATCCAGCCGCGGTAGAACCCGGCCAGCGCCCCGATGAGCGTGCCGACGACGGTCGAGATGATGCCGACGGCGAACGCGATGATGAGCGAGAACTGCGTGCCGCGCATCACCAGCGAGAAGTAGTCCTTGCCGCCGGTGTCCTGGCCGAACGGGTACTCCCACGTGGGCGCGCCGTCGCCGATCTTGTCGTACTGGAGCGTGTAGTCCTTGGGCCACCAGCCCGGGATCGGGCCGATGCCGATGGACGTGAACGCGACGACGATGATCACGCCCAGCACGATCATCGACGTGATGGCGCCGCGGTGCCGGAAGAACCGGCGTGCCACGAGCTGGCCCTGGCTGTAGGACTTGTCCTCGCCGGGCAGCGGCGCGGCCGAGCCACCGGCCGCGAGACCGACGGCGTCGGTGCTCGCGGGGCCGATCTGCGGCTCGTAGTCCTCGCCGTCCGGGTTGCTGTTCCTGATGTCACTCATGTCTGTGTCTCCTGCCGTCGCCCGCGCTCAGCGCCGGATCCGGGGGTCGAGGGCCGCGTACGCGAGGTCTGCCACAAGGTTCATCAGCACGGCGGCGACACCGGTGACGAGGAAGAACGCCATGACCGGCGCCGGGTCGACCGCGTTGAGGCCGTCCTGGAACAGCGCGCCCATGCCCTTCCAGCCGAACACCTGCTCCGTGATGACCGCGCCGCCGATGAGCGCGGCGAAGTCGAACGCGACGATCGTCGTGATGGGGATCAGGGCGTTGCGGAACGCGTGCTTGACGATGACCTCGCGCTCGGACAGGCCCTTCGAGCGGGCCGTGCGCACGTAGTCCTGGTTGAGCGTCTCCAGCATCGACGAGCGGGTGTAGCGCGAGTGGGTGGCCACCGAGACCAGCGTGAGCAGGACGGTCGGCAGGATGATCTGCGTGCCCATGTCGAGCACCCGCTCCCAGAAGTCGCCCGTGAAGTTCGGCGTCTGCGAGCCGATCGTCGAGATCGGCCGCGACTTGAGGCCCAGGAAGCTCGCCCAGTTGGCGATGAGGATGTCCCCGACCACCAGGAGGCTCGTGATGACGCCCGTGACCAGGGTGACGAGCACGGCCTGCCGGCGGGAGAACCCGCCCCAGGCGGCGCCGATGCCGGCCGAGACGAGCAGGGTGAGCACGAACAGCCCGGCGAGGAGCAGCCAGGACGGCTGGTTGACCAGGAGCGGCGCGAAGGCGAGGTAGGCGACGACACCGACGACGGTGGTGGTGAGCGCCGCGTACAGGACGCGCCGGTTGCGCAGGCCCGTGACCAGCGCGGTGACCAGCACGCCCGCGGCGCCGGACACCACGAGCACGCCCGCGAGGCCGAAGGTGGGCTCGCGCCACCAGTTGAGCGCGTTGAAGACGAACATCACGACGGCGACGAAGGCGAAGGCCGAGCCCGCCGTGACCAGGCGCCGGCGCGTCGAGCCGCCCAGGACCGCCTGCAGCACGAAGCCGACGACGGCCGCCGCGATGACGATGGTCCAGGGCGCGTACTGGCCCACCGCGATCCAGTTGTTGTACTGGATGGCGGCGTACTCCTTGAGCAGCGTCGCGGCCCAGAACACCGGCAGCGAGAAGAAGAGGAAGGCGCTGAACGTGATGGTGTAGTCGAAGCCCGAGTACTGGCGGATGGCGGTGAGGATGCCGAGCGCCACGCCGACCACGATGGCGAGCAGCGTGGCCAGGGTGATGAGCCGCAGCGACGATGCCGCGGCCTGCTGCGTCAGGCCGAGGACCTGGACGCCGTTGATCGTCACGCCCAGGTCGCAGTTGCCGGTGAAGCAACCGAGCACGCCGGAGAGCCAGTCCCAGTAGCGCTCGAGCGGGCTGTCGTCGAGCCGCAGGAGCTCGGCCCGCTGGGCCATGAGCTGCTCACGGTTCTGCGCGTTCGACTCGCGCAGGTCCTTGAGCGGGTCACCGGAGTTGATGACCAGCATGTACATGAGGAACGACGCACCGAGCAGGACGAGCGCCGAGACGCCGATGCGCCGGAGGATGAACTTGAGCACGGGTTGCCCCTTCGAGGCGGACGCAGCACGGCGTCTGCTGAGGAAAGCGATCAGTGGGTCACTGTAGGGCACAGGATGAAATGCGCCACCATCGACCCTGGTCAGGTCAGGAAATTATCCGGCCGGTGCCGGACAGCCCTGCGGGGAAGGGAACAGCTGCTCCCTTCCCCGCAGGTACTGCGTCAGCCGCGCGTCAGGAGGCGCGGGACCACTGCTCGGCGTTCCACACCACGCCGCCCTGGGCGGCGGTGGCACGCACGTTCGACACGCTGGAGCTGCTGGCGATCACGCCCGGGTGGGCGAACAGCGGGATACCGAAGAGGGTGTCCCACAGCTGCTTCTCGATGACCACGCGCTGCTCGGCGTGGACCGCCTCGTCCGTGGTCGAGGAGAGCGTCTTCCATGCCTCGTCCACGGTCTCGTCGGAGTACTTGCCGTAGTTCTGCTGACCGGTGGACGAGTAGATGTTCTCGCCCGAGGTGATCTGGCCGGAGCCCTGCCACGCGAAGAGCGCGACCTCGTAGTCACCGTTCGGCAGGTCCTTGTCGAAGAAGTCCTCGGCCGCCGAGTCCTGGATGTCGAAGCCGACCTGGTCGCACGAGGCCTTGATGGCCTCGACCTCGGCCGCGCGGCGCGGGTTCGGGGCGGCGTAGCCGATCCGGATCGTCGTGCCCTCCTCGAGGCCCGCGGCCTCGAACTTCTCCTTGGCGGCGTCGAGGTCGACCTCGTCGTACCGGCCGTCGTAGGCCTCGGACACGGTGGCCTCGTAGTCCTCCGTCTGGAAGGGGAAGACCTCGCGGGCGTTCATGACGACGGCCTCGGGGTCGATCGGCTTGATCAGGTCGTCCACGATCTTCTGGCGGGGCACGCAGTACGCGAACGCCTCGCGCGCCTCCAGGCTGTCGGCGAAGACGCCGGAGCCGAAGTTGAAGTCGAGGTGCTCCCAGGTCAGGGTCTGACCCGTCTCGACCTTCACCGCGTCGCCGAGCTGCTCGAGCTGCTGCACCGTGTCGACCGTCGGGCCGTTCGGGTTGATCGCGTCGAGGTCACCGTTGGCGAGCGCCTGGATCTGCGCGTCGGCGCCGACCACGCGGAACGTCAGCTCCTTGGTCGCGGCGGGCGTGCCCCAGTACTTGTCGTTCGCCTCGAGGGTGATGTACTGGCCGGCCTCCCAGCCGTCGGCCTTGAAGTCGTACTGGCCCGTGACGGGCGCCAGCGCGGGGTCGGGGACCTCGCCCGGCTGCGACAGCCAGCCCTCGTTCCAGAACTCCGCGGCCTTCTTCAGGACGTCCATGTCGAGGTCCTGGATCGCGGTGACGAGCTCCTCGGTGGAGACGCCGGCCTGCTCGGCCACGACGTGGGCCGGGAACGGCGAGTTGATGAGGATCCGCCAGTCGGCGTTGACGCGCTCGTAGTCGTAGGTGAACGACTTGGCGTCCGGCGAGTCCGCCTGCGGGCCCTCGGGCACGTAGTCACCCAGGGTCAGGCCGGAGATGTGGTTGAACAGCGGGGTCTCGCTCGCGTCGTCCGTGACCTTGCCGTCCTCGGTGACGGCCTGGGCGGCCCAGTCGAGCAGGTAGTCCGCGTAGGTGACGGGCGTGCCGTCCGACCACGCGGCCTCGTCGTTGAGGGTGTACTCGACCTGCAGCGGGTCCTCGGACACGGCCTCGTAGGTGCCGTAGGCCTCGTCCGGGCACACCGTGCCGTCGACGCCCCAGTACCAGAAGCCGCTGAACAGCCGGTCGGTGACCGCGGTGTTGTACGTGGAGTACGTCTCCGGCGTGTTCGAGTTGTAGCCGAGGAACTCGTCCTCGTTGGAGACCTTGATCTCGCCGTCGGCCGTGGTGACGTCGCCGATGTCCGCCTTGCAGGGGCCGTCGGCCGCCGCCGAGGCGGCCGTGCTCTCACCCTCGGCCGGCTCGTCGTTGCCCGCCGGGCTGGTGCACGCCGAGAGCAGCAGCGCGCCACTGGCGGCCACTGCGACGGCGGCGCTCAGTCGCCTGATCTTCAATGTTCCTCCTCAGGGGAATGCCGGTGCCGGACAGCCGGCGCCGCGCCGCAGCGCGCGACCGGGTGAGACGTCCGTCACCGTCATGGTTTCCGCTCACGCTACTCACGCGTTGGGAGGATTTGCCCAAGTTCGCCGTCGGGTGGATCTGATCGTTACCGACCTGATATCGCCCCGTAGCGGCACCGTCGCCGCGCAAGACATACCGAAACCGCCCGTTAACACCTCGGGTGAAAGCTCAGACCCAGCCGTGGGACCGCGCCACCGCGACGAGGACGCCGCGCGTCGCCAGCACCTGCTCCGCCGTGAGCGAGGGCACGCCGGCGAGCAGCACCTCGGTCACCTCGGCGACGAGCTCCCGCTCGGTCGGGGTCTCCCCCGCGCGCGAGGCGGCGTCGGGCAGGGGCGGGAGGAAGGCGGGAACGCCGACGGGCGCCGGGCTCGCGCCGACCCCGGCGAGCACCGGCGCGGGTGTCACGAGCGTGACGGTGGAGGCCTTCAGGCCTCGGTCGCCGTCCTCCACGGTGAAGTCGACGACCGCCCCGACCGCGAGGTGCCGCTTGTCGAACTCGAGGTCGTTGACGTGGATGAACACGTCGTCACCCCCCGTGTCCGGAGCCACGAACCCGTACCCGCGCACCTCGTCGAACCTGATGACCTTGCCTTGAACCACGACACACACTCCGCCTCGTCGGTGTCCCTGCGGAATCGAGTGTAGGACGAGTGTCCAACTTCTCGCCCTCGGGCGCGCCACCGTTCGCCCACGGGCGTTACGGTGCCGGTATGACAGCCCGCGCGACGGTCCGCGCCCTGGACACCGCCGAGGTGCTGCGGCGTGCGGACGAGCTGGCCGACGTCTACCAGCGCGCGTTCGGGTGCTCCGCCGCACGGCGCGACCACTTCCGCGACACGCGGCTCGCCTACCTGCCCCTCTACGACGGCGCCGTGACCCTCGCCGCCTTCGAGGGCGAGACGGTTGTCGGCTTCGTCTACGGCTTCGACTACCAGCCGGACCACTGGTGGCCCCGGCTGGTCGGCCCCGCCCTCGCCGAGGCGGGCCACGCGAGCTGGACGCACGACGCGTTCGAGCTCAACGAGCTGGAGGTGCTGCCGGAGCACCAGGGCCGCGGGCACGGGACAGCCCTGCTGCGTGCGCTGCTGGAGCGGCTGCCGCACCGGCACACGCTGCTGTCCACGACCGCCGACCCCGCCGACCGCGCCAAGGTGCTCTACCGGCGGCTGGGCTTCGTCGACCTCGTGCCCGGCTTCCGCTACCCGGGCGTCGCGGAGCCGGCGAACCTCATGGGCCACCGGCGTGTCACGCCGGCGCCGAGCGGCCAGGACGGTCAGCGCGTCCAGACGTAGGGCGTGGTCGTGGAGACGCGCGCGAACCCGTACCGCTCGAGGATCGGGCGCGAGTACGCGGTCGAGTCGCTGTGGACGAGGGTCTTGCCGCGCGCCAGCGCCGAGCGGGCCCGCGCGGAGGTGAGGGCCCGGTAGATGCCGCGGCCGCGCCACTCCTGCCGCGTGCACCCGCCCCAGATCCCCGCGAAGTCGGTGCCCGGGACGGGCTCGAGCCGCCCGGCCGACACGATCTCGCCCGCGGCCTCGGCGACCCAGAGCTCCATGCCGTCGTCCAGCGCCTGCCGGCGCAGCACGGCGTTCGCCGTCTCGTCCGACGGCGGGGCGCCGAACACCTCGTCCTGCATCGCGCACATCGCGCGGACGTCGGCCTCGGCCGTGACCGGGCGCAGGGTGACGCCGTCGGGCAGGGGCACGTCGACCGCCAGGGCCGCGGCCTCGCCGATCATGATCGACTCCTGCTCCTCCGGCACGAACCCGTGCTCGACGAGCGCGTCGTGCAGCCCGGGCGCCCGGTCGTGACCGCGCGTCTTCCACTCGACGCGCGTGATGCCGCCGTCGGCCCGGTAGTGCGCGACGGCGGCATCGACGAGCGAGCGCACCCCGGCCTCGTCGGCCCCGCCGAGATCGCGGTAGGTGACGAACCCCCGCCCGCCGAGGAAGGTGACCAGGCGCAGCGGCCCCCACGGGGTGACCGCCACGGCGCTCGGCGTCTCGGCGTCGGTGCGCAGCTGCTCGTCGTAGGCCTGCAGCAGGCGGGAGGTGTCGGTCATGGGCCGACGATCCCGTGCCGGGCCGAGGCCCGGCAACGGAATATCGGCGGCGGCTCAGCCCTTCGCGACGGCGGGACCGTCGCCGGCCGGGACCCCGTCGACCGGGCTGCCGTCCCCGCCGTCGTCGGGCGTCGCCGCCGACGTCGCGAGCTCGAACGGCTCGCCGTCGTGCTTCTCGACACCGGTCTCGACCGTCTCGGACAGCACCTGCACCGCCAGCGCGCGCTTGAGCACGAGCGGGTCGTTGGACAGGTCCTTCCACAGCGCGACGCACAGCACGAGCATGACCACGACGAACGGCAGCGCCGAGACGATCGTGATGTTCTTCAGACCGTTGAGGGCGCTGGCCGGGTCGTCGCCGCCGGCGAGCAGCATCGCCGCCGCGACCGCGCCGGTGCTCACGCCCCAGAAGATCACGGCCTTCTTGCTCGGCTCCTCCGCGCCGTTCTCGGACAGCCCGCCCATGATGATCGAGGCGGAGTCGGCGCCCGTGACGAAGAAGATCGCGACGAGCACGACCGCCAGCACCATGAGCGCGAGCCCGACCCAGCCCGGCACGGGCAGCGCGCCGAGGGTCTGGAAGAAGATGAGGTCGAAGTTGATGTCGGCCCCGCCCTCACCGATCGCCGCGAGCGCCGCGCCGGTGGCCTGCGCCTGCTCGGCGCGCTCCTGCAGGCCGATGGCGCCGCCGCCGAAGATCGCGAACCAGACGGTCGAGACGACCGACGGGACGAGCAGCACGCCGGTGACGAACTGGCGCACGGTGCGGCCGCGCGAGATGCGGGCGATGAACGGGCCGACGAACGGCGTCCACGACACCCACCAGGCCCAGTAGAAGATGGTCCAGGACCCCATCCAGTCGGACAGGCTCTGGTCGCCGGACGCCGCGGTGCGCGAGGCCATGTCGGGCAGGTCGCCGACGAAGGCGCCGATCGAGGCGGGGAGCACGTTGAGGATGAACAGCGTGGGCCCGCCGACGAAGACGATGACCGCGAGCAGCAGCGCCAGCCACATGTTGGCGTTGGACAGCCACTGGATGCCGCGCTCGATGCCCGACACGGCAGACAGCACGAACAGGCAGGTCAGGACGGCGATGATGAGGACGAGCGTGACCGTGCCGACCGACTCCATGATGCCGGAGTGCTGGATGCCGCCGCCGATCTGCAGGGCGCCGAGGCCCAGGGAGCAGGCGGAGCCGAAGAGGGTCGCGAGGATCGCGAGGATGTTGATGACGCGCCCGCCGGTGCCGTTGACCGCCTTGCGGCCGAACAGCGACGTGAACATCGAGCTGAAGAGCTGCGAGCGCCCGAGGCGGTAGGTGCCGTAGGCCATGCCGAGGCCCACGATGGCGTACATCGCCCACGGGTAGATGGTCCAGTGGAACAGCGTCTGGCCCATGGCGGTGGACGCGGCGGCGGGCGTCGAGCCCTCGACGGTGCCGGGCGGCGGCGCCATGTAGAAGTAGAGGGGCTCGCCGACGCCGTAGAACATGAGGCCGATGCCCATGCCGGTCGCGAACATCATCGCGATCCAGGAGGGGGTGGAGTACTGCGGCTTCTCGCCGTCCTGCCCGAGGGGGATCTTGCCGAAGCGGCCGAGCGCCACGACGATCACGAAGACGGCGAAGATGGTGGCGGCGATGACGAACAGCCAGCCGAAGTTGCCCAGGACGCCGGTGAGGGCGGAGTCGGCCACCGCGCCGAGGGTCTCGGAGCTGACGAAGCCCCACACGATGAAGGCCAGGGCGATGAGGCCCGCGACGCCGAAGACGACGCGGTCGGTACCGACGCGCTGGTCCTGGGGCCCGCGCGCTGCTCGCTCGACGCGGTGCGCGGCACGCTGCACGCGGCTGACGAGGGTCTTGGTGGTCTCTGAGGTAGTCATCACGACGGCCCTCCTTTCCCGCCCCGGGTCTGCCGGGTGGTCACACGGGAGGGCCAGATCTCCTTACACGTATGAAAAGGTCTCCAGACGACCCTCCACGCTAACAGCACACCATCTTTCACCTCCGGTCGTGCGGCCGCCACGCGACCGTGCGGGCCGGGTGGCCGGCCCGCACGCGTCAGCCCTTGAGACCGCTGTGCGCGAGGCCCTGGACGAACTGCTTCTGGGCGACGAGGAAGACCGCGAGGACGGGCAGCACGGTGAGCGTCGTCGCAGCCAGCTGCACGTTCCACATGGGCCCGCCGTACGCGTCGACGTACTGCGTGAGGGCCTGCGGGAGGGTGAAGCTCTCCTTGCTCGAGAGGTACACGACGGGCTCGAGGTAGAGGTTCCACGACTTGAGGAACGTGAAGATCGCCACGGCGCCGAGCGCGGACCGGGACAGGGGGACGGCGATGCGCCAGAACACGCCCCAGCGGCCGAGCCCGTCGAGCCGGCCGGCCTCCTCGAGCTCCGTGGGCAGCCCGAGGAAGAACTGCCGCATGATGAAGACGGCCAGCACGGCGGGCGCCCCGAGGACCGGGACGACGATCAGGGGCCAGTGGGTGTCGACCAGCCCGAGCGTGTTGACGATGCGGAACAGCGGGACGATCGTCACCTCCGCCGGCACGAGCAGACCGACGAGGACGAGGACGAACAGGGCGTTCGCGCCGGGGAAGCGGATCCGCGCGAACGCGTACCCCGCCATCGCCGCCACGAGCATCGTGCCGAGCGTGACGACCACCGCGATGTAGAGGGAGTTCCAGTACTGCTGCGCGAACGGCTGCAGCGTGAACACCCGCCCGTAGGCGTCGAACGACGGGTCCTGGGGCCACAGCGTCGGTACACGGCGCAGGATCTCGCTCATCGGCTTGAGGCTCGAGGTCGCCATCCACCACGTGGGGAAGACGAACGGCAGGCTGAGCACGGCGAGCACGACCACGAGCAGCCACCGCGTCAGGCCGCGCCGGGCGCGGGCCCGCCGCCGCGGCAGCGGGACGAGGACCGGGGTGGCGGGCGCCTCCGTCTCGGGAGCCGTGATGATCTCAGACCTCATGGAAGACCCACCTCTTGCGTGACTGCCACTGGAGCAGCGTCAGGACGAGCACGATGACGAACAGGAGCACGGCCAGCGCGCTCGCGTAGCCGAACTCGTTGAACCGGAACGCCTGCTGGTACAGGTAGTAGACGAGCACCGTGGTCGAGCTCCCGGGCCCGCCGCCGGTGAGCACGTCGATCTGCGCGAACACCTCGAGCGACCCGACGATCGTGATGATCGACACGAGCAGCACGGTCGGGCTGATGAGCGGCAGCGTGACGGAGCGGAACCGGCGCCACGCGCCGGCCCCGTCCAGCCGGGCCGCCTCCTGCAGCTCCTCGGGCACGCCCTGGAGCGCCGCGAGGAACAGGATCATGTTGAGGCCGACGTTCTTGAAGACCTGCACGATGATCACGGCGGCCATGGCGGCGTCGGGGCGCCGCAGCCAGTTGGGCCCCTCCACGCCGAGCACGGAGAGGAAGCCGTTGATGCCGCCGTCGGCCTGGAGCAGGAAGCTCCAGACGATGGTCCAGGCGACCAGGGACACGACGACCGGCGAGAAGAAGAACGTGCGGAACGTCGTGGTGCCGGGCAGCCGCTGGTTGAGCAGGACGGCGAGCAGCAGCGCCAGCGCGATGTTCACCACGACCAGCCCGACCGAGAACCAGAGGGTCGCCCGGAGCGCGTCCGCCAGCCCGGGGTCCGCCGCCATGCGCTGGTAGTTCTCCGCGCCGACGAACGTGAAGGTGTTCGCCAGCACGTTCCACTCGTGCAGCGAGTACCAGACCACCATGACGAGCGGCAGCACGACGAACGCGAGGGAGCCCAGCACCACGGGGGCGACCATGGTGTACCCGACGAGCCGGTCGCGGCGCACCGCCGCCGACGCCGCCACGCCTCAGTCCTCCAGGAGCGGCGTGATCGCCGCGCAGGTGTCGGCCAGCACGGCCTCGACGTCGGCGTCCTCGACCCACAGCGCGTCGAGCTCGGCGCGCACCGTCTCCGAGAGCTTGGCGAAGCTCGCGTGGGCCGGCTTGGTCACGGCGTCCTGCACGCTCTCGACGACGACGGCCTCGAGCTGCTCGGCCGACAGCCGGGGGTTGGCCGCGGCCAGGTCCTCGCCGTTGAGCAGCGAGGCGCGCGGCGGCGGGAAGTACGCGGCGAGCTGCGCGGCGTTCTCCGGGTTGGTGAAGTACGCGAGGAAGTCGGCGGCGACGTCGGGGTGCTCGCCCGCCGCGAAGACGCCGATGCCGGCCTGGCCCACGACGTCCTGCTGCCCGGCCGGGCCGGCGGGCAGCGGCACGACGTCCCAGGAGAACGAGTCGTCGAGCGACGACGCGCGGCTGATCTGCGTGATGGTCATCGCGGCGTCGCCCGCGAAGAAGTCGGCCGTGGTGCCGGGCTCCGGGAGGGCGCCGTCGGTGAACACGGCGTCGTGGAACCAGGTGAGGGCGTCGACCATCGCCGGGTCGGTGAAGGTGCACTCCGTGCCGTCGGCGCTCCACGGCTGGGCCTGCCAGCCGGACCAGACCGTGGCCAGGTTCTCCCACGCCTGGTAGTCGAAGTCGCGCACCACGAGGCCCTGCTTGCCCGTGTCCTGCGCGGTGGCCGCCGCGATGTCGCGGGCGGCGTCGAAGGTCCACCCGCCGTCGGCCACCAGGTCCGCCGGGTTCGGCTGGCCTGCCGCGGCGAGCTGGTCGGTGTTGACGAAGACCGCGAACGGGCTGGTGGAGAACGGGTAGGCGTAGAGCCCGTCGCCGTCCTCCCACAGCGACAGGGCGCTGGGCACGAGGTCGTCCGCCGCGTACCCGTCGGTGCCCTCGAGCACGGGGCGCAGGTCGACCAGCGCGCCGCTCGCGACGAACTCGGGCGCGTTGCTCTCGAACACCCACGCGAGGTCGGGCGCGTTGCCGCCCGCGAGCTGGGTGGTCAGGGCGGTGGTGTAGTCCTCGAACGGGATCGTCTCGAACGAGACGCCCGCGACGAGCTCCGGGTTCTCGGCGACGTACGCGTCGGCGATGGTCTGGAAGAGCTCGAGCTGGGCCTCGTCCGCCGTCCAGACGGTCATCCGCAGCTCGACCGGCTCGTCGGGCGTCTCGGGCTCACCGGCCGGGGCGGACGAGCCGCCGGCGCAGGACGTCAGGGCCAGTGCGGTGCCGAGCGCGCCGACGGCGGCCGCCGTCCTGCGGGCCCGGGTGGGGTGTGCAGACATCAGTTCTCCTTCGGACTGAGACGAACCGGTGGGGGGTGCGGGAAGACGCTCGGGCGTCAGTACGGGTGGACGCCGTCGGGCCAGCGGAGCTCGACGCCCGCGGCGACGAGCTCGGCCTGGTAGTCGGCCAGGAGCCCGGGACCGGACTGCACGGCGTGCGGCGTGGTGCCGGTGGCGAGGCAGAAGGCCGCCAGGTGGCCTGCCGCCTCGCCGACGTTCCACTCGACCGGGTGCAGCCGGTAGCACCCGTTCGTGATGTGGGTGGTCCCGATGTTCTTGTTGCCGGCGAGCAGGTTGGTGGTGCGCTGCGGCAGCAGGGCGCCGAGCGGGATCTCGAACGGCGTGGACGGCACGTCGATGTAGGTGTCGCCGCCCGTCGAGGGGTGCAGGTCGATCCGGTACATGCCGACGCCGACCGAGTCGTCGTACCGTGTCGCGCCGGCGTCGCCGCGCACGGCGTAGGAGACGTCGTTCTCCGTGACGGTCGTGACGGCGCGGATGCGGCGGGACTCGCGGTGGTACGCGGCCTGGGCCAGCCCGTCGGGGTGGCCCGTGACGTCGGGGCGCAGCCGCAGCCCGGGGAAGCCCGTGCCACCGTCGGCCCGCGGTGCCTCGGTCTGCATCCAGTAGAGCATCGACAGGCTGAGCTGCCGCGCGTCCGCGACGCGGGCCTCCTCCACCTCGCGGGGCACGTCGAGCACGTGGTCGAGGAAGTAGTCGATGCTCGGCCAGTTCACGAGGCACAGGTCGCTCGCGTAGGCGCCGGGCTCGTGCAGGTCGCGCGCCGCGATGCGGCGGAACAGCCAGAGGTTGCCGTCGCCGGCGTTCCTGGACTGGTCGGCGTCGACGGCGAGCGGGTCGTCGCCCGGGTTGGGCGTGAACGAGCGCTTCTCCAGCGCGAGCGTGCGCGGGTTGGGCGCCGTCCAGGACAGGAGCTGCTCGCCGCCCCACGCGGCCGGCGCGTGCTCGCGCCAGAAGTCGTACCGCGCGGGCCGGTCGATCGTGTGGTCCCCGTCGACGTGCTCGACGACGAAGCACACGCTCAGCGCCTGCACGTTGTCCGGCTGCGCCTGCTCGGGGGCGCTGGGCTCCCCGGTGTCGTGCCGCGACTCGAACCCCGTCACGTACTCCGTCCCCGTCAGGGGCAGCAGCTCGCCCGTCTCGGTCGCGTCGATCGTGTAGGCGGCGGCGACGGTGACCTCGTCGCCGTCGAGCACCGACCGCAGCGTCACGGAGGTGACGCGGTCGCCGTCGGTCGTGGCGGCGACGGGGCGCACGCGCTCCAGGAGCCGCACCCGGCCGGTCGAGCGGTACGGGGCGAGCATCTCCTCGAGCACCCCGACGGCGACGCGTGGCTCGTGGCACAGCTTGGACACCCAGCCCGCGCCGGGGTTGAGCTCGGCCCACCGCCGGGCGTCGTCGGTCAGGGGGTAGCGGCGGCGGTAGACGTCGCGGATCCCGTCCCGCAGCGCGCGGTACCGGGCGGTCACGCCGAACCGCTCGACCCACGGGTGCTCGTCCGGGGGCACGGCCTGCGAGGTGAGCTGCCCGCCGATCCACGGGTGCTCCTCGGTGAGGACGACGAAGGCGCCGCGGTCGGCGGCGGCCAGCGCCGCGGCGATGCCGCCGAGGCCTGCGCCCACCACGAGCACGTCGGTCTGGAGGTCGGGAGAAGTCACGCGGGGATCCGTCCTGTCGGGGTCTGTCTCTGGTCCTGGTGGGGCACTCAGCGCGCGGTTCGGCCCGGCGGCGCCAGGGTGGCTCCCTCGACGTCCGGGCACGCGAGCACCTGGTGCAGCTCCGCCTCGGTCACGGCGGTCGGCCGCCGGGCGTCGCGCTCGCGGCGGGG
>NZ_JABEMG010000039.1 GCF_013004695.1 Promicromonospora citrea
CCCCGTGCTCGTCGTCGCCGGCGGGGGAGCCCCCGGCAGCCAGGACCGTGGCCCGGCGGCGCTCACGCCCGGCGTGCGGGCGGCGCTGCGCGAGGCCGGCGTCGACCTGGCCGGGGCACGGGTGCTCACCTTCCCGCAGGAGGACGAGTACCTGCCGTCCGCGTACCGTGTCGTCACGGCGTGACGGTTCGTCCCGGGACCGGGCCGACCGTAGGGTGACGGCGTGAGAGTCGTCGCCGTCGTGGGCCCCACCGCCACCGGGAAGTCGGACCTCGCGCTGGACCTGGCCGAGGCGCTGGGCACCGACGCGGCGCCCGCCGAGATCGTCAACGCCGACGCCTACCAGCTCTACCGCGGCATGGACGTCGGTACGGCGAAGGTGCCGCCCGCCGAGCGCCGCGGCATCGCGCACCACCAGCTCGACGTGCTCGACCCGGTGCAGGACGCGTCGGTGGCGCGCTACCAGGAGGCGGCGCGCGCCGACCTGGACGCGATCGCCGGGCGGGGAGCGCGCGCCGTCGTCGTGGGCGGGTCCGGGCTGTACGTGCGCGCGCTGCTCGACCAGATGGACTTCCCCGGTACCGACCCCCAGGTCCGCGCCCGGCTGGAGGCGCGCGCCGAGACGGAGGGCCGGCGCGCCCTGCACGCCGAGCTGGAGCGCCTCGACCCCCAGGCCGCCGAGAGCATCGGCCCCCACAACACGCGCCGCATCGTGCGCGCGCTCGAGGTCATCGAGCTGACCGGCAGGCCCTACACCGCCAACCTGCCGCGCCAGGAGTACGTGCGCCCCGCGGTGCAGATCGGGCTCGACTGCTCGCGCGACGTGCTCGACGCCCGCGTCGCGGCGCGCGTCGACCGCATGTGGGACGCCGGGCTGGTCGACGAGGTCCGCGTGCTCGCGAGCCCCGAGCAGGGCGGGACCGGTCCGGGCCTCGGCGTGACCGCCGCCCGCGCCGTCGGCTACGCCGAGGTGCTCGCCTGGTGGCGCGGGGAGCTCACCGAGCAGGAGGCCCGCGACGCCGTCGTCGCCAACACGCGCAGGCTCGCCCGCAAGCAGATGGGCTGGTTCGGCCGCGACCCGCGCGTGCGGTGGCTCGACGCCGCCTCGCCCCGCCTGCTCGACGAGGCGCTCGCGGTCGTCGCGGCGGCGGACGACGGCACCCTCCCGGAGGCCGGACGGATGTCGGACGACGCGCCGGTGCGCCGTAGCCTGGGATCATGACGCAGCCTGCGACCACCCCGGCGCCCGCAGCCCCCACGGCCGGGACCCTCGCGTTCACCAAGGGCCACGGCACGCACAACGACTTCGTGCTGGTCGCCGACCCGGAGGGTGCCCTCGACCTCCGCCCCGAGCAGGTGCGGCGGCTGGCCGACCGACGCGGCGGCGTGGGCGGCGACGGCGTCATCCGCCTCGCGCCGACCGCGGCGCTCGCCCGCGCGGGCGAGCGGGCCGCGCAGGAGGCTCTCGAGCAGGAGCCGGGCGCGGTGTGGTTCATGGACTACCGCAACGCCGACGGCTCGGTCGCGGAGATGTGCGGGAACGGCGTGCGGGTGTTCGCCGCCTTCGCCGAGCAGCTCGGGCTCGCCGACCTGACCACCGGGCCGCTCAGCCTCGGCACGCGCGCCGGCGTCAAGCGCGTCACCAAGGAGCCGGGCGGCTGGTACGCCGTCGACATGGGCGCGTGGTTCCTGCCCGCCGGTGACGTGGCGGTCGCCCAGGGGTACGACGCCGCGGTCGCCGTCCGCGGGTGGTCGCAGCCGCGCCCGGCGCTCAGCGTCGACCTCGGCAACCCGCACACCGTGGTCGCCCTGTCGAGCGTCGAGGAGCTCGACGGCCTCGACCTCGGGCGCGCGCCCGAGGTCGCGCCGGTACCGCCGCACGGCACGAACGTCGAGCTCGTGGTGCCGCTGGGCGAGGAGGACGGCCCCGACGGGCCCGTCGGGCGCCTGCGCATGCGCGTGCACGAGCGCGGGGTGGGCGAGACGCCGTCGTGCGGTACGGGTGCGTGCGCCGCGGCGCTCGCGGTGCGCACCTGGCAGGGCGGATCGTCCGGCGCGGGCGCGCCGGACACGTGGCGCGTGGAGGTCCCGGGCGGCGAGGTCCGCGTGCGGGTGCTCGACGGCGGCACGGTCGAGCTGGCCGGCCCCGCCGAGCTGGTCTACTCGGGCGAGCTCACGCTCTGACACGCGGTGGGGCGGCCGGCGTCAGGCGCCCACCCGCAGCACCCGGAACCCCTTGGACGACGCCTCGCGCTCGACCGGCAGGCCGAGCGCCTCGGTGATCCAGCGTGCGAGCGAGTCCGAGCCGAGGTTCTTCTGGACCACGAGCCACGCCGCGCCGCCGTCGGCCAGGCGCGGCAGCCAGCGCGTGAGCAGGGCGTGCAGCGCCTCCTTGCCCACGCGGATCGGCGGGTTGGACCAGCACGCGGCGAAGGCGACGTCGTCGGGCACGTCGTCGGGCAGGACCGCGCGGACGTTCGACAGGCCGAGCCGCTCCGCGTTGCGGCGCACGAGGTCGAGCGCGCGCTCGTTGACGTCGACGGCCCACACCGTCGCCGCGGGCGCCTCCAGCGCGAGGGTCAGCGCGATCGGCCCCCACCCGCACCCCAGGTCGAGCAGGTGGCCCGACGGCGGCGGCTCCGGCACCCGGTCGAGCAGCACCGCCGTGCCCTTGTCGAGGCCGCCGGGCGAGAAGACGCCCGCCGCCACCTCGACGTCCACGTCCCGCCCCGCGAGGCGGACGGTGCGGACGCGGCGCTCGTCGTCCGAGGCGGGCTGGGCCGTGAAGTAGTGGTCGGTGGGCACCGGAGAATCGTAGGCGCTTGCCGCGGGGTGCGGCCGGTGCTAGCCATGGCGCATGGAGATGCGCACGCGGGTCGTGCCCGCGACCCCGGAGGCCTGGGACGACGTGCAGACGGTGTTCGGCCTGCGCGGTGGCACCCACCACTGCCAGTGCCAGCGCATCCGCCTCGGCGACGGCGCGTGGTGGCACCTCTCGGTCGAGGAGCGGGCGCACCACCTGCGCGAGCAGCTCGACGTCGGGCCCGGGCTGACGTCGGGAGCCCTGCTCGGGTACCTCGGCGAGGAGCCGGTGGGCTGGGTCGCCGTCGCGCCGCGCACCGAGTTCGTGCGCTACCGCGGCAGCCAGGTGCCGTGGGCGGGCCGGGCCGAGGACAAGGACGACGCCGGCGTGTGGGCCGTCACGTGCTTCGCGGTCCGGGCGGGGTTCCGCAGGCAGGGACTGATGTACGACCTGGCTGCCGCGGCCGTCGAGCACGCGCGCGAGCAGGGGGCGCGTGCCGTCGAGGGGTACCCGATCGTGCCGGCGCCGGGCCAGGAGATCGCCTGGGGCGAGGTGAACGTCGGCACGCCGGGACCGTTCGCCGCGGCAGGGCTGACCGAGGTCAGCCGGCCGACCAGGCGCCGGCGCGTGATGCGGCGGGAGCTCTGAGCCCCGCACCGGACGGAGAAACACACCCGGAAACACATGGCCGCGGGACTTTGTGGCGTGGGATCCTTGTTGTACCTCGTGGTTGGGATCAGTACCAGCCACCACCGAGAGTCAGGAACTACATGACCCACACCCCGACAGAGCCCGAGCTCCCTGAGCAGGAGACGCCCGAACTCAGCGAGTCGCAGGCGCAGGCGCAGGCGATCGCGAACGATGTCGTGGCACGGGTTCTCGCTCGGGCGGGGACCGCACGTGCCGACGGCGAGACCGTGCACACCGACGCCGACGGCGACCAGCTCGACCTCGAGGAGCGCACCGCGCTGCGGCGCGTCGTCGGCCTCTCGACGGAGCTCGAGGACGTCACGGAGGTCGAGTACCGGCAGCTGCGCCTGGAGAAGGTCGTGCTCGTCGGCCTGTACGCAGGCGGCGAGCGGGCCGCGCAGGAGGCGGAGATCTCGCTGCGCGAGCTCGCCGCGCTCGCGGAGACCGCGGGCTCGCAGGTGCTCGACGGCCTGCTGCAGCGCAGGCAGAAGCCGGATCCCGGCACCTACCTGGGCTCGGGCAAGGCGCAGGAGCTGGCGCAGGTCGTGCTGGCCACCGGCGCCGACACCGTGGTCGTGGACAGCGAGCTCGCCCCGTCCCAGCGCCGCGCGCTGGAGGACGTGGTGAAGGTCAAGGTCGTCGACCGGACCGCGCTGATCCTCGACATCTTCGCCCAGCACGCCAAGTCCCGTGAGGGCAAGGCCCAGGTCGAGCTCGCGCAGCTCGAGTACCTCCTGCCGCGCCTGCGCGGCTGGGGTGAGTCGATGTCCCGCCAGGCCGGTGGCCAGGTGGGCGGCGCGGGTGCGGGCATGGGCTCGCGCGGTCCCGGCGAGACGAAGATCGAGCTCGACCGGCGTCGCATCCGCAACCGGATGGCCAAGCTGCGGCGTGAGATCGCCGCGATGAAGCCGGCGCGCGAGACCAAGCGCCTGAGCCGCCGGCGCAACGCGATCCCCGCGGTGGCGATCGCCGGGTACACCAACGCCGGCAAGTCGTCGCTGCTCAACGCGCTGACCGGTGCGGGAGTGCTCGTCGAGAACGCCCTGTTCGCGACGCTGGACCCGACGGTCCGGCGCACCCGCACGGAGGACGGCCGCGTGTACACGCTGGCCGACACGGTCGGGTTCGTGCGGCACCTGCCGCACCAGCTCGTGGAGGCGTTCCGGTCCACGCTGGAGGAGGTCGGCGACGCCGACATCCTGCTGCACGTGGTCGACGCCTCTCACCCGGACCCCGAGGGCCAGATCGCGGCGGTGCGCGAGGTGCTGTCCGAGATCCCCGCGTTCGAGGACGTCCACGAGATCGTGGTGCTCAACAAGGCGGACGTCGCCGACCCCACGGTCGTGGGGCGGATCCAGCGCCGCGAGCGGCACACCGCCGTCGTCTCCGCGCACTCGGGCGAGGGCATCGCCGAGCTGCGCGCGCGGATCGCGGCCGAGCTGCCGCGCCCGGGCGTCCAGGTCGACCTGGTGGTCCCGTACGACCGGGGCGACCTGGTGCACCGCGTGCACGAGCACGGCGACATCGAGCTCACCGAGCACGTCGCGACGGGCACCCACGTGCGCGGGCGCGTCGACGAGCAGCTCGCCACCGAGCTGCACAAGGTGGCCGTGGCCTCGTGACCCTGGCCTGACCACGTCAGGCACCCGCCGACCAGACGCAAGCCGTTTGCGTGACTGTGCAAGTCATGCAAGCGGCTTGCGTTGTTCGTGGCTAGGATCGACCCATGTCGAGACGGCTTTCGGATGTGGCGAAGAAGGTGGGCGTGAGCGAGGCGACGGTCAGTCGCGTGCTCAACGGCAAGCCCGGGGTGTCCCAGGGCACGCGGGACGCGGTGCTCACCGCCCTGGACGTGCTGGGCTACGAGCGGCCCACCAAGCTGCGCGGCAGCCGCGGCCGGCTGGTGGGCCTCGTGCTGCCCGAGCTGGTGAACCCGATCTTCCCGGCGTTCGCCGAGGTGATCGGGGGAGCGCTGGCCCAGCAGGGGTACACCCCTGTGCTGTGCACGCGGACGGCCGGCGGCATCACCGAGGCCGAGTACATCGACCTGCTGCTCCAGCAGCAGGTGTCCGGGGTGATCTTCGCGGGCGGCTTCTACGCCGAGCGCGAGGCCGACCACGCGCACTACCGCCGGCTCGAGGAGCTCGGCCTGCCCGTCGTGCTCATCAACGCGGCGATCGAGGACCTGTCGTTCCCGAGCGTGGCGTGCGACGACCTCGTCGCGATGGAGCAGGCGCTCGGCCACGTGGTGTCGCTGGGCCACGAGCGCGTCGGGCTGCTGCTGGGCCCGGCCGACCACGTGCCGTCGGAGCGCAAGCTGGCGGCCGCCCGGCGGTTCGCCGAGCGCGCGGGCCTGGAGCTCGACCCCGACCTCGTGGTGCACTCGCAGTACTCCCTGGAGAGCGGTCAGGCCGCGGCCAACCGCCTGGTCGAGCGGGGTGCCACGGCGATCGTGTGCGCGAGCGACCCGCTGGCCCTCGGGGCGATCCGCGCGGTGCGCCGCGTCGGGCTGACCTGCCCGGGCGACGTGTCCGTCGTCGGCTTCGACGACTCGGCGCTCATGAACTCCACCGACCCGGCGCTGACCACCGTGCGGCAGCCGATCGAGCCCATGGGCCGCGCCGCCGTCGACCTGCTGGCCGCCCTCGTGGACGGCAGCGACGTGCCGCGCGACGAGCTGCTCTTCGAGCCCGAGCTGGTCGTCCGTGCGTCGACGGCCGCTGCGCGGGTGCGGGCGAAGTCTGTCGCAAAACGATAAACCTTCTGTCGAGTTCTTGCGCGGGCGTTGTCGTGTGACTTACGGTTCACGGCATGACGACGATGTCCGCGCCCGGCGCACCCCGGCCCGCCTCCTCCGACTGGTGGCGGAGCGCCGTGATCTACCAGGTCTACCCCCGCAGCTTCGCCGACGGGAACGGTGACGGCACCGGCGACCTCGCCGGCGTCCGCTCGCGGCTCGGCTACCTGCGCGACCTCGGCGTGGACGCCATCTGGTACACGCCCTGGTACGCCTCGCCCCTGGCCGACGGCGGGTACGACGTGCGCGACTACCGCACGATCGACCCGGCGTTCGGCACCCTCGAGGACGCCGAGGCGCTCATCGCCGAGGCCCGCGAGGCAGGCATCCGCACGATCGTCGACGTCGTGCCGAACCACATCTCCTCCGAGCACGAGTGGTTCCGCGCGGCGCTCGCGGCGGGTCCCGGCTCGCCCGAGCGGGAGCGGTTCTGGTTCCACGACGGCAAGGGCGCCGGCGGCGCCGAGATGCCGACGCGCTGGGTGTCGAGCTTCCAGGGCGACACGTGGACCCGCACGACGAACCCCGACGGCACGCCCGGGCAGTGGTACCTGCACCTGTTCACGCCCGAGCAGCCCGACGTCAACTGGAACCACCCCGACGTGCGGCGCGAGCACGAGGACGTGCTGCGGTTCTGGTTCGACCGCGGTGCCGCGGGCATCCGCATCGACTCCGCCGCGCTCATCGTCAAGGACCCCGGTCTGCCCGAGGTGCCCGAGGCGCCCGGCCCGGGGGAGCACCCCCACCTGGACCGCGACGAGATCCACGACATCTACCGCTCCTGGCGCCGTGTCGCCGACGCGTACGACGAGCCGCGCGTCCTCGTCGGCGAGGTGTGGCTCGCCGACCACGAGCGGTTCGCGCAGTACCTGCGCCCCGACGAGATGCACACGGCGTTCAACTTCGACTTCATGGCCCGGCCGTGGGACGCCAAGGAGCTGCGGGAGTCGATCCGCACCACGCTCGAGGCGCACGCCCCCGTGGGCGCCCCGGCGACCTGGGTGCTCTCCAACCACGACATCACGCGGCCCGTGACACGCTACGGCCGCGAGGACTCGTCCTTCGACTTCGCGGCCAAGCGCTTCGGCACGCCGACCGACCTCGAGCTGGGCCGACGGCGGGCGCGGGCGGCCGCGCTCCTGGTCGCCGCTCTGCCCGGCGCCCTGTACGTGTACCAGGGCGACGAGCTCGGCCTGCCCGAGGCGGACGTGCCGCGCGAGGCCATCCAGGACCCGATGCACTTCCGCTCCGGCGGCGTCGACCCCGGACGCGACGGCTGCCGTGTGCCCCTGCCGTGGGCGCGCACCGGTTCCAGCCTCGGCTTCGGCCCCGACGGCGGCGCCGACCCCTGGCTGCCGCAGCCCGCCGCGTGGGCCGACCTGTCCGTGGAGGCGCAGGACGGCGACCCGGCCTCCATGCTGACCCTCTACCGCCGCACCCTGCACCTGCGCCGCGACCTGCCCGCGCTGCACACCGCCCCGCTGACGTGGCTCGACCACGGCGGGGACGACGTGCTCGCCTTCACGCGTGGCGACCGCTTCGCGTGCGTCGTCAACCTCGGCACCGAGCCCGTTCCCCTGCCCGCCGGCGCCACGGTGCTCCTGGCGAGCGGCCCCGCCGACGGCGTGGTGGGGCCCGACACCGCCGTCTGGCTCGAGACGGCGCACTGACCCAACCGACCTGATCCCTTCCCTCACGTGCCGCCCCAGTGGCACCAGACCAAGGAGTGACAATGAAGTCAGCACGCAGCCGCGCGGCGTTCGCCCTGGTGGGCGTCCTGTCCGTCGGGACACTGACGGCCTGCGGGTCGTCGTCCGAGGCGTCGGACGACCCGACCGGCCCCGTGACCATCGAGGTCGCGATCGACGCCGGCCTGGAGCAGGCGGCCGTCGACGCGTTCGACGAGCGCATCGCGCAGTTCGAGGAGGCCAACCCGGACATCCAGGTCGAGACGAAGGAGTTCACCTGGTCCGGCACGACGTTCGCGGCCGAGCTCGCGGGCGGCACCCTCCCCGACGTCTTCCCGATCCCGTTCACGGACGGCCGCGGGCTCATCGAGGCCGGCCAGATCGCCGACATCAGCGACCTCGTGGCCGAGCTGCCCTACGCGGACGACTTCAACCCGACGATCGCCGCGGCGGGTCAGGCCGCCGACGGCGGCATGTGGGCCGTGCCGATCGCCGCGTACAACCAGGGCCTGCACTACAACCGCCAGCTCTTCGAGGAGGCCGGCCTCGACCCCGACGACCCGCCCGCCACCTGGGACGAGGTCCGCGAGGCCGCCGAGGCCATCGCCGAGAAGACCGGCCAGGCCGGTTACGCGCACATGACGCAGAGCAACACCGGCGGCTGGATCCTGACCACCGAGACCTACGCGCTCGGCGGCCGCATCCTCGAGGGGGAGGGCGAGGACGTCACCGCCACGGTCGACAACCCGGCGACCGTCCAGGCCCTGGAGATGCTCCACGACATGCGGTGGGAGGACGACTCCATGGGCTCCAGCTTCCTGTACGACTGGGGCACCATCAACCAGGACTTCGCCGCGGGCAAGATCGGCATGTACATCTCGGGCGGCGCCAACTACCCGAACCTGTTCACCCAGAACCAGATGAACCCCGACGAGTACGGCGTCACCGTGCTGCCCCTCGAGGGCGACGACGCCGGCACGCTCGGCGGCGGCACCCTGGCGGCCGTGAGCTCGGCGGCGTCGGAGGCCGAGCAGGCCGCCGCGGTGAAGTGGATCGACTTCTACTACATCTCCAAGCTGACCGACCAGGAGGCCGCTGTCGCCGAGGCCGAGGTCGCGGCCGAGACCGACCAGCCGGTCGGCGCCCCCGCCCTGCCGATCTTCGACCGCGAGACCTACGAGGAGCAGCAGAGCTGGATCGAGGAGTACGTCAACGTCCCGCTGGAGAACTTCGCGCCGATGACGGAGCAGATGTTCGACCAGCCGGTCGTCCCCGAGCCGCCCGTCGCGACCCAGGACGTCTACGCGGCGCTCGACCCGGTGGTCCAGGCCGTGCTCACGGACGAGGACGCGGACATCGAGGCGCTGCTCGCCGACGCCCAGGTCCAGGTCCAGATCCTGATCGACCGCGCCTGAGGCGATGACCACCCTGACCGGCCCTGTGCGGGCGACGACGGCGGCCACCCCGCCGTCGTCGCCCCCGACCCGCCGGCGTGCCCGCCGCACGCCCGCGGGCTGGCTGCGCGACGGCGGCCTGAGCACCCTGGTCATCGCGCTGCCGATGATCCTCGTGTTCGGGGTCTTCTCCTGGTTCCCGATCGGCCGGGCGCTGATCATGAGCGTCCAGCAGACCAACCTCGTCACGGCCCCCGAGTTCGTCGGGCTGGAGAACTTCGCGTTCGTCCTGTCCGACCCGCTGCTCGGCAAGGCCGTGGCCAACACCCTCTGGTTCGCGCTGCTCGCGCTCGTGTTCGGCTACCCGGTACCCCTGGCCGCCGCCGTCCTCATGAGCGAGGTCAAGCGGATGCGCGGGCTCTACTCGGCGCTCGCGTACCTGCCGGTCGTCGTGCCGCCCGTCGTGGCGGTGCTGCTGTGGAAGTTCTTCTACGACGCCTCGCCGACCGGCGTGTTCAACGTGGTCGCCGGCTGGTTCGGCCTCGGGCCCTTCCCCTGGCTGCAGGACGCGACCAGCGCCATGCCCTCGCTCGTGCTCGAGGCCACCTGGGCGGCGGCGGGCGGCACGGTCATCATCTACCTCGCCGCGCTCGTCGGGGTGCGCACCGAGCTCTACGAGGCCGCGGAGGTCGACGGCGCGGGCGTGTGGCGCAAGATCTGGCACGTCACGCTGCCGCAGCTGCGCGGCGTCCTGTTCATCACCCTGATCCTGCAGGTCATCGGCACGTCGCAGGTGTTCCTCGAACCCTTCCTGTTCACCGGCGGCGGGCCCAACAACGCGACCCTGACGATCCTCATGCTCATCTACGACTACGCGTTCGGCAGCAGCCTCGGCGGCAACTACGGCGCCGCGACGGCCCTGAGCCTCATGCTCGCGGGTGTCCTGGCCGTGCTGTCGGCGATCTACTTCCGCGTCACCCGACCCTGGAGCTCCTGATGGCAGCAGCAGACACCGCCGAGCGCGGCATCGTCTCCGCGCACGACCGGCGCCGCCCGGCCGTGCGAGCCACCCTCGGGGTGCTCCAGGGCGGCCTCCTGGCCGGCCTGCTCCTGGTCGGCCTCGGCCCGATCCTCTGGCTCGCCAAGGCGGCCGTGACCCCCACCCAGGACACGCTGCGCAACCCGCTCGCGCTCTTCCCGAACGGTGTCGACTGGGCCAACCTCGTCACCGCGTGGACCCGGGCCGAGATCGACCACTTCTTCCTCAACACGCTGATCGTCGCGGCCGGGGCCTGGTTCTTCCAGCTCCTCGTCGCCACGACCGGTGGTTACGTGCTGTCCGTGCTGCGGCCCCGGTACGGCGGGATCATCCTCGGGCTGGTGCTCGCCACGCTGTTCGTGCCGTCCGTCGTGCTGCTCGTGCCGCTGTACCTGACCATCCTCGACGTGCCGCTCGCGCACATCAGCCTGCTCAACACCTTCTGGGCGGTCTGGCTGCCCATGGCCGCCAGCGCGTTCAACGTGCTGATCGTCAAGCGGTTCTTCGACAGCCTGCCCCGCGAGGTCTTCGAGGCCGCCCGGGTCGACGGCGCGGGCCCGTTCCGGCTGCTCTGGAGCGTCGTGCTGCCGATGTCGAAGCCGATCCTCGGCGTCGTCTCGGTGTTCGCGGTCATCGCGGCCTGGAAGGACTACCTCTGGCCGATGCTCGTGCTGCCCGACCCGGAGAACCAGCCGCTGTCCGTGCGCCTGCCCGCCATCGCGCCGTACCTCGAGCTCGACGTGTTCCTCGCGGCGCTCGCGATCTCCACGGTGCTCCCGGTCGCGTTGTTCCTGGCGTTCCAGCGGCTGTTCCTCAGCGGGGCGGGGCTGGGCGGGGCGGTGAAGGGGTAGGCCCGGGCCGCTCGGGTCCGGCACCTCGGCGCGGGGTGCCGACCCCGGGCGCGCACCGGGCGCCGGGCTGTGGAGGCGGCGGGGTGGATGTCGGAGGCCCGGCCTAGGATCGAGGGCGTGACCAGCCTTCCCGACGCACCCGCCGACAGCACCGACACACCGACCGGAACGGCCGAGATCCCCGAGGTGGGCGAGCTCCTCGACCTCGCGGTCGGCGAGCTGGGCGGCGGTCGCAGAGACGGCCAGCGGCAGATGGCGGAGGCGGTCGCGCACGCGATCGACACGGGCGAGCACCTGCTGGTCCAGGCGGGCACCGGCACGGGCAAGTCGCTCGGCTACCTCGTGCCGGCGGTGCGTCACGCGGTGGCGGCGCAGAGCAAGGTCGTGGTCTCGACGGCGACGCTCGCGCTGCAGCGCCAGGTCATCACGCGGGACCTGCCGCTCGTGGCGAAGGCGGTGGCTCCGCTGCTGCCGCGCGAGCCGCGCATCGCGCTGCTCAAGGGGTGGCACAACTACCTGTGCGTGCACAAGATCGGCGGCGGGTACCCGGCGGACGAGCCGACCCTGTTCGACCTGCCCGGCGGTGAGGACCACCCCCGCACCGAGGACGCCTCGGGCACGGGTGCCGGTGGGGGCGGGGCCTCGCGCCGCCGCGACGCCGGGGTCTCGCTCGCCGACCACGTGCGACGTCTGCACGAGTGGGCGGCCGAGACCGACTCGGGCGACCGCGACGACCTGGTGCCCGGCGTGCCGGACCGCGCGTGGCGGCAGGTGTCCGTCACGGCGATGGAGTGCCTGGGCGGCCGGTGCCCCATGCTCGCCGAGTGCTTCCCGGACAAGGCGCGCACCACGGCACGCGAGGCGGACGTCGTGGTGACCAACCACGCGATGCTCGGCATCGCGGCGACCGGCAGCCCGGGCGTGCTCCCGGAGCACGACGTCGTCGTGGTCGACGAGGCGCACGAGCTCACCGACCGGGTGACGTCGTCGGCCACGGTGGACCTGTCCATGGCGTCGGTGGAGAACGCGGCGCGACTGGCCCGCCGCAACGGCGGGGTCACCACCGAGGCGCTCGACAAGGCCGCGCAGGACCTCGGCACGCTGCTCGTGACCGCGCCGGCCGAGCGGTTCCCGTCGGGCCTCCCGGACGACCTGCGCACGGCGGTGGCCGCGGTGCGCGACGCCGCGCGCGAGGTGCTCAGCGCGCTCAAGCCCGACCCGTCCGGCGCCAGGAACAAGGACGCCGGTCAGCCGGACGCCGGGCTGAAGATGGCCCAGGGCGCCATGCTGCAGCTCTTCGAGACGGCCGAGCGCATGGCGGCGCAGGACACGACGGCCGACGTGCTGTGGTGCTCACGGCCCGACAACGGCTGGGGCGGGTTCGGGGACAACGTGACCCGGCTGCACGCCGCGCCGCTGCACGTCGCGGGCCTGATCCGCACGCACCTGCTGGGGGAGGCGACCGGCGTGTTCACGTCGGCCACCCTCGCGCTGGGCGGCACGTTCGACCCCGTGGCGGGCACGATCGGCCTGAAGGGCGAGGACGCCCCGTCGTGGCGCGGGCTCGACGTCGGCAGCCCGTTCGACTACGCCCGCCAGGGCATCCTGTACGTCGCGCGGCACCTGCCCGCGCCCGGTCGCGAGCCCACGACCGAGGCCCAGCTCGACGAGATCGCGGAGCTCATCTCGGCGGCGGGCGGGCGCACGCTGGGTCTGTTCTCGTCGCGACGGGCCGCGAACGCGGTGGCGGAGGCGATGCGCGAGCGGCTCGACGTGCCGATCCTCGCGCAGGGCGACGACCAGCTGCCGACCCTGGTGCGCGAGTTCGCCGAGGACCCGGCCACGTGCCTGTTCGGCACGCTGTCGCTGTGGCAGGGCGTGGACGTGCCCGGGCCGTCGTGCCAGCTCGTGCTCATCGACCGCATCCCGTTCCCGAGGCCGGACGATCCGGTCAAGGCGGCGCGCGCCCGGGCGGTGGAGCAGGCGGGCGGCAACGGCTTCATGGCCGTCTCCGCGCAGCACGCCGCGCTGCTCCTGGCGCAGGGCGCCGGGCGGCTGGTGCGCAG
This sequence comes from Promicromonospora citrea, assembly GCF_013004695.1. GTDB lineage: Bacteria > Actinomycetota > Actinomycetes > Actinomycetales > Cellulomonadaceae > Promicromonospora > Promicromonospora citrea. Next base: position 13,329 of record NZ_JABEMG010000039.1, read on the forward strand.
CACGGCCGACCGGGGAGTGGTGGCGGTGCTCGACCCGCGGCTCGCGACCGCGCGGTACTCGTCGTTCCTCACCCGGTCGATGCCGGGCTTCTGGCCCACGACCGACTCGTCGCTCGTCCGCGCCGCGCTGGCCCGGCTCGACACCTAGCCTGAAGGCATGGCAGCCGACACCGCTCACCCGTCCGGTCCGTCCGCACCGGGGCGGACCAGCAAGCTCGCGATCGTGGGCGCGGGGGCCGTCGGCTCCACGCTGGCCTTCGCCGCGCTCACCCGCGGGTCGGCGCGCAGCATCGCGCTGCACGACGTGAACCGGGCCAAGGTCGAGGCCGAGGTGCTCGACCTGCGGCACGGCCTCATGTTCACGTCGCCCGCGCACGTCACCGGGTCGGACGACGTCGCCGTCTGCGCGGACGCCGACGTCGTGGTGGTCACCGCCGGGGCCAAGCAGAAGCCCGGCCAGACCAGGCTCGACCTCGCCGAGGGGACGATCGGCCTGATGCGGCAGATCCTGCCCGGCCTCGTCGACGTCGCGCCGGACGCGGTCTACCTCATGGTGACCAACCCGGTGGACGTCGTGACCTACGCGGCGCTGCAGATCTCCGGCCTGCCGCGCGAGCGGCTGTTCGGCAGCGGCACGGTGCTGGACTCGTCGCGGCTGCGCGCGGTGCTGGCGGAGCGCTGCGGGGTGGCGGTGGGCAACGTGCACGCGTACATCGCGGGGGAGCACGGCGACTCCGAGATCGCGCTGTGGAGCTCGGCGTCGATCGGCGGCGTGCCGCTCCTGGACTGGGTCCCGCTGGACGGCCGAGCGCCGCTGGACGCCGCCGTCCGTGAGGAGGTGCACCGGGAGGTGGTCGACTCCGCCTACCGGATCATCGCGGGCAAGGGCGCCACCAACTATGCGGTGGGGCTCGCCGCGACGCGGATCATCGAGGCCGTGCTCAAGGACGAGGGGCGCATCATGCCGGTCTCGTCGCTGCTGGACGGCTACCACGGCATCGGCGACGTCTGCCTGTCGGTGCCGTCGCTCGTGGACCGGCGGGGCGTCACGGGCACGCTGCCCGTCCCGATGTCGGACGACGAGCTCGCCGGGCTGCGCGCGTCCGCCGCGAGCGTGCGCGGCGTGCTGCAGCGGTTCGGCTTCTGAGGCGGGCGGCGCGCTCGCGGCCCGGACGCCGCCGGCCGGGTCCCGGACGACGTGGCGTCCCGGACCCGGCCGGTGGACAAGGACTGACGGGAGCTACAGGCTGCGCAGCACCGCGACGACGCGACCGAGGATCTGGGCCTCGTCGCCGGGGATCGGCTCGTACGCCGGGTTCTGCGGCAGCAGCAGCACGTGGCCGTCGGTCTGCTTGAACGTCTTGACCGTGGCCTCGCCGTCGATCATCGCGGCGACGATCTCGCCCTGCTCGGCGACGTTCTGCTGGCGGACGACGACCCAGTCGCCGTCGCAGATCGCGGCGTCGACCATCGAGTCACCCTGGACCTTGAGCAGGAACAGCTCGCCGTCACCGACCAGCTGGCGCGGCAGCGGGAAGACGTCCTCGACGACCTGCTCGGCCAGGATCGGCCCACCGGCGGCGATGCGGCCGACCAGCGGCACGAACGACGGCGGCGGCGTGCCCGCGTCGTCCGGCACGGAGCTGCCCCAGTGGATCTGGCCGTTGCGGCGCGGCTCGGGCCAGTGGATCTCGCCCCGGCTCGGCTTCTCGACCTGCTCGGCCAGCGGCTCGACGAGCTCCATGGCGCGCGGCCGGTTGGGGTCGCGGCGCAGGAACCCCTTCTTCTCGAGCATCTGGAGCTGGTGCTTGACGCTCGAGGGGCTCGCGAGGCCGACGGCCTCACCGATCTCGCGCATCGACGGCGGGTAGCCCCGGGTCTCGAAGGACTGCCGGATCGTGTCGAGCACGAGGCGCTGCCGCTCGGTGAGGCGGTCCGCCGGCGAGATCGCGTGCACGTCGGCGACCGCCTCGTCGCCCGGCGCGTCCAGCGTGGCGACGCCGGAGAGTGCCGTGTCGACGGCTCTCGTGTCGCTGGTCTCGTCCCGTCCCGTCATGCCCGTGCCCCTCCCGTTCAGACAAATGTTCTCCTCTGCGATGCCCACTCTAGGTCACAAAGCGGCGCGGCTCAAACGAATGTTCGAGCGTGTCTCGACACGGGCGGTGTCTCGTGCTACACAATGGTACGTGCGTTCGACGAACGCCTGTATGACGCACAGAGGTTCGACTCGCTTCCCGAGGAGGGGCCATGGGGGACGTGATCCCGCTGCGGCAGTACACCCCGGCCTACGGCACCGGCTACGGCGTCGGCCACGGTACCGGCCACGACGTGGCGCACCGGTCGACGCGCCGCCAGGCGCACCACCGCGAGCACGACCACCGGGAGCACGGGCCTGTCCGGCACCCGTCCGGGACTGCTCGCGCCGCCGCCCGCCCGCAGGCCGCGCCGGCGTCGCGCACCGTGGCCGACCGGCTCGGCGTCGCGGGGCTGCGCCTCACGCGGCGCGGCCGCGTCGTCCTGGTGCTGCTCGCGATGCTCGTGGTGGCGCCGATGGCGACCTGGGGCGCGACCGCGGTGGCGAGCGCGCCGGGCGAGCCGCTCGAGGTCCGGGTCCACGCGGTGCAGCCGGGGGAGACGCTCTGGGGCTACGCGGAGCAGGTCGCGAAGCCCGGAGAGGACGTGCGCGACGCCGTCGCCCGGCTCCAGGAGCTCAACGAGCTGCGGACGGCGTCGGTGCGCGTGGGGCAGCTCCTGCTCCTGCCCGACGAGTGACGCTCCGCCGGAGGAGGGGCCGAGCCAGGAATGGGCGGTGACAAGAGAGGAGTGACCAGGAGCGACGGTTCGCCGTCAAATGCTACGGCGATGTTGCATGGCGGTGGTTTGCCCGCTTACGGTCATGACGCGACCGGAGGCCTCCGGTCCGTGGACGACCACGCAGGAGTGAGCATGCACTGCCCGTTCTGTCGCCACGCCGACTCGCGCGTGGTGGACTCACGGACGGCCGACGACGGCCTGTCGATAAGGCGTCGGCGGCAGTGCCCGAACTGCAACCGGCGGTTCACGACCGTCGAGACGGCCAGCCTGTCCGTGGTGAAGCGCTCCGGCGCCACCGAACCCTTCAGCCGCGACAAGGTGGTCGCCGGCGTGCGCAAGGCCTGCCAGGGCCGCCCCGTGAGCGACGACGACCTCGCGATCCTGGCCCAGCGCGTCGAGGAGACGCTGCGCAGCACGGGCAGCGCCGAGATCGACGCCTACGAGGTGGGGCTCGCGATCCTGGGCCCGCTGCGCGAGCTCGACGAGGTCGCCTACCTGCGGTTCGCGAGCGTCTACCAGTCGTTCGACTCGCTCGAGGACTTCGAGAGCGCCATCACCTCGCTGCGCGCCGAGCGCGCGGAGCGCACCGCGGCCCAGGCCTGAGTCCGGGCCGGCGGTCCGCTGCGGCTGCGGCCTGCGGCGACGTCGTGCCCGGCGCGTGAAATGCGTTGGCACCCACGCGGTCGGTGGTGCAGGCTGGGGGCGGACGACGGACCCGATCGAGGGACCCCCGAAACAGGAGGAGGTGATCGGTGTGACGGACGACAAGCAGCCCGAGGCGGCATCGACCGACGAGGATCGTGCCGAGGAGAAGGCCACCGCGCCGAGCGCGGACGCGAAGGCCCGGTTCCGCGAGGCGCTGGACCGCAAGAACGCGGCCCGGAACCGCACGTCGGCGAGCGATGTGAACACGGGCGCCGTGCACGGGTCGGAGACGACCGGGCCGGTGCAGAAGATGTTCCGCCGCAAGAGCGGCTGAGACGCGGTGACGAAGGCCGTCGATCTGGTGAGCGACCAGATCGACGGCCTTCGTCGTGCCCCACGCAGCACCGAGAGAAGACGGTGCGATGGGAATGTCACGATTGCTGTCACGTCCTAGGGGCCGATGCCTGCCAGCGGGTGCCCACCAGTACCGGGTCATGCTTGCAGCGCTGCGCGGAGCGGCGGTTCACCGGAGGTGACTTCGAACTGGATGCGTCCCGGGTCTGGTCCGACTGCACGTTCGAGCAGGATGGTGGCGACGTCGACAGCGTTCGTACGTTCGGGGGTACTGCCGCCGCCAGAGCCCGCTGCGAACAGGGCAGCGTCCGCGCCATGGAGCTGTGTGGTGAGCGCATCGCGACCGTCATGGTCTTGTCGCGCCAAGATTCGGGCCACCTTTCCGTGACCTCCGGCGATGACTACACGCATGTCCGGTTCCTTTCTCCGAGCCGCTCAGGCATCGCCGGAGCGTTGAACGCCAATCTGCTGGTCACCGTCTTGGCCAAGGGACCAGGGTGAGCGAACGCACGGCGACGGCCCCGATGGTGAGGGTGGCGCCCAGGAGTACCAGCCACGAGGCCGCCGATCCGAAGGTCCCGCCGGTCGCCGTCGTGAGCAGACGGATCGAGTAGGTCGCGCTGGCGGCGACGGTGAAGGTCGTGGCCCAGAAGCCGATCACGAACGGTGTGCGTGCGTACATCGGCAGCAGGAACAGGTGCGGCAGCAGCAGCGCGATCATCAGCGCTGCGAATACGGTGTCGACCGTGGAGAGCTGACCGTCGGAGATCGCCCACCACGCGTTGCCTGCCACAGCCGGGGGCGCGGAGAAGATCGCGATGGTCGGGAACAGCGCGGGTGGAACCGGGGGCCCGGTGACGTAGCGCACGAGGAGCGCACCGGCGATCAACATCCAGAACATGATCCCGACCGCGAGCAGGCCGATCGCGACGTCGCGGTGCCCGATCGTCGCGAACGACTGCGCGGTGATCAGGCTGGCCGCGACGGTGGGCAACAGGTACCCGCCATGGATCACGGCGGGGGCGCGCGGCTGCGACAGCACGGACGAGACGAACCACGCCCCGAACGCAGCAGACAGGGCGAGCATGACCCACACCGCGATGCCGGACGCGACGGGATACCACTGGAACAGGTGTGCCGCAAGGAGCGAACCGACAGCGGGGACGAGGGATGCGAACGGACCGAGCACGGGGTGGCGCAGGTCGCCTGCGACGGCCCGCAGGCCACCGGAGCGGCGCAGGTAGACGACCGTGATGATCCCCCAGGCCAGTGCCGCCGCCGCCCAGAGCGTCTCGCCGACCGCCGTCGGGGCGCCGAGCAGCTGGCCGGACGCGGTCCAGGTTCCCGCGAGGCCGGCGGTGCCGAACGCGATGCCGAAGAAGTTCAAGGGAAGCCTGCGGGTGCCGGGCTCGGTCGTAGTCATCATGACCTCCGGGGGTCGGGAGCTGAGGGGTGCGCGAGTGTCGGCGGGGCTACCTGTCACAGGGCCGGGCGCGTGCCTTTTGCCGCAGCGCCGGACCCTGTGGCGGTACTGAGGTCAGAGCCGAATCCAGTCGAGGATGTCCTGGTCGAGCTGCGCCCGGAAGTCGCCGTGGATGCCGTGCGGAGCGCCCGGGTAGGTCTTCAGGGTGCCGTTCTGCACGAGGTCGATCGCGCGGCGGGCGGCCGCTTCGATCGGGACGATCTGGTCGTCCTCGCCGTGCGCGATGAGGATCGGGACGGTGAGCGACTTGAGGTCGTCTGTCTGGTCGGTCTCGCTGAACGCCTTGACGCAGTCGTAGGCGGCGGACAGGTTCACCAGCTGGCCCTGACGCCAGAAGTCGAGCTTGGCACCGTAGGAGACGTCGCGGCCGTGGTTCGCACCGAAGAAGCTCTCGGCGAGGTCGAGCCAGAACTGGGATGCGTCGCTGAGCACACCCGCGCGGATGCCGTCGAACACGTCGATCGGAGTCCCGCCCGGGTTGTTCTCGTTCAGGACCATGATCGGGGGGATGGCACCGGCCGTGACGACCTTGGCCACGCGGCCGTTCGCGTAGCGCGACGCGTACCTCACGACCTCGCCACCGCCGGTGGAGTGGCCCACGACGATGGCGTCGTGCAGCTCGAGCGTGTCGACGAGGAGCGCCAGGTCCTGTGCGTACTGGTCGATGGTGTGGCCCTCGGCGGTCTTGCTCGACCGGCCGTGCCCGCGGCGGTCGTGGGCGATCGTGCGGTAGCCGTGGTCGCTGAAGAACTTCAGCTCGGGCTGCCAGGCGTCGGAGCTCAGCGGCCAGCCATGGCTGAAGACGATCGGCTGCCCCTCGCCCTGCTCGGTGTAGTAGATGTCGACGCCATCGGGGGTGGTGATGTAGGCCATGGTTGCTCCTGGGAACGAGGCGGTGCGTCAGGGATTGCCCTGACCGGCTCGAAACTACGAACTGCCCGCCTGGCTGCGCGTGTCCCCAACGGGGACAGGCTCCGGGGCCGCCGCATCACATGGTCGGCTGTGTGTCGGGGCCTGTCAGGTAGCGACGCAGTGATGCCACCTGAGGCCCGGTGGCATCGCTGCGGGTGCCGGGAGCGCGATGCCGGGCGACGGTCCACGCCGGGCGCAGCGCCTGCAGCAGGTCCAGCGAACGAGTCCAGGCCTGTCGCGCCGTGGCGTCGACCCCGTCGAGCGGCACGGGGACGCCGTTGCTGACGAGGTCGCCGCAGAATGCGGCATCCAGATCGCGCACCGACACGAAGGCGGCCCGGCGTCCGGCGATCTCGCCGAGGTCGAACAGCCGCAGCTCGTGGCCCTCCAGGTCCAGCCTTGTGGCTGTGGGCGCCGCGACGACGCCTGCTTCCGGGAACGCACGCAGCACGGTTCGCAGGCCCGGAGTGCTCCCTCCCGGCAGAACGATCACACCGGTCAGCTGTTTGCCCGTCGACCGGATCCAGGCTGCGAGGTCCTCCGCCTCGACGGTGGCGGACGGGGCGTCCACGAGGACGGCGTCCCGCGCCCCGGCGACGAGCGTCGCCGTCCGGGCGCCGCCCAGCCAGATCTCCATCGTCAGGGGGGCCAGCAACGTGCCGCCGGCGAGCTGCAGGCGACGTTCGAGCCAGGTGCCGACATGGTCGCGGGCCTCCTGGCCGTTGTCGCTCACCAGCTCGGCTGACCACGTCACGCGGCTGCAGCCGTCGGGCTCGGCGGAGACACGGACTACGCCGTCCAGGTCGTGGCGGGCGGATCCGCCTGGTACTCGTGCCTGGTACGCGACCAGGCCGGACTCACGGCGGGTGATGGACTCCACGGCACCGAACCGGTCGCCGCCGAAGCGCACGAGCCGAGACCCTGGTGGGTCGATCGGCGTAACCTCGAGGACGTCGCCGAGAGCGCTCAGGTCGTCGAGCGCTTCGAACCGCGACCAGACGTTGATCGCGGGCTCACGGAACAGCGCTGCGCGCGTCACGTGGGCGCGACGGACGGCAGCCGACGTCACTGGTGCTTCCCTCCCGGTCGCCCGAGGCTCCGGCGACCCCACCGACCGTAGACTGGTGGCCCGGGCCGAGGGTGGCCCTGTCGCGGACAGGCAGCTCGTCGCGGAGCTGCGGTCCTGGCCGGGCTCACCTCGAGGGAAAGGACTCGAACTTGGGTGTCAAGGGTTCGCCGCTCGGCGATTATCTGCGCGCGCGCCGCGCGGTCGTCTCCCCCGAGGAAGCGGGCGTCACGTCGCACACGCGGCGTCGTGTCCCGGGCCTGCGGCGCGACGAGGTCGCCCGCGCCGCCGGCATCAGCCAGGAGTACTACCTACGGCTCGAACAAGGCCGCGACCGCACCCCGTCGGACCAGGTGCTGCGCGCACTCGGTCGCGCGCTGATGCTGGACGAGGCCGCCGTCTCCTACATGCTCCTGCTCGCGAGCGCCGAGCCGTTCGACCTGCCGGCACAGGAGGCCGCGGTCTCGATGGACAACCTCGCGGCGATTCTGAACGCTTGGCCGAACACGCCCGCCTACATCATCGACTCCCGGCACACCGTGGTGCTCTCGAACGCGATGGCCCGTGCCGTCGTCCCGCATGCGCTCGAACCGGGCGTGAACATCGCTGAGGCGGTGTTCAGCCTGCCTGAGGTCCGTGCGCTGCCGACCTGGGACCAGCTTGCCTCGCGGACGGTGCGCCGGCTGCGCTACTACGGGTACCCGTTCGATCCTCGTCTGCACGAGCTGGCAGCGCGGCTGTCCGAGCAGGATCCGGTCTTCCGCACGCTCTGGGAACGGCAGGACGTCGACCCGTACTACGACGGTGACGTACGCCCGCAGGTGAAGGGGTACGGCCAGATCGTGCTGCGCCACCAGACGCTCGTGGTGCCCGGCACGCCCGGCTACCTTCTTTGCGTCTATCACGCCGAGCCGGGCACACCGAGCGCGGAGGCGATCGCGCACCTCGCCGCCCGGATCTCCTCCACCACCGTGTAGGCGCACCGCCACTGAGCCCAGCAGCCTGTCCCTCGGAGGAGCACGCTGGATCTGCACGTGCTCCGTACCTTCGTCCATGCCGGCGGTCACCCGATCGGCACAAGGATGGAGCTGCACATGGACAACGCCGACAACGGCCTGATCACCGCCCGTACCGTCCAGACCGGCACGGTCGTCGCGGCGAACGGCATCGAGTACGCCTACCGCCGCTTCGGTCGCAGCACCGACGGTTTCCCCCTCGTCTTCCGGCAGCACTTCCGCGGGAACCTGGACAGCTGGGATCCCGACCTGGTCGACGACATCGCCGCTGAGCGCGAGGTCATCCTCGTCGACAACGCCGGAGTGGGCGCCTCCACAGGAACGGTTCCGGGAACCGTGGCCGAGATGGCGCGCGACCTGCTCGCCTCCAGCAAGCTCCGACGCCTCACCGCCATCACCCAACCGACCCTGATCCTGCAGGGCGACGACCACCCCATGATCCGGCATACCGGGGAGCCACACGCTGGCCGGACTCATCCCCGACGCGCGGCTGCACATCTTCCCCGATGCCGCGCACGCATCGATCTTCCAGTACCCGCACGAGGCCGCCCGCCTCGTCCTCGAGCTCGTGGCGGCCAAGACCACCACGGCCGCCGCCTGAGAGGAATGCTCATGACCAGCCCGACCCACCTTCTCGACCGTGTCCTCGAAGCCCACGGCGGCCGTGCCCGCTGGGCCGAGGTGTCCACCATCAGTGCCGAGCGCTCGTTCGGCGGCGCTTTCTGGGGCCTCAAGCAGGTCGCCGGAGTCGCCGAGCACGGCCGGTTCACGGTCGACCTGCGCCACCAGGAGACCAGCCTGGAGAGCTTCGGGGCACCCGATGTGCGCACCCGGTTCACCGCGGACCGGGTCGAGATGGTGCGCGCGACCGAGGAGGGCGATGAGGTCATCGAGGCCGTCGACGACCCGCGCACTACCTTCGAGGGCCACGACCTGGAAACCCCGTGGACCCGGCTGCAGCTCGCCTACTTCACCGGCTACGCCATGTGGACCTACAACACCGAGCCATGGTCGTTCACCTTCCCCGGAGTGCAGATCGAGGAGATCGGCCCGTGGACCGAGCCCGACGGCACCGTGCTCGACCGACTGCGTGTCACCTACCCGCCGCAGATCGCAACGCACACCCCGACGCAGACTCTCTACGCGGACGCGGACGGCGTGCTCCGCCGCCGCGACTACGAGGTCGACATCGCCGGCGGGTCCCCGAGCGTCGAGTACATGACCGACCAGTTCTGGGCCGACGGACTGCTCCTCGCAGGCAGCCGCAAGATCTTCGTCCGTGACGGCGACGGCACGGCGATCCCGGACCCCCTCATCGTCTCGATCGACATCAGCGACGTCCGACTCGGCTCATCGGCCGGCACGGACACGTCACTGCCGGAGCCGGGTTAGCCCTGCGTGACTCACCCGTCTCCGGTGGGCACCGAGCGATGACCGGCTCGCCGCCTGCAGCCACCAGTGCAGATGAAGTGGGCCCGGTCACCAACTCCTGGTGACCGGGCCTCCTGGGTCGGCGACGTCGAAACACCGACGGGTCCTGTGTCCCAGGGAAGTCCCAACCGCCTGCGGTAGTCCCCCCGCGTCATCCGCCCGCTCGCGCACGGGCGAGGGAGGTGGCCCGTGCCAGGACGTCGAGCTGCGCCGGGTTGTAGAGCGCGCGGATCGTCTCGCCCATCGCCGCTCCCGCAGACGCCGGGTCCTGCTGCAGGTGTGCTTCCGGCGTGGTGATCCAGGGGTATGTCACGAACGTCTTGGCGAGCGTGTCGGCGAACTGGTTGACAAGGAGGTCCCGGGTCTCCTCGTCGGCATCGGCGGGCAGAGACTCGAACGCGGCAGTCGCGGGGTCGGCGTCGGCTTCGAGTATCTCGCGGACGTCGTCCATCGCCGTGGGCTCGAACACCTGCGAGTAGACGAGAGTGAGGGAGCGCTCGGCGGGCGACAGACGCGGAGCAACCCGGGCGAAGCCCTCAGGGACATTCGTGACGACCTCCGTGACGGAGCCGTGCCGGAGCATCTCGGCGATCTCGGCACGCGTCCGTTCGCTCCGTGCGATCGTCTCCTTGAGCTCCGCGTCGATCGCCACCAGGACGTCGCGCGAGGTCCCGACCTCGGCGCCGAGACGTTCGATCTCTCCGAGCGGGACGCCGATGTCGCGCAGCCTCCGGATCTGCAGCAGGCGGACGAGGTGGGGGACGCCGTACTGCTTGTAGCCGTTGGTGCGCCGGTCCGGCTCGTCCAGCAGGCCACGCTGGTGGTAGTGCCGGACCGCGTTCACCGTCGTCCCGGCGAGATCGGCGAGCTCACGGGTGCTCCAGGCCATCCCACTGCCTCCGTCCGGCCGGGGTCGGGATGCTTCGCCGGAGGCGTGCTCGCCGTCCTGGGTGCGGGTCATCCGCGGCCTCGCCACGATTCTCCCGGTACGCCGGACTCTGCGCACCGGGAGGGGCGGCGGGCGGCTACACGCCGACGACGTACGTCAGCGCGGCCCACGCGGACACCGTCGCGACGGTGGTCCAGACGGCGATGGCCACAGCCTGCCAGAGCAGCACCCAGCGGCGCGGAGTCCCGCCGGCGACGAGCAGCGCGGACGTGAACTGGGTCGGGATGGCGAGCGGCCCGAGGATGCTCGCACCCGGCACCCCGAACCGCACGAGCCACCGCTTGAACCGGCGCTCGCCCTTCGACTCGGGCTTGGCGGGCCGACGTGACGCCGTCCGGGTCGTCACCGCGGTGCGGGCCCGAGCGGTCAGGAGCACGACGAGCAGGACGCTGACGAAGTTGCCGGCGCCCGCGGCGACCGCCACGACGACGGGGTGGATCCCGCCGGCGACGCCGATCAGCGACGCGACCTCCCCCTCGAGGAACGGGACCGCCGCCGCGAGCAGGACGACGAACGGCTGGACGATCTCGGGGACATGTGTGACGAGCCCCTGGAAGCTCTGGACGAGCTCTTCGACGGCGGGCATGGCGTGCTCCTCTTCTCCGGTCGGCGTGGTTGCCGATGACCGGGAGTAGAAGCCGTGTTCCTGGCACAGGGTCAACGGGTCGCGGATGAGGCGTGCGCCACCCTGGTCGTCCCTTGACCCTGTGCCGACCACACGGTTTCTGATGGCAGCAGCCGACGACCGGACGGCGGGTGAGGAGGAGGCATGGCCTGGAGCACGCGCGAGCTGGCCGAGCTGGCGGGGACGACGGTGAACGCCGTCCGTCACTACCACCGCACGGGCCTGCTCGAGGAGCCCGAGCGCCAGGGGAACGGGTACAAGCAGTACGGCGTGCAGCACCTCGTCACCCTGCTGCGGATCCGCCGCCTGGTGGACCTCGGCATGCCGCTGGCCCAGGTCGGTGACGTGGAGGCAGCGACGGACCCCGCACCGGAGGCCCTGCGCGACCTCGACGCGGAGCTCGGGGCGAGCATCGAGCGCCTCACCCGGGCGCGCGCCGAGATCGCCGCGATCCTGCGCGAGCGCTCGCCCGCGCACACGCCCGCCGGGTTCGCGTCCGTGGCGTCCCGGCTCTCGGAGGCGGACAGCTCGATGATCCACATCTACACGCAGCTCTACGACGAGGAGGCGCTCGCCGACGTCCGGGAGATGGCGGCGGCCGACACCGAAAACCTCGGCGGTGACATCGACCGGCTGCCTGCCGACGCGGACGAGGCGACACGGCAGCGGCTGGCCGAGCGGCTCGCGGCGACGCTCGCCCGGAGCTTTCGCGACCATCCGTGGCTCGCCGACCCTGCCGCGCACCTGTCCAGGAGCAGCCTCGTCACCGCGGAGACGTTCGTCGAGGCCGTGACGGGGCTGTACAACCCGGCGCAGCTGGACGTCCTCGTCCGCGCCAACACGCTCGCCCGTCAGCAGACGGAGACCCAGGAGGGACCTGACCATGACTGAGCACCAGCGACCCGAGCAGCACGCACCGGGAACGGCGCAGGGCGGACCCGGCGTCCCGGCCCTCGGCCGGACCGCGACCCTGGTGGAGGACCTGCTCCTGCTCCTGTTCCAACCGGGCGGCTCACGGGCGGGAGGTGGCGGGTCGATCGCCGGCGAGCCGACCCTCTACTGGGTGCTCGGGGGCGCCGTGCTCGCGGACCTCGCACTCGGCGGCCACGTCAGGACCAGCACCGGGCGGCTCGGCGCGCTGCAGGTCGAGGCCGTCGCCGACCGGCCGCCGTCGGATCCGCTGCTACGCACCACCTGGGCGTACGTCGCCGAGAAGCCGAGGTGCGTCCAGACGGCCCTCGCCGCGACCGGCCCGGCGCTACGGGAGCCGGTGCTCGATCGTCTCGTCGAGCGCGGCGACCTGCACCGGCGGTCGCGCAAGGCGCTCGGTCTCTTCGCGTCGTCGGTGCTCTCGCTGGGCGACACGGGCCGCCGCGCCGCGCTCCTGGCCGACGTCCGCGCGGTGCTCGTCGACCGAGCCGAGCTGACCGAGCGCACAGCGGCGCTTGCCGCGCTGCTGCACGGCAGCGGGACGCTGCCGCAGTTCGATCCCGAGATCCCGTGGACGTCACCGGTCATCGCCCGCGCGGAGGAGCTCAAGGACGGCAGCTGGGGCGCCGGAGCCGCGGCGAAGGCCGTCGCGCGCACGGTCACCGCCACGATCGTGAACAACGTCGTCGTCGCGGCGGCGGTCCACCCCCGTGGCTGACACGACGCGCGCCACACAGCGCTCGGCCGGGTTCTGGGTGCCGTTCGCCCTGCTGGTCGCGCTGGTGCTGGTCCTCGGTCGGCTGAACGACACCCCGTGGCGGGGCTGGGCCCTGGTCGCCGGGTCGGTGGCGGCGCTCTGGCTGACGGCGCCCTGGTGGTGGCGGGGCGGCGTCCTGCTGCGGACAGCGGGGTGGCTGCTGGCGGGCGTGCTGGCGGCGGGCACCGTCGTGGTCGCCCACCCCGGGCCACAGGTGCGCGTGGCCGGGGGCGCGGAGCGGGCGCCGACGCAGCCGGTCGAGACGGCGCAGGGCCCTGTGAGCGGGGTGCGGAACGACGCGGGGACGGTCGAGATCTTCGCGGGCGTGCCCTATGCCGAGCCCCCGGTGGGCGAGCTGCGTTGGCGGGCGCCCCTGCCGCCCGCGCAGCGGTCCGGGCTGCTCGTCGCCGACCACTTCTCGGCGGTGCCGGTCCAGGGCACCACGACGTTCGCCACGAGGGCGCTGGCGCACGTGGTCGACATCCCGCTGGAGGGCACGTTCCTCAACCCCTACCCGGTCAGCGAGGACAGCCTCTACCTCAACGTCTGGCGGGCACCCCGGCCTGCCTCGGCCGCGCTGCCCGTGCTCGTGTACGTGCCCGGCGGCGGCTTCGCCACCGGATCGGGCGCCCTGCCCCTGTACGACGGCGAGGCGCTGGCCGCCACCGGTGAGGTGGTCGTGGTCACGATCAACTACCGGCTGGGCGTCCTCGGCTTCCTCTCCCACCCGGACCTGGCCGACGAGTCCCCGTACGGCGCGTCGGGCAACTACGGGATCCTGGACCAGGTCGCCGCTCTGGAGTGGGTGCGGCAGAACATCGCGGCGTTCGGCGGCGACCCGAGCCGGGTCACGGTCGCGGGCGAGTCCGCGGGCGGCGAGAGCGTGTGCATCCTCGGTGCCACGCCCCTGGCCGAAGGGCTGATCGACGGCATCATCGGCAGCAGCGGCGCCTGCATGGGCACGGACGGCGACACCGAGGACGGGGACCAGAGCGACACGCGGTCGGTCGCCGAGGACGCGGGCGTGCGCCTCGCACGGGAGCTGGGCGCCGAGAGCCTCGCCGCGCTGCGGGACCTGCCCGCCCACCAGGTGGTCGAGGCCGCGGCGACGACGGGGCCGCACTGGCGGCCGTCCGTTGACGGGTACGTCCTCCCGCGCAGCCCCGCAGAGGTCTATGCGGCGGGCGACCAGCACGACGTGCCGATGCTGCTGGGCAGCAACGCGGACGAGGACTTGCTGATCCGTGCCTTCCCGCCCGGTCCCGTGACGCCCGGGGAGTACCGTGCGACGGCACGGGAGGACCACGGCGAGGACATCGAGACCTACCTCGGCCTGTACCCCGGCGAGACGCGGGGGCAGGTGCTGGACTCGCTCCTGCAGGCCCAGACCGACCGGGTCTTCACCCGGGCGATGTACCGGTGGGCACGACTGTCCGCCCGCCCCGGCCGGTCCCCGGTCTACCTGTACTTCTTCACGCACACGCCGCCCGACGCGGGCCTGGAGGAGTACGGTGCGTACCACGGGGCGGAGGTGATGTACGCCTTCGACAACCTCGGCGTGGACGGTGACGCCGACTACGGCCCGACCGACCTCCGGCTGCGGGACCAGCTCAGCGGCTACTGGCTCAGCTTCGTCCGGACCGGGGACCCCAACGCGCCGGGCCTGCCGGTGTGGTCCGAGGTCGCCCGGAACCCGGAGCTCGTCATGGAGCTCGGCGTCCACACCAGGATGACGGCCCGCCCGCGACCGGCGGCGATCGACCACTGGATGCGGTACGAGGGCCCGATCGCCTGAGTCGGGGGGCTCGCGTCATCCCGCGGCGTCGGACGACAGCAGGCGTATACCGCCGGACGCACCCACGACCAGGACCCACGCGGTCGCGACCAGCGCCCCGTCCGCGGGGCCGAGCACGGGGTCGGCCGGTGCCCAGAGCAGCGCGGCGGCCCGGTCGGGCAGCCAGCGGGCGTGCTCGGTGAGCGAGCCGAGCAGGGGCGAGACGATCAGGACGAGGCCGAGCGTGGTGACGAGGGCGGGGACGAGCTCCCGGAGCAGCAGCGCGACCGCGTGGGCGAGCACGCCCACCAGCACGAGGAACACCGCAGCACCCGCGAGCCGCCCCAGGTCCTCGCCGGACACCACCACAGCGCCAGGCCCTGCCCACCTCGGCTCCGTCTCGCCCGGCACGCCCCACGCGGGGGCGGTCGCCGCCATCGCGCTGCCCACCACTGCGCCCCCCACCATCGCGCACACCGTGCCCGCCGCCGTGAACACCAGCGCGACCAGCGCGGCAAGCGTCTTGGCCGCTACCAGCACCGCGCGCCGGGGGACGGCGGCGAACGTGGTCCGCAGCTGGGTGCCCGCCGACTCGTGCGCGACCGGGAGCACGCCCACCAGCACCATGCCCGCCTGGACGAACCGGACCACCTCCGTCACGACGCCGGCGGCGGTGGGCGACGCGCCACCCGCGACGGCGGAGGACGCCGCGAGGGCGGCGACGGTGCCACCGGCCACCACCGTGGCCGCGGCCGTCAGGCCGACGGCGGGCAGGGTGCGCAGCTTGCTCAGCTCGGCGGCGGTGGTCCGGGCGAGGTGCACCGCCGTCACCTGCCCCGGCCTCACGCGTCCCTCCGCGCGAGGACGAGACCGGCCACGGCGAGCAGGGCGGCGGTCCACGCCGTCATCACCCAGGCGCCCGTGACCGCGTCCGGTCCGCCGGGCACCGTG
The DNA here is from genome assembly GCF_013004695.1 of Promicromonospora citrea. GTDB lineage: Bacteria > Actinomycetota > Actinomycetes > Actinomycetales > Cellulomonadaceae > Promicromonospora > Promicromonospora citrea. The sequence continues at coordinate 29,036 of NZ_JABEMG010000039.1, forward strand.
GTGAGCCCGCCGTACAGACGTCGGCCGGCGAGGTCGGGCAGCCAGTACGCCCACGGCGTCACACGGCTCAGCAGCAGCGAGAACGACACGAGCGAGCCGTTCGCGACGAGGAGCACGAGCGGGAGGGTCCCGCCGCGGGTCAGGACCGTGACCGCGAGGGCGATGAGCGCGGTCAGCGTCCAGTAGAGGGCCGCGCCGGCCGTCCGGAGCACGGCCTCCCGCAGGCCCACCGCCTCGGCGGCCGCGTCGCCGAGGACGAGCGTCGCGACCGCACGGCACGCCCCGATCGCCAGGACGGCCGTCGTGGCGACCACCAGCGCGACGACGAGCGCCTTGGCGCCCAGCACCCCGAGCCTGCCGGGCGCCGCCGTGAGCGTCGCCGTCACCTGACGACCCCCGCCCGCGTCGGCGCTGCTCGCGGCGTACTCGCTGCTCATCGCCACGACACCGAGCACGACGGCACCCGCCGCACCGAGCGGCGCGGCGGTGTACGCGATGTCGAACGCCGACGGGACGGGACCCGCTCCGGCGGCACCGGCGCCGAGCGCGCCCCGGGCACCGACCGCGTTGAGCGCCGCGAGACCCGCCGACCCGGCCACCGTGCCCAGCACGGCCGCCCGCACGGCGGGCAGCGTCACCGCCTTGCGGAGCTCTGCGGCGGCCAGGTCGCGGAACCGCACCCCGGCGCGCGGCGTCATCGCGCCACCTCGCGCGAGGCGGTGAGCGCGAAGAAGGCGTCCTCCAGCGAGCGGTACCCCGCCGTGACCCGGTCCAGCGGCCCCGCGGCCACGATCCTGCCGTCCGCGATGACCACGAGGTCGTCGGCCACACCGGCCACCTCGCCCATGAGGTGGCTGGACAGCAGCACCGTGCCGCCGGCGTCCGCGTGCGCCCGCAGCAGGTCGCGGATCCAGCGGATACCGTCCGGGTCCAGCCCGTTGACCGGCTCGTCGAGCACCAGCACCTCCGGCTCGCCCAGCAGGGCTGCGGCCAGCCCGAGGCGCTGACCGGTCCCGAGCGACAGGCGGCCGACCCGGACCCGGGCCGCCTCGGCGAGGCCGACCTGGGCGAGCACCTCGTCGACCCGACGGACGGGGATGCCGTGGGTGCGGGCGACCCACCGCAGGTGGTCGCGCGCGGTCCGGGAGCGGTGGGCTCCTGGCCCGTCGAGCATCGACCCCACCGTGCGCAGCGGGTACCGCAGCCGACGGTAGGGCACCCCGGCCACGCGAGCGGTGCCGCCGTCCGGCCGGTCGAGGCCGAGCAGGATGCGCAGGGTGGAGGACTTGCCGGCGCCGTTGGGTCCCAGGAAGGCGGTGACCTGCCCCGGCTCGGCCGTGAACGAGACCCGGTCGAGCACGGTCCGGGGGCCTCGGCGCTTGGTGAGGTCGTCGATCTGGATCATGGCACCCATCCCAGCTGCCGCGGCGGGTCGCGTCATCGGACCCTGGACCGGACCTGGCCGCCCCGCTACGACCGGGGTCCGTCGGACCCTGGTCCGATGTGCCCTCGGTCGCGCCGCCCTAGACTCGGCGGCGTGGACCCGACAGCCCGGCCCGTGCTGCGCTCGCGCGCGTGGGTGGTCGCCGTCGTCGTGCTCACGCTGGTCGTGCTGACGCTCGCCGGCGCGGGCGGCAGGCAGCCCGTCGCGGCCTCGGTCGCGGTCGTGGCCGCGTCGGCCACGGCGCTCGGCGCCGTCGGCTGGGCCGTCGTCCGCACCGGGCGCCAGCGCCGCGCGCACGAGGCGGCGCTCACCGTCTGGGCCGCGGAGCGCGCCGCGCACGGAGAACGCCTCCGCATCGCCCGTGACCTGCACGACCTCGCCTCCCACGGGCTCGGCGCCATCACGGTGCGGGCCGCCGCAGCCCGCACCGCGACCGGGCCGGGCAGCGCGCAGGAGCACGCGCGGGCGCTCGCGGACATCGAGCAGGCGGGCCGGGCCGCCACGACCGAGCTGCGCCGGATGCTCTCCGTGCTGCGCGCGCCGGGCGGGACCGCTCCGCTCCGGCCGGCGGACACCCTCGCGGACCTGTCGCGCATCGTGGGGTCCGCGCGCGCCGGCGGCCTCACGGTGGAGCTCGCCACCGAGGGGGTGACCGAGCCTGCCGACCTCTCCGCCGGTGTGCAGCTCACCGCGTGCGCCGTCGTCCGGGAGGGGCTCGCGAACGCGGCCCGGCACGCCGGGCCCACGCGCGCCCGCGTGACCCTGCGACGCGAGGGGGACGGCCTGGTCGTGACCGTGGCGGACGACGGGCCCGTCCCCGGGTGGCAACCGCACGCCGGTGCCGGGCAGGGCCTGCGGGGCCTGCGCGACCGGGTGGCGGCGGTCGGCGGCACGCTGGACGTGCGGATCGGTCGGGCAGGCTCCCGGCTGCTGGCCCGGCTGCCGGACGGCGCACCGGAGGACCGGGCATGACCGGCCGCCCGAACAGCGCCGTCCGTGTGCTGGTCGTGGACGACCAGCCGCTCATCCGGCACAGCCTGCGCCTCGTCGTCGGCGGTGCCGCGGACCTCGCCGTGGTCGGCGAGGCCGGCACCGGACGGGAGGCGGTCGAGCGGGCCCTGGAGCTGCGGCCGGACGTGGTGCTCATGGACATCCGGATGACCGACGGCGACGGCATCGAGGCGACGCGGCAGATCGCCGCACGGGCCGAGCTGGGCGGCACCCGGGTCCTGGTGCTCAGCATGTTCGAGCTGGACGAGTACGTCCATGCCGCACTGCGCGCGGGTGCGAGCGGGTTCCTGCTCAAGGACGCCGAGCCGGACCGGCTCGTCGACGCGGTCCGCCGCACGCACGCGGGCGAGTCCCTGTTCGCGCCGAGCATCCTCACCCGGCTGGTCGAGCACTACCTGGACCGGGGTCCGACCCACGCGGGCGCGGCCGGGACGCCACCGGGCCTCACGGCGCGGGAGACCGAGGTGCTGCTGCACGTCGGCAAGGGGCTCTCGAACACGGAGATCGCGCGGACCCTCACCATCTCGATGGGAACCGTGAAGTCCCACGTCGGCAGCCTGCTGGCCAAGCTGCAGGCCCGGGACCGCGCCCAGCTCGTCATCGCGGCCTACGAGCACGGGCTGGTCGGGCCCGCCGCCCGGCCGTGAGGTCAGTCGTCGTCCGCCGCGAGCGTCTCGGGCGACCGGTACCCGTTCACCTTGTGCGTGCCGTCGCACCACGGCGCGATCGCCGTCCCGCCGCACCGGCACAGCGCGACGGTCGGCCGGTGGCGCGCCACCGGCTCCCCGTCGGGACCGAGGATCCGAGCCGGGCCGCGCACCAGGAGCGGCCCGTCGGGGCACGCGGTCACCGTGACGTCGGTCGGTCGCGGCGCCGCCGGGCGCGGGGCGGTCTCGGTCATGAGGACTCCTGTCGGGGGACGGACGACTACCGACGACGGTAGGCCGGGGCGGGCCGCTCGCAAGCGGGCGGTGGCTCGGCACGCGTTGCGACCTGCGCGGATCCTGCGCACCATGAGGTCGGCGTCAAGCAGGGGCGCGACACCCCATGGGCACGTCGAGGAGCCGGCACATGACTTCCACAGCGGTACGGGACAACGACTCCACGAGCGGTCTGGGCCGCCCGGAAGCGGCACAGCAGGCGGCACAGCCGACGGAGCAGCCGGGCCCACGCGCCCCGCGTCTGCCGGTGCCGCGGCCGCGCGGTCCGGTGAGCACGGCGCTGCTCGCCGCCCTCACCGCCGGTCCGCCCGACGGTGCGACGCCCACCCGCCTCGAGCCGGTGCGCGCGGCCGTCGTCGACGCGCTCGCCGCCGGACCCGACCTGCTGCGCGACGCCGACCTCCAGCTCACGCTGACGGTCCTGTACGAGCTGCACCACCGGGGGATCGACGGCGTCGACGACGCCTGGGAGTGGGAGCCCGACCTCCTCGCGGTGCGCAGGACCCTGGAGGGCCCGTTCGAGTCGGCGGTCCGTGCCCGGGCGGGGCAGCCCGTGGGCACCGCGACCGACGCGGCGGGTGTGGCCACGGAGCTCTTCGCACTCGCGGCGGCCGACGGCCCGCCGCGCCTCGCGCGCCACGTCGCCAAGCGTGCGGACGCGACGCAGGTGCGCGAGCTGCTCGTGCTCAAGTCGCTCTACCAGCTCAAGGAGGCGGACGCCCACACGTGGGCCGTCCCGCGCCTCGGCGGAGCGCCCAAGGCCGCGCTCGTCGAGATCCAGGCCGACGAGTACGGCGGCGGCCAGGACGGACGCATGCACGCGCAGCTCTTCGCGCGCACGATGCGCGGCGCCGGGCTGGACGACACCTACGGGCGGTACGTCGACGCCGTGCCGGTGGCTGTGCTCACCGCGCTCAACACGATGTCGCTGCTCGGGCTGCACCGGCGGCTCCGCGGCGCGATCGTCGGGCACCTGGCCGCGTTCGAGATGACCTCGTCCATCCCGAGCCGCCTGTACGGCGACGGGTTCCGGCGCCTGGGGTACGACGCGGCCACGACGGAGTACTTCGACGAGCACGTCGAGGCCGACGCCGTGCACGAGCAGATCGCGGGCCGCGACCTCGCGGGCCGCCTCGTCGAGCAGGAGCCCGCGCTGCGGGACGACGTGCTGTTCGGCGCCGCCGCCTGTCTCGCGATCGAGGGCGACGTCGGCGCGCACGCCCTCGAGTGCTGGAGCCGGGGTGAGTCCGCGCTGGTCGAGCCGCTCGACGCGGCGGCGGACCGTGCCTGAGGACCCGCGCACGCCGCCCGACGCCGACGTGGCGCCGGTCGGGACGGGCGCCACGTCGGCCACCGGCGCGGCCCCCGTGCCCGACACCGTCTACCTGCTCCCGCTGCGCCGTGCCGCCGTCGACCCGGAGGAGCTCGCCGAGCTGGCGTCCTACCTGCGCGACCTGGCCCGGCACCTGCCCGTCGTCGTCGCGGACGGGTCGCCGCCCGAGGTGCGGCAGTGGCACGCCGCGGCGTGGGGGGCGCGCGTGCGCAGCCTCGCCGTCCCGGACGTGCCCGCCGGGGCCAACGGCAAGGTCGTCGGTGTCCGCGCGGCGCTCGCGGCGACGACGGAGCCGCGCGTCGTGGTGGCCGACGACGACGTGCGGTACGACGTGGCCACGCTGCGGCGGGTGGCCACGGCGCTGGACCACGCGGACCTCGTCGAGCCGCAGAACGTGTTCGTGCCGAGCCCCTGGCACGCGCGCTGGGACACGGCGCGGACCCTGGTCAACCGGGCGTTCTGCCACGACTACGCCGGCACGGTCGCGTTCCGCCGTACGGCGCTGGGCGACGACGCCTACGACGCCGGGGTGCTCTTCGAGAACCTCGAGCTCGAGCGCACGGTGCTGGCGCGCGGCGGGCGCGTCGAGCACGTGCCGGACGTCGTGGTGCCGCGGCGGCCGCCGTCCGCCCGCCGGTTCGCCGAGCAGCGGGTGCGGCAGGCGTACGACTCGTTCGCCCAGCCGCCGCGGCTGCTCGCCGAGCTCGCCCTCGCGCCGTTGCTCGTCGCCGCGGCGGCGG
>NZ_JABEMG010000004.1 GCF_013004695.1 Promicromonospora citrea
CCAGAAGGATGTCGGATGAGACGGGCTTGGACACCATGGCGGTGGCGCGAGACGATGACATGAGCGCGGGTGTGTTCCTGCAGGTAGGCAGCGGCTGGCGTAGGAACCTCCGATCCAACCTGTCTCGCGACGCACCCGCGCATCCCGTCTCACCAGCAAAGACGCAGGTCAGGCCACCCCAACCGCGCTCCTGTAGACCAGACTTTGCCGCGGCCCTGGGGGCCTGACCAGGTGATCACGTCGCGGGCTGGCGGGATGCCTGGACCCGGTTCTCCAGGTCGGCGGCGCTTGAGGATCAGGACGTCGGTGGGGTCTTCGGCGTGGCTGTCGGGCCGCATGGTTGCGCTCGGGAGGCGCACTGCACCGACGAGGTCGGCCCTGTCGGCCACGGCTTGTCGCAGGGTCTGATCGGGATGGTCCAGGAGCACGGGCGAAGCGAGCGCGACAATGATCCCCCCCGGGTGCGGTCTGATCCAGTGCGCTGGTGATCAGGTCGCGGTGGTAGGTGCCCAGGCGGGTGCGCCGGCCGGGGTTGAGCAGGGCTGCGTCGTGGTAGGGCAGGTTGAGCAGTACAAGGTCGTACTGGTCCGGGTCGGTCTGGGTTCCGAGCTCGTGCCGGGGTGAACCGCCCCGGGTTTGGTGGAGGGTTCCTTCCTTGGGAGGATCCTGATCGTGTCAACGAGGCGTTACCCGGATGAGCTCAAGGCCCGTGCTGTGCGCATGGTCCTGGACCACCGGTCGGAGTACCCGACGCAGTACGCGGCTGTGAAGGCTGTGGCTGCGCGGCTGGATGTCGGGGTGGAGTCGCTGCGGACGTGGGTCAAGCAGGCCCAGGTCGATGCCGGGCAGGCGCCCGGGGTGACCAGCGAGGAGTCCGCGCGGATCAAGGAGCTGGAGCGGGAGAACCGTGAGCTACGCAGGGCGAACCAGATCTTGAAGTCCGCAGCGAGTTTCTTCGCGTCGGTTCCGGGTCGTCTCATGTCGTCGGGAGGCTGGTGAGATCCCGAGCTGGTTTTGGGCTTGGCGCCAGCGGTCCTGTCCGATAGGTGTGAGCCGTTCGACGGGAAGGAACTCGGGGTGCCGGTGGAGTTGGCCTGCGGGCTGCCATCTCGTCGACCCGGCCGACGCCTACCCGGAGTAGGGTGAAGGTATGGGTGACAGCGGCGTTGGCCCGCACGAGGTCGAGCGAGACGTCTCGTCGGCGCGGGGTGCTGCAGATTCAGCCGTCGACGAGGAGACCTCCCGGGCGCAGTGGGACGACGACGGCGGGTTCGAGCCGGAGCCCCTCGGCAGCGCCGAGAGCCCTGGCGCCGAGCCTGCCGCACGAGGTGGGCTGTTCCTGCGTGGGGTGCTGGACTCCGCTCTTCCGCACGAGCTCGGCACGGATGACGAGCCGGAGCGGTACCTGGTCACAGCCGTCTTCTCCCGGCGGGTGTCCGCCGAGGAACGCGCGCTGATCGAGGCTCCGGCCGCCCAGGCGATGCTCGCCGAGCGTGGCTACCCAGGGGTGTCTCTGAAGGTCGCGGACCGCCGCCTGGAGATCGCGGGGACGAACCTGGCGACACTGGCCGGTGGACTGGCCGCTGAGATCGCCAGGGTGCTGCGGGAGGCCGAGCAGCAGGTGCTCGCGGATCGTGAGCGGCGCGACGACGAGCGTCTTCGATGGAGCCAGGCGGAAGCTGCGCGCGCGGCCAGGGTGAAGGCCGAGGCGGATCGTGTCCGCTTCGAGTGAGCGGCCAGGCCCAGCGAGCACGACGGAGGTCCACCGGCCCGCCCGGGCGGTGACCAGGGACTACTCGGTCCTGGCGAAGGCGGTGCGCGAGTCGGGGCTCCTCCGACGCCGGTACGGGTACTACTGGACGCGTCTGATCGGTACTGTCGTCGCCTTCGGGCTGGTCTGGACCGCGGTCGTGCTCGTCGGCGACTCGTGGTGGCAGCTCCTGCTCGCCGCGGCACTGGCCGTCGTGCTGGCCCAGCTCGCGTTCCTCGGCCACGACAGCTCCCACCGCCAGATCTTCCGGTCCCGGGCGTGGAACGACTGGACCGGCCGCATCCTGGCGAACGTGTTCGTCGGGCTGAGCCACGTATGGTGGACCACGAAGCACGACGCCCACCACTCCGGCCCGAACCACGAGGACCACGATCCGGACATCTCGCCCGGAGTCATCGCGTTCACGCCGTCGATCCTGGCCGGCCGCCGCGGCTGGCGGCGCTGGTTCGCCCGCCGGCAGGGCTGGTTCTTCTTCCCGCTGCTGACGCTCGAAGGGCTGAACCTGCACGTGGCGAGCGTGCGTACCGTGCTCGGCCCAGGACACGTGGTGCACCGCCGGGTGGAGGTCCCCGTGCTGCTGACCCGCCTGACCCTGAACGTCGCCGTGCTCCTGATCCTGCTGCCGCCGGCGATCGCTGCCGCCTTCCTGGCCGTGCAGCTCGGCTTGTTCGGCGTGCTGCTAGGCGGCGCGTTCGCTCCCAACCACAAGGGGATGCCGATCGTCCCGGCGGACGCCGAGATCGACTTCTTGCGCCGTCAGGTGCTCATGTCGCGCAACATCAGGGGCAGCGCGCTGGTCGACTTCTTCATGGGCGGGCTCAACCGGCAGATCGAGCACCACCTCTTCCCGAGCATGCCCCGGCCCAACCTGCGGCGCGTCCAGCCGCTCGTCCGGGAGTTCTGCTCGACCCTCGGGGTGACGTACACCGAGGTCGGCTTCTTCCGCTCCTACCGGATCGTCGTGGGATATCTGAACGACGTTGAGCACCGCGCGCGCGACCCTTTCTCCTGCCCTCTGGCAGCCCAGCTCGGCCGCTGAGGCACTGCGCCCACGCCCGGCGACGAGGGGCGTAGAGTGGGAGGGATCCGGGCGAACATGCCCCACCCGAGGTGCGCGGGCCCGGAATCGCAGGGAGGCCGTCATGGCCACCGTTCCCGCCCCCAATCCCCCGCTGCCGTCCGCGGTCAACGGCAAGCCCAGCAGGCCGGGCCCCGACACGCACGGGTCGAGCCACGTCCGACGTACCAGCACGCGTCCCGTCAAGGCCCGCCGGAGTCGCGCTGGTGCCGCCTGGGTCGGCATCTGCGTCGCGGCGCTCCTTCTGGTCGCACTGATCATCTTCATGCTGCAGAACACCCAGCCGGTGCTGGTCTCGTTCCTGGGCATGGAAGGGTCGGTCCCGCTCGCCGTCGCCCTGCTGATCGCGGGAGTCGGGGTCGGCATCATCGCCCTCGTGATCGGCACCATCCGCATCACCCAGTTACGACGTCGCCAGCACGGCGGTAGCAGCCGAACGCCCTGACCGGGCCCACGCGCCCTGGGACTCGACGCCCTAGGGCGCCGGGCCGTCGCCCGGCGTCTCTCCACCCCTCCCGACGGACGGTTGCCCCGGTACGCGGACCGTCAGCGCCCTGGGACGGACCTGGATCCTGGCGGCGGTCACCTCACCGAAGCTGTCCCCGTCGAGCTCGACGTGCTGTCGCGACTCGAACCGCGCGGACAGGCTCCGGCCCTGCACGTACTCCATGGCACGCAGCCGTGGTGCGGACCTCAGCACCACACGGCCCGCCCGCGAGCGGTTGAGGACACCGCCGACCATGAGGCGCCACCCGACACGCACCCATTGCCAGAACCCCTTGGGACGCAGGAGGACGACGTCGAGCAGACCGTCGTCCACCTCCGCGTCAGGCAGCAGCAGGATGCCGGCGGTCAGGGTGCCGCAGTTGCCGACGATCACGGTGTGCGCACCCACGGACCGCTCCCGCGCACGGTCGACGCGGTAGTGCATCGGGAACCGCTCGTTGCCCACCACCGACCGGCTGATGGGGTCCGCGTAGGCGAGCCAGCCGATGCGCTGCTTCAGAGCGGCGTTGGTGCCTGTCGCCATGCGCGCGTCCAGACCGATGCCCGCCATCACGAGGAACACGTGCGTGGATGCGGGGCCGTTCTCGCGCTCGAGCTCGGCCAAGCCCACATCGATCGTGCGGTCCGAGCCGCTGAACGCCACGCGGACCGCCTCCTCCAAGCCGACCCGCAGCCCGAGCTCACGCGCCAGGAGGTTCCCGGTCCCTGCCGCCACGACCGCCACCGGTATCCCGCTCGAAACCAGCTCTTCGGCAACGGCGCGCACTGTGCCGTCGCCGCCGACCACGATGACGAGCGCCGGATCATGACCCAGCGCACTTCTCGCCGCCTGCCCGCCCGGGTCCTCGGGCGTCGTCTCGAACCACAGGTGCGGTCGCCACCCCTGGCGCCGTTCCTCGGCGACAAGTGCCGCGCGAAGGCGGGCCGCATCCACCCGGACCGGGTTCACGATCACCGCGGCCCGATTCCTCGACGAGGAACGTGCGCCGTGCGCCGTCAACCGGCCGGCGGTGTCGGCCGCGCTCCTTCGGCCCTCCACCATGGCATTCTCCCTTGGTCGCCCTTCTTCTACCGCCCTCGTGTCGAGGTTCTCACGTCGCACGACACAAGCTTGCGCAGGGAGCAGCACGTGCAACCCGTCGGGGCCAGCAGGCTGACTACTGACCGACCTGCTCCCCGATGCCGCCCGCGCGATTGGAAGCTCCGGCCTCCGACGACGCTTCGAAGGCACAAGCGGACCTCTGCGGACTGGGGCGCGGACCGCAGAGAGGTCAGTGCTGGGCATGCTGGCTCGGTGTCTCGCCGACCATATCTGCTCGTTTCCCTCAGCGTTTGACCGAGTGCACGCGATGTCGGGTAGCGGCTTTTCTGTCCGTCGGGCCGTCGCCGGAGTTGGCCTTGAAACCGACCGATCTGCCGGCACACACAGTCAGCCCTTCCGCCGAGAAGCCGCCAGTACGGTAGGAAAGCCGCGCGGAGAACCGACAATCCGGCCAACCGGCATCTGGCTGGCAACTACAACGGTCGGACCGGCATCTTCGATGGATCGCTACAGAGCAGATGTCCATCAGATCTGCTGCCCGAGGTCCCAGCCGAAGTTCACCAGGGCCACGGCCGCGCCGCAGAGCACGCCGGCGGCGGCGGCGACCAGGATCCCGGTCTTGCCCCGGCCGGCGAGGTGGGGGTTGGAGGAGTTGGCGCCAAACGCCCAGACGATCGCGGCGATGATCAGGGCGACCACGGCCAGGATCAGGCCGATGCTCATGATCGCCCCGACGATCTCCTTCAGCTGCGGGATCCCGGGCACGCCGTTGGTGTTCGGGCGGATGTCCGGGACCCCTGGATCGCTGTGGGCTATCCCGGTCGCGATCAGGGTGGCCTGCTCGGTGGCGTGGGTGACGGCCGTCGAGACGGCGTGGGCGGCGGTCTGGAGGTGCAGCATGGTGGTTCTCCCTCAGCGCGGTGACATCTGCGCTGGGCAGGTGCACCGCCCGCCCCGGGGCCACCATGGGTCGCTGCTGGCGGGCGTGACCGGCGGCCGGGTCCGGCTGGAGGTCTGGCTGGAAGGGTCTGGCTAGAAGGTGTGGCCGAGGTCGATCAGCCAGTTCGTCCAGGCCAAGGCACCGCCGCTGATGACCCCGCCGATGAGGGAGCCGAGGAGGCCGGTGCGGGCCTTGCTGGTGGCCTGCCAGTTCCCCGTCGCGGACGCGATGGGCCAGACGAACGCGCAGATCACGAACATCGCCACCGCGATCAGCACGGTGATCGTCAGCAGGGCGCCGATGATCGGGAGCAGGCGCGTCCCCGCGACCGCGCTGAAGTCGGGGCCGATCCCCACGGCCAGCACTGCAGGGACCCTCAGGGAGAGTGGAGAGATCGTCATGACGTCGCTCCCGTCGGGCAGGTCCCGGTGGCCGGCAGGACGGCTGAGCCGTCGAGGGCGGTGGGGGAGTGGGTCGCGAGCCAGGGTTCGGGGTCGACCGGGGCGGCGTCGAACCCGCCGGGGTGGATCTGCAGGTGCAGGTGCGGGCCGGTGGACTGCCCGGTGGACCCGACCTGCGCGACCTGGGACCCGGCTGTCACGACGTCTCCCTCGGCCACGGTCGTGGACCCGTCGCTCAGGTGCGCGTACGCGGAGGCCATCCGCTGCGGGCCGTCGGAGCCCGTGAGGGTGTGGTCGATGACGAGCAGGTTGCCCGCGCGGGGGTCCGGGCCCGCGTAGGAGACGACTCCGTCGGCCAGCGCGAGCATCGGGGTGCCGGCGGGGGCGGCGTAATCGACACCCGCGTGCAGGGTCCGCACCCCGGTCACGGGGTGGGTCCGCGTCCCGAACCTGGAGGCGCGTGTCCAGGTGCCGGCCGGCAGCGGGAACACCACACGCGACGACACCGGTGTGCCACTCCCACCGTCGGGTGTGCCCGGGCCGGGTGACGTGGTGAGCCGTTCGAGGATGGCGCGGGCGACGGGTTCGTGCTGGGCGTACCGGTCCGGGAACGCCGAGACCTCGACTGCTTGTGCGGCGGCGCCCTTGGGCAGTTGCTGCCAGTCGGGGATGTCGAGCAGGCCGCGGGGTGAGCCGTGGTTGGGGCCGGTGGGTCCGCCCAAGAACGCTGCTACCTGGTAGGTGGGGTCCATGAGCTGGGCGACGGTTCCCCACCCGGCCGCCGGGCGCATCTGGAACAGGCCGAGGCTGTCGTGGTCCTGACCGGTCCCGTCGTGCGGGTAGGTCGTGGAGTCGGGGTAAGCGCCCGGGTTGGCCAGCATCCGCAGGTGCGACTCGGTCAGCGCCGCCATCAGTGCGACCAGGACCCCGTCCCGCCCCACACCGGTGGTGCGTGACCCGGTTGTGATGATCGTGGCGGCGTGCCCGAGCTGGACCCGGTCCAGCCGGACGACGTCGCCACCGGTCGTGGTCGCCGTGAGCTCGGCGGGCAGCGACCCGACCGCACTAGGGCGTGTTTGAGATTGGGTCAGCGTTGGTGGGTCCAGGCTAGGACGTCGTCGGCGATGGTGGTCGGGGTCGCCGCGGTGGTCGTTGTGCGTTCTGCGGTCCGGGGGTCGTGCCAATCCAGTTCGTAGCCGCCGAATGTGCCGATGTTCTTGGAGACTGAGATGAACCACTCGGCGTCGTCAACGGGTGGATGGACGACGATGAAGGTGTTGTCGGCGTCGTTGAGCCCGTCGATCAGGTCGAGCAGGTCGTTGCGTGTCGGGTCCTGGAGCCGGATGCCGCTCTCGGTGTCGGCGTAGAACGTCACGACCCCAGGATGCCAGCACTCAGGCGGCCCTCACGAGCGCTTTGACCCAGTCGTCGATCACTGCGACCGTCACGCTCGCTTCGTAGCGGACCTGCAACTTGTCGAACCGGGTGGCGATTGCTCGCCAGCGCTTGAGGCGGTTGAACATGCACTCCACCGCGTGCCGCTTCTTGTAGTCCTCGTAGTCGACCTTCGGTGGGCGCCCACCAGCCGAGCCCTTCGCCTGCCGGTGGGCGGCGTGGTCCTTCTTGTCAGGGATCGTCGCGCGGATACCGCGCCGGCGCAGCAAGGCCCGGTTGCCTGCCGAGGCGTAGGCCTTGTCTGCCCGGACCCGTTCCGGTCTCGTGCGCGGCCGCCCGACCTTCGAAGGACGTTTGACGCTGACCTGCTCGAGCACCGGGCCGAACTGCGGGCTGTCTCCACGCTGCCCGGCCGTGACGACCATGCCCATCAGCTTCTGGCCCTGTTCGACCGCGGCGTGGATCTTGGTGCTCAGCCCACCACGTGACCTGCCCAGCCCGTGATCGGCCGGCTCTGATCGGACGGGCCCGTGCGGGGGCTCAGCCTGCGCGTCCGGGTCCCGGCGAGCCCCGGCGGCATGCTGGTGCGCACGGGTGATCGTGGAGTCCAGGTTCAGTTCCCATTCGATCAGGCCCGCACCGTCGGCGGCGGTGCGCAGCCGGTCAGCGATCAGGTCCCAGGACCCGTCCAGCTGCCAGTCCCGGAACCGGGAGTAGACGCTCTGCCACGGTCCGTACTCGCTCGGCACGTCCCGCCACGGGCAACCGGTCCGGGTCCGGAACCGGATCCCGTCGATCTGTCGACGTAACGCCCGCGGCCTGCGGCCGCGGGCCTTGACCGGCAGCAACGGCTCGAGCACTGCCCAGGCCACATCGCTCAGATCATGCCGCTCCGCGTCACCCACGACCCCGGATCATGCCGAAACACCAGGTCACGACCACAATCTCAAACAGGCCCTAGGTGTGTTGTCCAGCGAGGTTGTCTTGGATCTGGGCGACACGCGAGCACAGCCGTTGCGGAACCGGCAGAACGCTGCGTCCGCATGGGAGCCTGACACCATGCATCAGCACATGAACCCCGGATGCCCGTGGGATGCCCACGAGCAGGTTTCCGAGGGGTGTCTGTGCAGGTCAGGGCAACTTCCACGGTTTACACCGTGGATGTCGGGGGTTCGAATCCCTCCGGGCCCACCGATTGCCCGTGTGATCCTGCGGCCGTGGCGCATCAGCCGCGGCGGAGGAGCTCCAGCGCGGACCGCGCGCCGCCGCGGAGCTCCCCGCCCGCTCGACGAGCTCGAACGACCCGGCTCAGACCGCGGCGCGGTCCCCGGCCGGTCGACGGCGCAGGCGTGCGTCGAGCAGGGCCGGCGGCTTGTACTCCTGGTCGAGGCGGGTGACGTCGGTGCCCGGCGGGACGATCTCGTCGATGCGGTCGAGGATGTCGTCCGACAGCTCCACGTCGGCCCCGGCCAGCAGGTCGTCGAGGTGCTCCATGGTGCGCGGGCCGAGCAGGGCGGAGGTGACGCCCGGGTGGGCGACGGCGAACGCCATGGCGAGGTGCGTCATCGGCAGGCCGGCCTCCGCGGCGAGCGGGACGAGCTGCTCGACGACGTCGATGCGGCGCTCGTCGGTGAGGTGGCGCGAGAACCGGGCACGCCGCAGGTCGTTGTCGCCGCCCTTGCGCACGCGGCCGGTGAGCATCCCCTGGCCGAACGGACCCCACACGAGCACCCCCATGCCGTACTGCTGCGCGGTCGGCAGCACGTCGCGCTCGATGCCGCGGTTGAGGATGGAGTAGGGCGGCTGCTCGGTGCGGAAGCGCTGCAGACCCGCACGCTCAGCGACCCACTGGGCCTCGACCATCATCTCGGCGGGCGTGGTCGAGGAGCCGATCGCGCGGACCTTGCCCGCCCGGACGAGGTCGGACAGGACGGAGAGCGTCTCCTCGAGGTCGGTACGCGGGTCGGGGCGCTGGAGCTGGTAGATGTCGATGTGGTCGGTGCCGAGGCGGCGCAACGAGCTCTCGACGGCGCGGGTGATCCAGCGGCGGGAGCCGCCCTGCTGGTTCGGCCCCTCGCCCATCGGCAGGCCGACCTTGGTGGCGAGGACCACCTCGTCGCGTCGGCCCTTGAGCGCTCGCCCGACGATCTCCTCGGAGTCTCCGTAGCGGTCCGCGGTGTCGACGAGGTTGATCCCTGCGTCGAGCGCCTTGTGGATGATCCGGACCGACTCGTCCGGGTCGTTGCCCATCTGGCCGGCGAACATGAGCGTGCCGAGTGCGTAGGGGCTGACCTCGATGCCGGTCCGCCCGAGCGTGCGGTACTTCACAAGCGTGCTCCTTCGGTGCGCGGCGGCGGGCTGGTCCCGGCGCCGGTCCGTCCAGCCTGCGCGGCGCGCCGACGGGCGAGCCAGAGCACGCCGCAGCAGGTGGACCGGCAGTACCAGGCTGCGGAGCGCGCCGACGTCGATACTGGGGGGGATGACCGGGACCACGGACCTCGGCAGGGCCCTGCACGCGTGGCGTGACCGCACGACGCCCGCGGACGTCGGGCTGTCCGTCGACGGCGTCCGCAGGGCGCCGGGCCTGCGACGCGAGGAGCTCTCCCGGCTCGCCGGGCTGTCCGTCGACTACATCGTGCGGCTCGAGCAGGGCCGGGCGACCAACCCGTCCCCGCAGGTGCTGTCGGCGTTGGCTCGCGCGCTGCGGCTGACGACGGCGGAGCGGGAGCACCTCTTCGTGCTCGCCGGTCAGGCGGTGCCCGGCCCCGGTCAGGTCTCCGACCACGTGCCCGCGGGCGTCCAGCGGCTGCTCGACCGTCTTACCGGCACGCCGCTGAGCGTGTACGACGCCGCCTGGAACCTCATCACGTGGAACCCGCTGTGGGCCGCGCTGTTCGGCGACCCGCCGTCGCCCCGCGGCTTCGGGCGGAACGCGGTGTGGTGGTCGTTCGTCGAGCCGCCGGCCGGGTACCCCCAGGCGGTGAGCCGCGAGACGGGGCACCGTGCGGCCTTCGTGTCCGACCTGCGGGCGGCGTCGGCCCGCTACCCGAAGGACGCCGGGCTGGCGGCGCTGGTCGCCGCACTCCGCGACCGGAGCGCCGACTTCGCGCGGCTCTGGGACTCCGGGGTGGTCGGCACCCACGAGCCCCTGACCAAGACGGTCCGGCACGCGAGCGTCGGCGAGCTCACCCTCGACTGCGACGTCCTCGCCGCGCTCGGGGCGGACCTGCGGATCATGGCGTTCAGCGTCGCGGAGGGCAGCGAGACGGCCGACCGGCTGCGGCTGCTGGAGGTGGTGGGCAACCAGGCGCTGGCGTGATCCGGGGACGCCGCCGGGATGTCACCGGCGGCCCGTACAGTGGCGCACGACGACGCAGACGACGCGGGGGTGGCGTGATGACGCAGGACGGGACGGACCTCGAGGCGCGGTACCGCGCCTACCTGACGGTGCTCGACGAGCGCCGGTTCGACGACCTCGTGCACCACGTGCACGACGAGCTCACGTACAACGATGAGACCCTGACGCGGCAGCAGTACGCCGACCTCGTCGCCGCCGACGTCGCCGCGGCGCCCGACCTGCGGTACGTGCCCGAGCTCCTGGTCGCGGCGGGTGACCAGGTGGCGTGCCGGCTCGTGTTCGACACGGCGCCGCCGGGGGAGTTCCTCGGGATCGCCGTCGGCGGGGTACGGGTCCGCTTCGCCGAGCACGTGTTCTACCGCTACCGGGAGGGGCGCATCGCCGCGGTACGGTCGATGATCGACCGGGCGGCCGTCGCCGAGCAGGTCAGTCGATCCTCGACCGACGGCGCAGCTCCCTCGGCTGGTTCCTGAGGAAGACGACGTTCTCCGGCCCCAGCACGTCGGTCTCCCGTGGGTCGTCCACCGCCAGCCCGAGCGTCTGGATCGGCAGCACCGACCCCTTCGACCAGATCCACACGCCGCGCATCGGTTCGCCGAAGACGTCGGCGCCGTGCACGGGCGCGTCCCACGCGAACTCCGTCGGCAGGCTCTCGCCGGAGCGGGCGACGGCGTCGAGCCATGCGGCCGCCACGCGGTGCTGGAGCGCGAGCGTCCCGCGGGGGACCCGCAGGTCGAACACGAGCTGCAGGTCGTAGACGGTGTCCCCGCTCCCGGACACACGGACGCGGTTCTCGAGCACCGCCCAGACGGGGATCGCGCGCTCGCGCAGCAGCGCGGTCACGCGGCGCAGCTCGGCGCCGCGCGTGCGGCGGTGGCGGACCTCGAGCACGACGCCGACGGCGACCGCGACGACGATCCCGGCGCCGAGGAGGCCGGCGAGCACGGCGGCGACCGGCCGGACGGGGGTCCCGTCGTCCGGCAGCACGTCCGGCAGGGCTGACGCGACGGCGATGCCGGCGACGACGGTGTAGAGGATCACCAGGAGCCAGCGCTGCCACCAGGCCGGCAGCGGAGCGTAGTGGGCGTCGACCGCCTCCGGGGTGTCCCAGGGCGCCAGGTCCTCGGGCGCGGGCAGCCACACGTCGTCAGCCGGGGCGTCCCGCGCGGCCTCCCGCTGCCACACGCCCCGGGGGTCGCCGGGCAGCTCGGTCTGTTCGTCGGTCATGGCGGCACGGTAGGCCGCCTCCCGGCGCTCCCGGTCACAGGTTCGCGATGTCCTCCCGCACCGACCGGCCCCAGGCCACGCCGTCCTCGTCCGTGGCCGCGAAGTCCGGGTCCACGTAGATGTGCAGGCGCGTGATGAGCTCGCCCTCGAACTCGAACACGTTGCAGAACAGGCCGTACGTGGACTCGCCGTCGGGGAAGGTGACGCCGGACGTCGTCGTCCCGCGCTCCACGCCCTCGACGATCACGTGGTCGCCGGACGAGAGCACGGTGAACCCGTCGATCTCGTGCCCGAGCTCGGCGATGCCCCGGGCCAGGCCTCGGGCGAAGACCGCGATCTGCGCGGGCCCCCGGGCGTAGCCGAACTTCGGGTAGAACATCACCGCGTCCGGCGTGAAGAGGTCGGTCACCGACGGGTCGCCCACGTCGACCTTGCGCGGGGGCCGGTCAACCGGGTGCCTCTTCCCGGGCGAGCGACCCGGCGCCCGCCTACCGTGAAGGCCGACACCCGCCGAGCGACGGAGGCACCGTGCACACCCACCTTCCCGGACCCGGCCGCAGGACCCCGGTCAGCACCTACCGGCTGCAGCTCGGGCCCGACCTGACGTTCGCCGACGCCGAGAAGGCGCTGCCCTACCTCGACGCGCTCGGCGTCACCGACCTGTACCTCTCGCCCGTGCTGCAGGCCGCGCCGGGCTCGACCCACGGCTACGACGTCGTCGACCACACCCGGATCAGCGACGTGCTCGGCGGGCGGTCCGGGCTCGAGCGGCTCGCGGCGGCGGCGCACGCGCGGGGGATGGGCGTCGTCGTCGACGTCGTGCCGAACCACATGGCCGTGCCCACGCCCGCGTGGCACAACCGCGCGCTGTGGTCGGTGCTCGAGCACGGACCGGCCTCGCCCTACGCGCGCTGGTTCGACGTCGACCTGGCCGAGGGCGAGGGCCTGCTCATGCCCGTGCTCGGCGCACGGATCGGGACGGTGCTCGCGGCGGGCGAGCTCGTCCTGGACCGCGCCGTCGTGCCGGGCGACGACACCGAGCGGCCCGTGCTGCGCTACCACGAGCACGTGTTCCCGGTGCGACCCGAGACCGAGGACCTGCCGCTCGCCGAGCTCGTCGGCCGCCAGCACTACCGGCTCGCGTACTGGCGCGTCGCGGACGAGGAGCTCAACTACCGCCGGTTCTTCGACGTCGGCACGCTCGCGGGCATCCGGGTCGAGGACCGCGAGGTCTTCGACGCCACGCACGCCCTGCTGCTCGAGCTGTTCCACGCGGGCGTGGTCGACGCGTTCCGCATCGACCACCCCGACGGGCTGGCCGACCCCCGCGGCTACCTGCGCCGGCTGCACGAGGCGACCGGCGGCGCGTGGGTCGTCGCCGAGAAGATCCTCGAGGGCGACGAGGAGCTGCCCGACGACTGGCCCGTCGCGGGCACCACCGGCTACGACACCGCCTGGCGCCTGCACGCCCTGCAGGTCGACCCGCACGGCGCCGCGCCGCTGGCCGCCCTCCAGCACGAGGTGACCGGTGAGCGCGCGAGCCTCGACGACGTCGTCGAGGAGGCCAAGCGGCAGATCGTCGCGACCTCCCTGTACGCGGAGGCGCACCTGCTCACCACGATGCTCGCCGACATCTGCCGCCAGGACGTTCGGCTGCGCGACCACACGTTCCGGTCGCTGCACGACTGCGTCGTCGAGCTCGTCGTCGCCTTCGCCCGGTACCGCGCCTACGTCGTGCCGGGGGAGCAGCCCCCGCCCGAGGCCGAGCGGGTCGTGCGCGAGGCGGCCGACGTCGCCCGCACGCGCCTCGACCCCGACCGGCACGACACGCTCGACCTCGTGGTCGACCTCGTGCTCGGGCGTGAGGCCGGGTCCGCCGGCCGGCAGGGCGACCAGCGGCGGGCCGAGCTCGTCGTCCGTTTCCCGCAGGTGTGCGGCGCCGTCATGGCCAAGGGTGTCGAGGACACCGCCTACTACCGCTGGACCCACCTCGTGAGCCTGTGCGAGGTGGGCGCGCCCGCCGACCGCTTCGGTGTCGGGGCCGACGAGCTGCACGAGCACGCGCGCCGCACCGTCGCGTCGTGGCCCGCGACGATGACCGCCGGCGCGACCCACGACAGCAAGCGCGGCGAGGACGTGCGCGCCCGCATCGGGGCGATCAGCGCGCACGCGGACGAGTGGGTCGCGCTCGTCCGGCACCTGCGCGCCGCGACGGCGGACCTGCGCCCCGTCGACCTCGACGGACGCACCGAGAACCTGCTCTGGCAGACGCTCGCGGGCACCTGGACGCCCGACGGCCCCATCGACGTCGAGCGGCTCACCGCCTACCTGCTCAAGGCGGCGCGCGAGCAGAAGGCCTGGACCACCTGGACCGGCCCCGACGAGGCGCGCGAGGACGAGCTCCTCGCGTACGCGACCGCGCTGCTCACCCACCCCGAGGTCGTCACGGCGCTCACCGGTTGGGTCGAGCGCGTCACGCCGACCGTGCGGCGCTCGGTGCTCGCGACCAAGCTGCTCCAGCTCACCGTCCCCGGCGTCGCCGACGTCTACCAGGGCACGGAGGTCACCGGCACGTCGCTCGTCGACCCCGACAACCGGCGGCCCGTCGACCTCGAGGCGCTCGCGGGCACGCTCGGCGCCCTCGACGACGGGCGGGACCCGGCCGGTCTCGCGGAGGAGAAACTCGCCCTCACCGCCGCCGTGCTGCGGCTGCGGCGCACCCACCCGGACGCGTTCGTCGGCGAGCACGCCGGGTACGAGCCGCTGCCCGTGACGACCGGACGGGCCGTCGGGTTCGTCCGGACCGACGCGGGCGGCCCGCGCGTGGCCGTCGTCGCGACGCGGCTCGCGGACCCGCCCGGCGCCGAGGCGGCCGTCGTGCTCCCGGACCCGCCGCCCGGCACGGCCTGGAGATCGGTGCTCACGGGATCGCCGGCAGCGCCGGGCACGACGGCGGTGGCGGACCTGCTCGGGGACTCACCCGTCGCGCTGCTGGTGGCCGAGCCCGGGGCCGGGGCATGACCCGGGTCTGGGCGCCGCGCGCCGCGCGGGTCGACCTGGTGCTCCCCGGGTCCGGCACGGCCGAGCCGCTGGCCGCCGTCGGCGACGGGTGGTGGGAGGCCGGGCGCGCCCTGCCGCCCGGTACGGACTACGCCTTCTCCCTCGACGGCGGCCCGGCGCGACCCGACCCGCGCAGCCCGTGGCAGCCCGCAGGCGTGCACGGACTGTCCCGCACCTTCGACGCCACGGCCCACGCCTGGTCCGACGCCGACTGGCGCGGCCGCGACGTGCGCGGCGCCGTCGTCTACGAGCTGCACGTCGGCACGTTCACGCCCGAGGGCACCCTCGACGCCGCGGCCGGCCGCCTCGACCACCTCGCCGACCTCGGCGTCGACATGGTCGAGCTCATGCCGCTCGCCGCGTTCGGCGGGCGGCACGGCTGGGGCTACGACGGCGTCGCGCTGTGGGCCGTGCACGGGCCGTACGGCGGCCCGGCCGCGCTGCAGCGGTTCGTCGACGCCGCGCACGTCCGCGGGATCGCCGTCTGCCTCGACGTCGTCGACAACCACCTCGGGCCGTCCGGCAACTACCTCGCCGAGTTCGGCCCCTACTTCACCGACCGGCACCAGACGCCCTGGGGCGCGGCAGTCAACCTCGACGGCGAGGGGTCCGAGCAGGTGCGGGCCTTCGTCGTCGAGAAGGCGCTGCGCTGGTTCCGCGACTTCCACGTCGACGCGCTGCGGCTCGACGCCGTGCACGCCCTCGTCGACGACTCGCCCCGGCACCTGCTCGCCGAGCTGTCCGACGCCGTCGCCGCGCTCGCCGCCGACGTCGGCCGCCCCCTGTCGCTCGTCGCCGAGTCGGACGCCAACGACCCGCGGACCGTCACGCCCACCGCGTCCTCGGTCGACGGCCGCCCCGGCTACGGCATGACCGCGCAGTGGGCAGACGACGTGCACCATGCCCTCCACGCGCTGGTCACGGGCGAGCGACAGGGGTACTACGTCGACTTCGGCGCGCCGGAGACGCTCGCCACGGCCCTCACCGACGTCTTCGTGCACGACGGCTCGTGGTCCACCTTCCGCGACCGGCCCTGGGGCCATCCGGTGCCCGACGACCTCGACGGGCGGCGCTTCGTCGTCTTCTCCCAGAACCACGACCAGGTCGGCAACCGCGCGCTGGGCGACCGGCCCTCGCGCGTGCTGGCGCCGGGGGCGCTCGCCGTCAGCGCCGCCGTCGTGCTGCTCGGCCCGGGCACGCCGATGCTGTTCATGGGCGAGGAGTGGGGCGCGACCACGCCGTTCCTGTACTTCTCCGACCACGAGGAGCCCGAGCTCGCCGAGGCGGTCTCGCGGGGCCGGGCCGCGGAGTTCGGCGGCCACGGCTGGGCCGACCTGTACGGGGCCGACGTCGAGGTGCCCGACCCGCAGGCGCCGTCGACCGTCGAGGCGTCCCGCCTGGACTGGTCCGAGGCTGACACCGGCCCCGGCCGCCAGATGCTCGAGCTGTACCGCGCGCTGATCAGCCTGCGGCGCGGCGAGGCGGCCGTCGCGTCGGGCGACCGGCGCGCCACGACCGCCGCCGTGCACGACGGCGCGCTCGTCATGACCCGTGGCGCCGTCGCGGGCGGCGGGCGGGTCGCCGTCGTGCTGGTGCCGGGGGAGGGCACCGTGTCCGTGCCGGTGGAGCGCGCGGGGGCGCGCGTCGTGCTCGACTCGAACGCGGTGCTCGGCGGCCGGCGGGCCCGCGTGGGCCGGGCGGGCGACGGGACGACGGTCACGGTGCACGGGCCGGGTGTGGTGGTGCTGGCGTAGGTGCCGAAAAGACCTTGCCGCCGCGTCGTCGTCCCCGGAGGGTGACGGGATGGAGACCGAGACCCCGGCCGGTGCCGGACCCCTCCCGCCGCGGACGCGGGCCTGGGTCCACGGCCACCTCGCCGCCGGCGAGCACGTCACCGCCGTCGAGCCCCTGCACGGCGGGTTCACGGCCCGGGTGCTCCGGCTGACGGTGTCCGCGGCCGACGGCGCGACGCGCGCGCTGGTGCTGCGCAGCTTCGTCGCGCCGGACCGGCTGGTCACCGCGCGCGACGCGCTCGAGCGGGAGGCGCACGCGCTGACCGAGCTCGCGGACGGCGCCGTCACCGCGCCGGGCCTCCTCGGCGTCGACGCGGCCGCCGCGCACTGCGAGCACCCGTCGCTCCTCATGGCGCACCTGCCCGGCCGGCCGGTCTTCACCGACGACGGCGTCGCCGCCCGCGTCCCGCCGCTGGCCCGGCAGCTCGTGCGGATCCACGCCGTGCGGCCCGCGCGGCGTCCGCGGGAGGCCGTGACACTGACGACGGCGGACACGGTCGTCACCCCGCCCGGCGCCGACGAGGCCGCGTGGGCGGCGGCGCGGGAGGTGATCCGTCGTCCGTGGCCCGCGTTCGAGAGCCGGTTCCTGCACCGCGACTTCCAGCCGGGGAACGTGCTCTTCGCGGGCTCGGGCGCGGCTGACATCGCCGGCGTCGTCGACTGGGCGACCGCGTCGTGGGGGCCGGCCGACCTCGACGTCGCGCACTGCGCCGTGAACCTCGCGCTGCTGCACGGGCCGTCGTGGGGCCTGCGGTTCGTCGAGGAGTACGAGCGCGCGGGCGGCGTGCTCGCGGCGAACCCGGCCGACCGGCGGTACTGGCTGGTGCGGGACGCGATGGCGTCGTCGGAGGAGGTGGCCGAGGTGTCGGCCCAGTGGCGCGGCGTGGGCCGTCCGGACCTGACGGCGCGGGTGGTGGGCGCGCGGCTGGACGCGTACGTCCGGATCCTGCTGGGCTCTGCCCCGGAGGTGGCGGCATGACGGACGACCTGGTGATCCGGTGGCGCGACGAGGTGACCGACGACGAGGCCGCCGAGCTCGTCGCCTCCTCCGGCGGGACCCCGGAGCCCGGCTGGTGGGACAGGGTGCGGCCGCACTCGCTCGGCTGGGTCACCGCCCGGGCGGCCGACGGTGGGCTCGTCGGCTTCGTGAACGTGGCCTGGGACGGCGCCCGCCACGCCTTCCTCGTCGACACCGCGACGCACCCGAACCGGCAGCGGCAGGGGATCGGCACCGCCGTCGTGCGCTGCGCGGCCGAGGGTGCGAGGGCCGCCGGGTGCGAGTGGCTGCACGTCGACTTCGAGCCGCACCTCGAGCGGTTCTACCTCGAGTCCTGCGGCTTCCGCACCACGGCGGCGGGTCTGATCCGGCTGACGGGCGGCTGAGCGCCGCGGCGGGTCGGTGCTCGTCCGGCCAGATCACGGCGGGAGAGGTGGTCGCGAACGATGTCCTTCGTGCGGCTCGTCCTCGAAGCCGACGTTTCTCGGCTTTGACGGGCCGCAAAGCCGAGAAACGTCGGCCTCGAGAGCGAGTGGGCACAGTGCAACGGTCACACCTCCGGGGCGATCTGCTGCACGACGGTCTCCAGCAGCCGCAGGTTGGTGTCGACGCCCAGCAGGTTCGGGATCGCGAGCAGCAGCGTGTCGGCGTCCTGCACCGCCTCGTCGGCGCGCAGGTCCGCCACGATCCGGTCCGGCTCGCCGACGTAGCTGCGGCCGAACCGCGAGACGGCTCCGCCCAGCACGCCGACCTGCTCGACCGCGCCGTAGCGGGACCGGCCGAAGAGCGCCTCGTCCTGCGCGGTGACGATCGGCAGCACCGTGCGCACGACGGCGACGCGCGGCGCGCCCGGGTGCCCGGCCTCGTCCCAGGCCGCGCGGAACAGCCGGATCTGCTGCGCCTGGAGCTGCGTGAACGGCACGCCCGTGTCCTCGCTGAGCAGCGTGCTGCTGAGCAGGTGGTAGCCGTGCTCGCCCGCCCACCGCGCGCTGTCCCGCGTGGCCGAGCCCCACCACAGGCGCTGCGCGAGCCCCGCCGCGTGCGGGGTGAGGGGCAGCGGTGCCCGGACACCGGTCTCCGCCGGGTCCGTGACGGCGAGCGGCTCGCCCGCGACGGCGGCCCGGAACAGGCGCGTGTGCTCCCGGGCCATGTCGCCGGGATGCTCCCCGCCGGCCGGGTGGTACCCGAAGGCCTCGTACCCGCGCAGCGCCGGCTCCTGCGAGCCACGGCTCAGACCGAGCTGGAGCCTGCCGTCGCTCAGGAGGTCGGCGGCGGCAGCGAGCTCGGCCGCCTGGAGCGGGTTCTCGTAGCGCATGTCGATCACGGCCGTGCCGAGCTCGATCCCGCTGGTCCGCGCGGCGAGGGCGCCGAGCAGCGCCCACGGGCTCGCGAACTGGTGC
Organism: Promicromonospora citrea; assembly: GCF_013004695.1. Lineage (GTDB taxonomy): Bacteria > Actinomycetota > Actinomycetes > Actinomycetales > Cellulomonadaceae > Promicromonospora > Promicromonospora citrea. The sequence continues at coordinate 18,970 of NZ_JABEMG010000004.1, forward strand.
TGGAAGTGGTGCACGCGGCTCCAGGCCCCGTCGAGACCGAGCTCCTCCGCGCCGACGGCGATCTCGACGGCCTGGACGAGCGCCTCCCGGGCGGTGCGGGCCTGCGAGCCGGGTACGTCCTGGTGGTGGCCGAACGACAGGAAGCCCCAGCGGCGGGGGTGGCTGGTGGGCACGGATCTCTCTTTGCGTGGCAGGTACGAAAATGATGGGACCTAACGGGTAGCATGAGCGCGAGGTACGATGCAAGTCGTACTTGACAGTCGTCCCTGACACAGGAGGTGGACGTGACAGCGCAGGAGACCCTGGTCGCCACGGACGTGCGGCTCGACCTCGGCGCCGTGCTCCGGGCGCTCGCGGACGAGCACCGGCGCGCGGTGATGATGGAGCTGGCGGCCGACCGGTCCGACCCCGAACGGACCTGCACCTCGTTCGACCTGCCGATCAGCAAGCAGACGCGGACCCACCACTTCCGCACGCTGCGCGACGTCGGCCTGGTCGAGGAGGTCAACTACGGCAACCGCAAGGGGATCAGCCTCCGGCGTGCCGCCGTGGACGCCCGGTTCCCCGGCCTGCTCGACCTGCTGGCCGCTGAGCACGAACGGGCCGAGCACGAGCGGGACGGCGGTGTCCGTGCCGACTGACGACCCGCGCTCCATCCGCGACACGTTCGCGCGCTACCCCAGCGGGATCGCGGCGCTGGCCGCCGTGGTCGACGGCGCTCCGACGGTGCTGGTCGCCTCGTCGTTCACCGTCGGTGTCTCCGAGGACCCGCCGCTCGTGCTCTTCGCCGTGCAGCGCAGCTCGACCACGTGGCCGACGCTCGCGACCGCGCCGTCCATCGGCGTCTCGGTGCTCGGCGAGCGGCATGCCGCGGTCGTGCGCCGGCTCGCGTGCCGGGACAGGGCGCGCCGGTTCGAGGGCGTCGGCACGCGCGTGCTGCCCAGCGGCGCCCTGTTCCTCGACGGCGCGCCGGTCGCCCTGGAGTGCACCACCGAGGACGTCTACCCCGCGGGCGACCACGACATCGTCGTGCTGCGCGTCGGGTCGGTCGAGTCCGACGCCGGCCAGGACCCCCTGCTCTGGTACCGGTCGCGCGTCATGACGCTGGCGGGGGGCGCCGCCTAGCCTGACGGCGCCCCCCGAGCGCCTCCGACACCCGCGCGCACCGGGCCGGGTCCAGGGTCAGGCCGTGCTCGAGGCCCCACAGCCGGTACTCCGTCACCCGCCACAGCGCCCACGCACGCGCCAGGTCCGGGTCGAGCTCCGCCGCCTCGACGAGCACGTCGAACCAGGACGGGATCTCGCGGTCGGTCATCTCGTCCACCCGGTGCCAAAGGACCTCGACCGCCGTCCGTTCGGCATCGCCCCGCCGCAGGACGGGGTCGACGACGCACCAGCGCCCGTCTGCGTCCCGCAGCACCTGGCCGAAGTGCAGGTCCGTGTCGACGGCCACCGGGTCGCGTCGTCCGGCCAGGACGACCGTCGCCGCGTCCGCGGCCGTGTCGATCACCGTGCGGTCGAACGGGCGGCCCAGCCGCTCCCAGGCGCCGATCAGGTCGTCGGCCCGTGCGGCCACCTCGTCGGTGGCACTGTCGAGGCCCGGTGCGACGTCGTCGCCCGCCGGGACGGCCAGCCGGCGCGCGATCCGGCCGATCGCGGGAAACGCCACCCCCAGCGGCTCCGCGGTGAGCGGCCGGTCGGCATCGAGGCGTTCGAGCAACAGGGCGCCCTGCCCGGCGTCGGCGGCGAGCTCGGTCACGACGCCGTGACCGCGCCAGAAGCGGAGCGCGGCGGAGAGGGCCGCCGTGTCGTCGCCCGGGGGAGCGAGGCGCAGGGCGGCACGTCCGTCCGCGTGCAGCACCGGGACGACCAGGGCGTTCGAGCCGTGCCGGGCCGGCCCGTCGACCGTCAGTTCCCAGCGCGCGCACCAGGTGGCGACCCGGTGCGGGAGCCCGGCGAGCCACTCCCGCTCTTCGGGGGATGCCGCCCACCAGCGCGGCATCGCGCGGAACGTCTCCGGAACCTCGATCACGGGGTCACGCTACGCGCGTCTCCCGCGCCGCCCGTACCACCATCACGGCGAGCGACACCACGAGCAGGGCCAGCGTGCCGACCAGCGCGGCGCGCAGGCCGAGGGCGGCCAGGAGGGCGCTCGCCACGACGATGCCGAGCGACGTCGCGGTGCGCAGCAGCGCGAACAGCTCCGCGCGGCGCCCGGGCGGGGCGATCCGGTCGAGCTCGAGCGAGTAGAACGTGCCGAGCTGGGGCAGGAAGAACCCGATGACCGCCGCCCCCGTCAGCGCGACGGCGAGGTGGCCGCCGAGCAGCACGAGCGACGAGCCGGCCGCCGTCGCGGCCAGGAAGGCGACGACCTGCCACGGCCCGGGCACCCGGTTGCGGACGCTCACGACGACGCCGCCCGTCACCGACCCGAGGCACAGCACGAGCGCGAAGAGGAAGGCCCACTGCGCGCCGAGGCCGAACCGGAGCGCGAACGAGACGGCGCCGATCTCGACCGACGCGACCGCCCCCGCACCGGCCAGCGCCCCCAGCAGCCAGACGTAGGCGGCCCCGGGGATGCGCCCGCCCGCGCGACGGGAGGCGTCGTCGTCCGGGCTCGCGCCCCGGGCCTCCGGAACGGACGGCATGAGCAGCAGCGGGGCGACGCCGAGCGCGGTGACCAGCGCCATCGCCCCGACCGGCGAGACCGCGCCGAGCACGGACGCCAGCACGGGGGACAGGGCGAACGTCGCCTCGTTGAGCGTCGCGGCGACGCCCAGCGCGCGGGGGAGCCCGCGCGGCTCCACGAGGTGGTTGAGCAGCGTGCGCTGGTACCCGTACGCCGCGCCGTTGACCACGCCCGCCGCGACGACGGCGGCGACCAGCAGCGGGTACGGGGCGCCCGCACCGGCCAGCGCGGTGAACACGGCCAGCGCGACCGCGCGGACGGCGACCAGCAGGCGCAGGTAGTGCACGGCGTTCAGCCGGCGGCCCAGGCGGGACACGGGCACGGCGGCGACGATCTGGGCCGCCGTCATCGCCGTGACGAGCCCGGCGCCGGCCTCCGCCGAGCCGGTGACCGGCAGGGCGAGCAGCGCGAAGGCGATGGGCGCGGCGGCCTGCGGCACGCCGAGCGTGGCGTACCCCGCCTGCCAGCGGAGCACGGCCCAGCGGCCGTGCGCCTGCGCCTGAGGAGTTCGGGCCGGCGAGGACGCCGGGGTCACCGCCATGAGAGATGCCGCCCTGTCTCCGTAGGATGCCCGCACGGTCGGCTGCCGGCCGGCCGTCGAGGCGAAGGACTGATGTGAGCACTATAGTGCTCATCCCTCGGTGAGGTCGACGCGATATCGGAGGACGCATGGCGGAACGGATCCGGCCCGAGGTGGCGGTCGCCGTCGGCAGGCGCATCCGCGCGCTGCGGTCGGAGGGCGGGCTGAGCGTGGCGCAGCTCGGCGAGCTGAGCGACGTGAGCCGGCGCATGCTCACCCAGATCGAGCTCGGCCAGGCCAACCCCAGCCTCGCCACGGTCGACCGGATCGCCTCCGCGCTCGGCACCACGTTCGCCGCCCTCGTCGGCGTGACCGGTGAGGACGCGCCGGAGGGTGCCTCGCCCGACGGCGTGCTCGTCTGGTCGACCCCGGCCGGGAGCTGGGCGTACCTGCTCACGGCGGTGGAGATCGAGCCGTACGCCGTCGAGATGTGGAAGTGGCACCTCGTCGCCGGGGACACCTACCGGACGTCGCCGGACCCCGGCACGCCCGACACGATGGTGCACGTGCTGCGCGGCACCCTGCGCATCCGGCCCGACGCCGAGGGCGCCGCACCGGTCGAGGTCGCCGCGTCGGCGTCGACGCGCGTCACGGACCGGTCGGCCTACCTGCTCGAGGCCGTGCCCGGCGAGGGAGCGGACGGGACGTCGGGCGAGACCGACTTCATGTTCGTCGTGATGGTGCCGCGCGGGAGTGTGCGCCGACCCGTCGGGCCCGGGGCGGGGTAGCGTCGCCCGCATGTCGAGGTGGGTGGTTCTGCCGGGCGCCGTCGGTGCCGGGGCGCAGCAGGAGACGCTGGTGGCGGCGCTGAGCGGGGCGCTCGGCGAGGAGCCGGCGCTCGCGGGCGGCACGTGGACCGTGCTCGGGTCCGGTGACGTCGTCGTCGACGGCGAGGTCGACCCCGGCACCGTCGCGCGCTCGGTCGACGCCGTCGTGCTGCGCGCGCTCGGCGCGGAGGCGGCCGCGTCGCCCGCGCTGGTGCGGACCTCCGCCCAGTGGCGCGAGGTGATGCGCAACAGCCCGTTCGCGCCGGGCGCCACCGGCACGCAGCAGGTGCTCTTCGTGCGCGACCTGCCCGAGCCGCGTCTGCGCCGCGCGCTCGTCGGCCGTGACTGGGGCGGTGACCAGGTGGTGGTCCGCGGCCGCGAGGTCTACCTCCGCTACGCCGGCTCGGTCGAGGGCAGCCTCGCCCGGCACGCGACCGTGCTGCGCTACCTCGACGCCGTCGGCACGGCGCGCGGCTGGGCGGACGTCCGCGCGACGGCCGAGGTGCTCGCGGGCGCGCTGGTCTGAGTCCACCGGGCCGCGGCTCGCCCGTCCGGGCTTCCCTCCCCGGCCCGTGCACGGCAGACTCAGCACCAGACTCAGCACCAGGCCCAGCACCAGCACGACACCGACGACGGGAGGCCCGGCGATGGCGCGGGACGCGTCCCTGTCGACCCTGCCCGAGCCCGGCGCCGCCGACGAGAGCGGACTGCCGGTGGGCAGCGGGCGGCAGCGCGCCATGGAGCTGCTCGCGGCCGTACGGCGGCAGGGGCGCATCGAGGTCAGCCAGGCGGCGCGCATGCTCGGCGTCTCGCAGGAGACCGTGCGGCGCGAGCTGCGCCGGCTCGAGGCACAAGGGCTGGTGCGGCGCAGCTACGGGCTCGCGTTCCCCGTCGAGACGAGCTCGTTCGAGACCGCGCTCTCGCAGCGCCAGGAGAGCTTCCCCGAGGAGAAGGCCCGCATCGCGGCCGAGGCCGCGCGGCGCATCGGCGAGGCGCAGACCATCTTCGTCGACGAGGGGTTCCAGCCGCTCCTGGCGGCCCGCGCGCTGCCGCAGGACCGGCCGCTCACGGTCGTCACGTCGTCGCTGCCCGTGGCCACGGAGCTCTCCGCACGACCGAACGTGCAGGTGATCATCATCGGCGGCCGGGTGCGCGGCAAGACGCTCGGCGTCGTCGACGGGTCGGCGGTCGACATGCTGCGCACCTACCGCCTCGACCTGGGGCTGATCGGGGCCAACGGCGTCACGGTCGAGGACGGCCTCACCACGCCGGACCCGGTCGTCGCGAGCGTCAAGGCCGCGGCGGTCGAGGTGTGCCGGCGACGCATCTTCCTCGGCGCGCACCACAAGTTCGGTGTCACGAGCTTCGTGCGGTTCGCCGGCCTCGACGACTTCGAGGCGATGATCACCGGCACCCAGCTCGGCGCGGCGCGGGCGCGGGCGTTCCACGCGGCCGGGGCCGAGATCGTCCAGGTCTGAGGGCGGTCGGGCCCCGCGGACGGCTGACCGTTCGGCCCTGCGGCACGAGCAGTTCGTGCCCGGTCCGGCACGCGGTTTCCCGCCGTCGGCGCGGTCGAAAGGCCTCGAACCGCGCCGGTGAGCCCTGGTCCGCCGCCGCCCGGTGTGCACGGGCGCGGGCCCGGTGTGCCCGCACCTGTGCGATACCACAGCGGTCCTGACCGTTTCGATTTCACCCTCGTTGACCCCGTTCCGGGGCAGGAACACGATGTGGCGATCCCGTGGCCCACCCGGACCGTTCCCCAGGTCAGGGCGGGCGCCACACGACACGACACGCCTCACGACGACGTGACACGAACGATCGCAACGTGACCGAAAGGGTCGAAGCAATGATGCTCACGAAGACTGCGCGCCGGAAGGCGGCGCCCGCCGGAGCCGCGGCCGCGGTGCTGGCGCTCACGCTCACCGCCTGTGCCGGTGCCGGCGGCGGCAACAGCGGCACCTCGGGCGAGGACGGCGGCCCGGTCGAGCTGACGCTCGCCACCGTCAACAACCCCCAGATGAAGGACATGGAGGAGCTCAAGTCCGCGTTCGAGGAGGAGCACCCCGACATCACGGTCAACTTCATCCAGATGGAGGAGAACGACCTGCGTGACGCCGTCACCAAGGACGTCGCGACCGACGGCGGCCAGTACGACATCGTCACCGTCGGCTCCTACGAGGTGCCGATCTGGGCGCAGAACGGCTGGCTCGCCGACCTCACGCAGGACCTCGAGTCGGACGCCGACTACGACGTCGACGACCTGTTCCAGCCGGTCAAGGACGCGCTCACGGTGGACGGCTCGCTGTACGCCGTCCCGTTCTACGGCGAGTCCTCGATGCTCATGTACAACAAGGAGATCCTCGACGAGGCCGGCCTCACCGTGCCGGAGCACCCGACCTGGCAGGAGGTCGCGGACATCGCCCGCGAGGTCGACTCCGACGAGGTCGACGGCATCTGCCTGCGCGGCAAGCCGGGCTGGGGCGAGGTCTTCGCGCCCCTGACCACGGTGGTGCAGACCTTCGGCGGCACCTGGTTCGACGAGAACTGGGACGCGCAGGTCAGCTCGCCCGAGTTCACCGAGGCCGTGCAGTTCTACGTCGACCTGGTCGAGGACGCCGGCGAGTCCGACCCGGTGTCCACCGGGTTCACCGAGTGCCTCAACAACGTGAGCCAGGGCCGCTCGGCGATGTGGGTCGACGCGACCGTCGCGGCCGGCCTGCTCGAGGACCCCGAGTCGTCCCAGGTCGCGGGCAAGATGGGCTACGCCCACGCGCCCGTCGTCGAGACCGAGGAGTCCGGCTGGCTCTGGTCGTGGAACCTCGCGATCCCCGAGACCACGCAGCACCGCGCCGAGGCTCTGGAGTTCATGAAGTGGGCCACGAGCAAGGAGTACCACCAGCTCGTCGGTGAGGAGCTCGGCTGGAGCCGCGTGCCGCCGGGGGCCCGCACCTCGACCTACGAGATCCCCGAGTACCAGGAGGCGGCCGCCGCCTTCGCGCCCATCACGCGCGACATCATGCTCGCGGTGAACCCGGAGCAGCCCGGCGTCGCGCCCCAGCCGTGGACCGGCATCCAGTACGTCACGATCCCGGAGTTCCAGGACCTCGGGAACCAGGTCTCGCAGGACCTGGCCGACGTCTTCGCCGGGCGCAGCGAGCTCGGCCCCGTGCTCGACAACGCCCAGGAGCTCGCCCAGCAGGCGGGCGACGCCCAGAAGTAGCCGCACCGCGGGCGCGGGGAGCACGGCTCCCCGCGCCCGCAGGCCGAGCCCCAGGAGCTCTCATGACCACCCTCGTGTCCCCGCCGGCGGCGAGACCGGCCCCGCAGCCCGTGCGCAGCACCGGCGGCAGGCGGCGGCAGCTCGCCGTCTCCCGCGCCCTGCTGTGGCCCGCACTGGCCACCTCGATCGTCCTGACCCAGATCCCGTTCGTCGTGACGATCTACTACTCCCTGCAGCGCTGGAACATGCTGCGCCCCGGCGACCGCGGCTTCACCGGGTTCGACAACTACGCCCGCGTGCTGAGCAACGGCTCGTTCCTCTCCTCGCTCGGCTCCACCGTCGCCGTCACCGGCACGTCGGTGGTGCTGTCCACGCTGCTCGGCCTGCTGTTCGCCGTGCTGCTCGACCGGAAGTTCGTCGGCCGCGGCGTCGCCCGCACGCTCATGATCACGCCCTTCCTCGTCATGCCCGCCGCGGCGGCGCTCGTGTGGAAGTGGTCGATCCTCGACGCCGCCACCGGCATGGCCAACTGGGGCCTGTCCCTCGTCGGGCTGCCGCCCGTCGCGTGGAACACCGAGGTGCCGATCGTCACGATCATCTTCGTGCTGACCTGGCAGTACACGCCGTTCGCCATGCTCATCCTGCTCGCGGGCCTGCAGGCCCAGAACAAGGACGTGCTTGAGGCGGCCGCCGTGGACGGCGCGGGCGTGTTCCGCACCTTCACCGCCATCACGCTGCCCCACCTGCGGCAGTACGTCGAGATCGCCGTGCTGCTCGCCTCGATCATGCTGCTGCAGGTCTTCGACCCCATCGCGATCATGACGCGCGGCACCGGCGGCACCAAGACGCTCTCCTACCTGCTCTACGAGCGGGCGTTCGTCGGCCTCGAGGTCGGCGAGGCCGCGGCGTACGGCGTCATGACCGTGCTGGTCACGATCCTCGTCGCGTCCGTGGCGCTGCGCACGCTCTTCAAGGTCTTCTCGAAGGAAGGGATCGACCGATGATCACCTCACGTCTGCGCGGCACGCTCGTCACCGTGCTCACCTGGGTGCTCGTGCTCGGGTTCTTCTTCCCGGTCGCCTGGATGGTGTTCACCGCCTTCAAGCCCGAGCACCAGGCCGCCACCGTGCCGCCGACGTTCGCGCCCGAGCTCACGCTCGACGGGTTCCAGGCCGTGTTCGACCGCGGCATGCTGCCGTACCTGATCAACTCGTTCAGCGCGAGCGTCGGGTCCACGCTGCTGGTGCTCGCGCTCGCCGTCCCCGCGGCGTACGCGCTGAGCATCCGGCCCATCGAGAACGTGCGCGATGCGCTGTTCTTCTTCATCTCGACCCGCTTCATGCCCGTCGCGGCGTCGATCATCCCCGTCTACCTGCTCCTGCAGTCGGTCGGCGGGCTCGACAACATCACGTGGCTGACCGTCCTGTACGTCGGCGTCAACCTGCCGATCGCCGTCTGGATGATGCGGTCCTTCCTCGCCGAGGTGCCGCGCGAGATCATCGAGGCCGCCCAGCTCGACGGCGCCCGCCTCGGCACCGAGATCTTCCGCGTCGTGCTGCCGATCGTGCTGCCCGGCGTCGCCGCGGCCGGCCTCATCTGCTTCATCTTCGCGTGGAACGAGTACTTCCTCGCCAACCTGCTCACGGCCCAGGTCGCGCGCACCACCCCGCCGTTCCTCACCAGCTTCGTCGACGGGCGCGGGCAGTTCCTCGCCGTGCTGTCCGCCGCCGCGACGGTCGCCATCGTGCCCGTCGTGCTGGCCGGCTGGGTCGCGCAGAAGCAGCTCGTCCGTGGCCTGGCGATGGGGGCGATCAAGTGACGCTCGATCTCGCCGGTACGACGGCGGCGCAGGCCCCCGCCCGGGACGGCGCCGTCGGGCTGCCGCCGTACGACCGCACGGGGCTGCGCCCCGGCATCGTGCACCTCGGCGTCGGCGGGTTCCACCGCGCGCACCAGGCGCTCGCCGTCGACGAGCTGCTGCGCCGCGGCGAGGCCCGCGACTGGGCGATCTGCGGCGTCGGCCTGCTGCCGGGCGACGCCGCGATGCGCGACGCGCTCGTGCCGCAGGACGGGCGCTACACGCTCGTCACCAAGCACCCGGACGGCGCGCTCGAGGCCCGGGTCGTCGGCAGTCTCGTGGAGTACCTCTACGCGCCAGACGACCCGGAGGCGGTGCTCGAGCGGCTCGCCGACCCGGCCACCCGGATCGTGTCGCTGACGATCACCGAGGGCGGGTACAACTTCGACCAGGTGACGGGCGAGTTCGACGCGACGGCGCCCGCCGTCGTCGCCGACGCCCGCCCCGGCGCCGTGCCCACCACCGTGTTCGGCTACGTGGTCGAGGCCCTGGCCCGACGCCGGGCGCGCGGCGTGCCGCCGTTCACCGTCATGTCCTGCGACAACGTGCAGGGCAACGGCGACAAGGCCCGCGCCGTCTTCTCGGCGTTCGCGGCGCTGCGCGACCCGGGGCTCGGCGCCTGGGTGCGCGACACCGTCGCGTTCCCCAGCTCGATGGTGGACCGGATCACGCCCGTCACCACCGACGAGGACCGGGCGCTCGTGCGCGAGTGGTTCGGCGTCGTCGACCGGTGGCCCGTGGTCGCGGAGCCGTTCTTCCAGTGGGTGCTGGAGGACGACTTCCCGCTCGGCCGACCGCCCCTGCAGGACGCGGGCGTGCAGCTCGTGGACGACGTGGAGCCGTACGAGCTCATGAAGCTGCGGCTGCTCAACGTGGGCCACCAGGCGCTGGCCTATCTGGGGTGGCTGAGCGGCTACCGGTACGCGCACGAGGCCGTGGCGGACCCGCTGCTGGCCCGGTTCGTGCGCGACTACATGGACGAGGCGACGCCGACGCTGCGTCCCGTGCCCGGCGTCGACCTCGAGGAGTACAAGACGACGCTGCTGGAGCGGTTCGGCAACCCGGCCGTGCGCGACACGCTCGCGCGGCTGTGCGCCGAGACCTCCGACCGCATCCCGAAGTGGCTCGTGCCGGTCGTGCGCGAGCGGCTGCGCACCGGGGGCGACGTGACGCGGGCCGCCGCGATCGTCGCGAGCTGGGCGCGCTACGCCGAGGGCACCGACGAGCAGGGCGCGCCGATCGAGGTGGTCGACCGGCTCGCCGACACGCTCGGGGAACGTGCCCGCGCGCAGCGCGACGGCGACCCGCTCGCGTTCCTGCGCGACCCGGCGCTGTTCGGCGACCTGGTCGACGAGCCCCGCTTCACCGGCCCGTACCTCGAGGCGCTCGGGACGCTGCACCGGGCGGGTGCCCAGGCGACGCTCAAGCAGCTCGTGGAGGGCTGAGGCTCAGCTCGCCAGGCCCGTGCGGAAGGCGTGCACCACGGCCTGCACGCGGTCGCGCAGCCCGAGCTTGGTCAGGATGCGCGACACGTACGTCTTGACCGTCTCCTGGCTGATGACGAGCCGCTCGGCGATCTCGGCGTTCGACAGGCCGTCGGCGATGAGCCGGAGCACCTCGAGCTCACGCGGGGTCAGGCCGGAGTCGTCAGGGGCGCCAGGGGGCCGGATCCGCTCGGCGTACCGGCCCACCAGCCGGCGGGTCACCTCGGGGGCCAGCAGCGCGGCCCCCGAGGCGACCGTGCGGACGCCCTGCAGGATCTGCGCCGCCGGGGCGTCCTTGAGCAGGAAGCCGCTCGCCCCGGCGCGCAGCGCCTCGTAGACGTACTCGTCGAGGTTGAACGTCGTCACCACGAGCACCTTGACCGGCTGCTCGACGCCCGCCCCGGCGAGCAGCCGGGTCGCCTCGATGCCGTCGAGCACGGGCATGCGCACGTCCATCACGACGAGGTCCGGCCGCAGCCTGCGCGCGAGGTCGACGGCGGCGCGCCCGTCGCCGCACTCGCCGACCACCTCGATGTCGGGCTGCGCGTCGAGGATCGTCGCGAACCCGGTACGGATCAGCACCTGGTCGTCGCACACCAGCACCCGGATCATGCGCGACCCGCCGCGGCCGGGGGCACCGGGGCGCCCGTCGGGATCGTGGCGCTCACGGCGAAGCCGCCGCCGGCCGTGGGGCCCGCGGCGAGCGCTCCGCCCACGGCGTCCACGCGCTCCCGCAGGCCAGCCAGACCGCGCCCGCTCCCGCGCGGCGCGCGGCGGCGCAGGTCGGCGGCTGCCGCCGTCGTCACCTCCACGGAGATCTCCCGCTCGTCGTGCCGGACGCGTACGGCGGTCGCGGCGCCGGGCGCGTGCTTGAGGGCGTTGGTCAGGGCCTCCTGGACCACGCGGTAGGCCACGAGCTCGGCGCTGCCGGAGTCGTGGGCCGGCGTGCCCTCCCGCACGAGCTCGACGGGCTGGCCCGCCTGCCGGGTGTGCTCGACGAGCGTGTCCAGCTCGCCCGTCGACGGCGTCCGGGCGGGGCCCGGCGCTGTGTCCTCGTGCCCCGGGTCGAGCACGTCGAGCAGGTGGCGCAGGTCGGTGATCGCGCGGCGGCCGGTCCCGGTCACGGCGTCGAGCGTCTGCTCGAGACGGTCCGGGGCCGCCGTCAGGTACCGCGCCGCCTCCGCCTGCACCACCATCGCCGTGACGTGGTGGGTCACCACGTCGTGCAGCTCGCGCGCGATGCGGGAGCGCTCGGCCGTGCGCGTCTCCTCGGCCACGCGGAGCCGGCGCTCGGCGTCGGCCGCCCGGGTCGACCGCAGCCAGGCGCCCGCGGCCCAGATGACGGCCAGCGCGACGAAGAACGTCACGTACTCGTCCGGCCGCTCGTCGGCGCCGAGCCGGTCGAGGGTCACCGCGAGCGCGACGTACGCCGCGGCGAGCAGCCCCGCCACGAGCGCCCGGCGCCGGGCGAGGTGGACACCCGTGCTCAGCAGCGCGACCGGGAAGGCGTTGCACGCGAACGACGGGTACGCCAGCAGCTGCGCGAGGGCGAACCCGCCGGAGACCAGCAGGACGCAGACGACGGGCCGGCGGCGCCGCACCGCCAGCGGCAGCGTCAGCAGCGCCATCGCCAGGAGCGCCCACCCGTCCAGCGGACGCGCGGGCAGGTCGCCGAGCCGCGTGCCGTACTCCCGCAGCACCGGCACGAAGCCGGCGCCGAGGTGCAGCAGGGCGAGGGGGAGGTCCCGGACGGTGACGTCGAGCCGGTGCCAGCGGTCGAGCGCACCGGACAGCCACCGTCCGGGGGAGGACGTCAGGTCGGTCACGCGGGGAGCCTAGCGGCGTCCCGCGCCGCGCGGGCCGAGCGCCGCAGCGGCACGATCTCGCCGCGCCGGTGCGCGACCACGAGGAAGACGACGGCGGTCGCCGCGCAGAGCAGCACCGAGAACACGCTGCCCTCCGGCCCGAACGCTCCGCCCGTGACGAGCACGTTCCCCGACGTCGCGGCGTCGAGCAGGCCCTGCGGCGTGTCGTTGCCCGACACCTCCGTCGAGAACAGCGCGCTGCCCGCGACGTTCCAGCCGAGGTGCAGGCCGATGGGCACCCACAGGCGGCGGGTCGCGACGTACGCAGCGGTCAGCATGCCGCCGGCCTCGATGGCGATGGCGATCGCGCCCCACAGGGTCGCGTGGGGGTTGAGCAGGTGCGCCAGCCCGAACAGCAGGCCGGTCAGGGCCAGGGCGGCCCAGGTGCCGAGCCATCCCTCGGCGAACCGGAAGAGGACGCCGCGCCACAGCAGCTCCTCCGTCACGGCGACGCCGGCCATGAAGCCGAGCAGCCCCAGCGCGCCCGGCACCGTGCCGAGCCCGTGCACCGTGTAGCCCCCGAAGGCCGCGATGATGCCGATGACGGCGGAGAACACGCCGAGGCCGAGCAGGGTACCGAGGCCCAGCGACCGGGCGGCGCCGTCGGCGGCGAGCTCGGTCACCGCACGGCGCTCGGTGCGCCGCACCACCCAGGCGTAGAGGGCGAGGCCCGCGACCGCGGTCGCCAGGCCGACGACGACCGTCAGCCACGGGTCGTCCTGCACGAGGACGAGGGCCTGCCCGCCCAGGAACGAGACGGCCACGACCGCCACCAGCTGCCACACCAGACGCACGACGACTCCTTCTTTCGGTTCCGACTTCCGTACCCCGAACGCTAGGGAGACCGGCCCCGCCGGGTCGTCACCGCGGGGTGGGCAATCGGGGTCGCTCGCACGGGGGACACGGACCGCGCGAGACTGGGGGCGTGCAGACCGTGCTGGACACCCTTCGCGCCGAGCTCGTCGCCCACCCGTCGAACGCGTGGGCCCGCGAGCTCGGCTGGCAGCCCCTGTACGCCGCGGCTCCCGGCGCGCGCGTCGTCGTCGTCGGGCAGGCGCCCGGCCGCAAGGCGCAGGCCAGCGGCGTGCCGTGGGACGACGCGAGCGGCGTGCGCCTGCGCGCGTGGCTCGGCGTCCCGGACGAGGTGTTCTACGACCCCGCGCGGTTCGCGATCCTGCCCATGGACTTCTGGTACCCGGGCAAGGGCACCTCGGGCGACCTGCCGCCGCGCCCGGACTTCGCGCCGCTGTGGCACCACAGGATCCTCGCCGAGCTGCCGGACGTGCGGCTCATGGTGCTCGTCGGCGCCTACGCCCAGAGGTACTACCTCGGGGCGCGGGCGCGGGGCACCCTCACGGAGACGGTCAGGGCCTGGGCCGAGTACCTGCCCGACGCGCTCCCGCTGGTGCACCCGTCGCCGCTGAACTTCCGCTGGCTCACCCGCAACCCGTGGTTCGAGCAGGAGGTCGTGCCGGCCCTCCGGACGCGGGTCGCTGAGGCGCTGGGGGAGGGATGACGGTCAGCCCCGGTCAGCGCGGCTCGGCTCCCAGGCGAAGCCGTCGGGGTCGGTGACCTCGCCGAGGTCGCCCCGCAGCACGATCCGGTGCGAGCCCGACCCCTCGGGCGGCACGCCGGCGTCCTTGGCCAGGGCGCGGCGCTTGTAGAGGCCGAAGCCGATGGGGCTGTCGCCCATCGCGAAGTCGACGTACGAGCCGAAGCTCTTGCCGACCCGCAGGCCGTGCCCGGCGTAGAACGTCTTGCTCGCGCCGACGTCGGCCGCGCCGAGGAGCAGGACGACCTCGTCGATGCGGCGCTCGGCCGGGCGGGTGTCCTTCTTCGCGGACGTCGCGACCTTCCAGATCGCGCCGTCGGGCGCCTGGACGACGCCGCCGGTGCCCCACAGCGACTTCGCGACGGGGCGCAGCACGGTGGCGCCGGCGTCGACGGCGCCGTCGAACAGCGCCCTGACGTCGGCCGGCTGGCTCGCGATGACGGACAGGTGGTAGCCGCGGAACCCGCTGGTGGGGGCGTCGGACTCGCGCAGGTCCAGCCGGTCGCCGAGGTCGAAGGCCGTGTCGTAGAAGGTGCGGGCGGTGGTCAGGTCGGTCACCTCGAGCGTGACGGCGTGGATGTGCGGTGTGTCGGTGTGTGCCATGCCTCCGACGCTAGGTCCGAGCCCCGGGTCGGCGCTTCTCGATTCCTGACCGGCTGGTTGACTCCCGATTTACAGCGCTGTAAATTCCGGGCGGTCGCCGCGAGCAACGGAGTTCGAGCAGGGAGAAGCATCGGTGAGCAGTCACGTGAGACCCGGTCTGAGCCGCCGGTCCTTCCTGGCCGGGTCGGCCGCGCTCCTCGCGCTCGGGGCGGCGGGCTGCGCGCCGTCGTCCCGTGCCGCCGGGGGCGTGACCCTGCGGTTCTACGAGCAGAAGCAGGAGGTCGTCGCCTACTTCGACGAGCTGCTGCGGCGCTTCGAGCGCGAGCGGCCGGGCATCGCCGTCGTGCACGACAGCACCGTCGCCATCGCGCCACAGTTCGTCCGGAACGAGCCCGCCGACGTCGGCTGCTTCAACGACAACCTCGAGCTCGCCCGGTACGTCGAGCGCGGCGTGCTCGGCGACCTGTCCGACCTGCCGTCCGCGCGCACCGTGCGCACCGACATCGGCGAGCTCACCGACCAGTACGCGACCTACCCCGGCCGCACCAGCGTGTTGCCGTACTCGCTGGCCGCGGCCGGCGTCATCTACAACAAGCGGATCTTCGCCGACCACGACCTGCCCGTGCCCGCGACCTGGTCCCAGTTCGTCGACGTGTGCGAGGAGCTGCGGCGCGCCGGGATCACCCCGGTCTACGCGACCGACCGCGACACGTGGACGCTCTGGCAGGGTCTGTTCGACTACTCCGTCGGCAGCCTCGTGGCACCCGGCGAGTTCTTCCGCCGGCTCACGGAGCAGGGCACCGACGTCGGCCCCGACTCGCCGGTCTCGTTCGAGAAGGACTTCGCCGTGCCGATGGAGCGCGCGCGGACGATCTCGACCTACTTCAACGAGGACCACGCCGTGCGCGCGTACGCCGACGGCAACCTCGCGTTCGGCCGCGGCGAGGCGGCCATGTACCTCCAGGGCCCGTGGGCGCTGAGCCAGATCGCCCTCGTCGACCCCGACCTCGAGATCGGGACGTTCCCGCTGCCGGTCTCCGAGGACCCCGACGACCGGCAGGTGCGGGTCAACATCGACCTCGGCCTGTGGATCCCGACCGCGTCCACGCACCAGGAGGAGGCACGCGAGCTCGTGGAGTTCCTCATGCGGCCCGACGTCATCAACGCCTACAACGCCGACAACCTCGCGTACTCGACGCTCCAGGACGCCCCGCCCCAGCAGGACGAGCGGCTCGCGGGCCTGCAGGAGTACGTCGACCGCGCGGCCTTCTACCAGGGTGCCGGCACGTTCGTGCCGACGTCGATCCCGCTCGGCAACTACCTCCAGGAGGCGATCCGCAGCGGCGACTTCGAGAGCATGCTGCGCACGCTCGACGCCGACTGGCGCCGCCTCGCGGGACGGGAGGCCACGGTATGACCGCGCTGCCCACCCTCCCCGCGGCGCCGGACGCGCCCGCCGCCCAGGACGCGCCCGCGCGGCGGTCCCACGGTGGACGGGTCGAGCCCGTCCACTACCTGTTCCTCGTGCCCACCCTCGTGGTGTTCACCGCGTTCGTCGTCGTGCCGGCTCTCATCGGCATCTTCTACAGCCTCACCGACTACGTCGGGTTCGGCGAGTGGTCGTTCCTGGGCGTGCGCAACTACGCCGCGCTGTTCAGCGACCCGCGCATCCTCGAGTCCTACGGGTTCACGCTCGGGTTCGCGCTGGTCACCGTCGTCGTCGCGCAGGTGGTCGCGCTGGCGCTCGCCGTCGCCCTGACCCGGCGCATCCGGTTCGCCACGACGCTGCGCACGGTGTTCGTCATCCCCATGGTCGTCGCGGGCATCGTCGTGGCCTACGTGTTCAACTTCCTGTTCTCCAACTCGCTGCCCGCGCTCGCGACCGCGGTCGGGTTCGGGCCGCTCGAGGAGAGCATCCTCGGCAACCCCGACCTGGCCTGGTTGTCCATCGTGATCGTCTCCGCGTGGCAGACGATCCCCGGCGCCCTGCTCGTCTACACCGCGGGACTCACGTCCGTCCCCAACGAGCTCTACGAGGCGAGCGCGCTCGACGGCGCCTCGCCGTGGCGGCAGTTCCGGTCGATCACCCTCCCGCTCGTCGCGGGCTTCGTCCTCATCAACACGATCCTCGGCGTGAAGGGGTACCTCGGCGTGTACGACGTCATCGTCGGCCTCACCGGAGGCGGACCCGGCACGGCGACCAGCAGCGTCGCGATGACCATCTTCGGCGGCTTCACGGGCGGCGACTACGCCTACCAGATGGCCAACGCCACGGTGTTCCTCCTCGTGACGGCGCTCATCTCGGTCGCCCAGATCGTCGCCACCCGCGGACGGGCGGTCCGGCTGTGACCACTGTCGAGACGCCCCTGCGCCGGCGCAGGGGCCTGCACCGGACCAACCGGCTCCTGACCGTCCTGCTGGCCCTCGCCACCCTGACCGTCCTCGCCCCGCTGTACGTCACGGTGTCGATGGCGTTCAAGACGAGCGAGCAGTCCGCGGACGGCAACGCGTTCTCCCTGCCCGCGCCGCTCAACCCCGCGAGCTTCGCCGAGGCGTGGCAGCTCACCCGGTTCCCCGTGGCGTTCGGCGTCTCCGTGGGGGTCGCGGCGCTCGCCGTCCTGCTCACCCTGCTGCTCAGCTCGCTGGCCGCCTACGCGATCGCGCGGAACTGGGCGCACCGGTTCTTCCGGTGGTCGATGATCTACCTGCTCGTGGCCCTGTTCCTGCCGTTCCCGGTCGTCGCCCTGCCGCAGATCCAGCTCACGGCGCTCACCGGCCTCGACAACCCCGTCGGCGTCGGCATCCTGCACGCGATGTTCCAGCTCTCCTTCAGCGTGCTGCTGTACACCGCGTACCTGCGCTCGATCCCGATCGAGCTCGAGGAGAGCGCGCGGATCGACGGCGCGAGCACGCCGCAGATCTTCTGGCGCATCGTCCTGCCGCTGCTGGGCCCGATGAACGCGACGGTCGGCATCTTCGCGTTCCTCGCGTCGTGGAACGACTTCATGATGCCGTCGCTCATCACGTCCGACCCGGCCCTGCAGACGCTGCCCGTGGTGCAGAACATCTTCCAGAGCCAGTTCGGCACCGACTACAACGTCGCGTTCGCCTCGTACCTCATGGCGATGGCGCCGACGATCGTCGTGTACCTGCTCGCACAGCGCTGGGTCATCAGCGGCGTGACGCAGGGCGCGGTCAAGCACTGAGTGTGTGTTCTCCGTCCTCTGTTCTCTGTTCTCGAGGAGCCCTATGTCCCTGCCTGTCGTCCGGCCACTCCCCGGAGCCGCGCCGCACGCGCGGCCCGAGCAGCAGGTGCTCGGCGCCGGCTGGCGCGTCACCGTGCTGACCGACGGCGTGTTCCGCGTCGAGCGGTCGGCGGACGGCGGGTTCGAGGACCGCGCCTCCACGTTCGCGGTCCGGCGGGACCTGCCGCCCGTCGAGGCCACCGTCGAGCGCGTGGGGGACGGCGTCGTGGTCACCACGCGCCGCGCCCGCCTGCGGTACGACGGCGGCGAGCTCAGCGCGAGCGGTCTCGTCGTCGAGGTGCTGGGCCGCGACGCCGGCCGCTGGCGGTACGGCGAGCCGACCCACGACCTGGGCGGCACCGCCCGCACGCTCGACGACGTCGACGGGCGCACCGGCCTCGAGCCCGGCGTCGTCTCGCCCGCGGGGATCGCCGTCGTCGACGACTCGACGTCGTTCCTGTTCGAGGACGACGGCTGGGTGGGCTCGCGCGTCCCCGGCCGCCAGGACCTGTACGTGTTCGCGCACGGGCGGGACTTCGCCGACGCGGTCGCCGACCTGTACCGGGTCTCCGGGCCCGCGATGCGGCTGCCGCGCTGGGCCCTGGGCAACTGGTGGAGCCGGTACTTCCCGTACACCGAGGAGTCCTACCTCGCGCTGCTCGACCGGTTCGAGGACGAGGGTGTGCCGTTCTCGGTCGCGGTGATCGACATGGACTGGCACCGCGTCGGCTCCGTGCCGCCGGAGCACGGCTCCGGGTGGACCGGGTACTCGTGGGAGCGGACGCTGTTCCCCGACCCGGAGCGGTTCCTGCGCACGCTGCACGAGCGCGGGCTGCGCACCACGCTCAACCTGCACCCCGCCGACGGCGTGCGCGCCTTCGAGGACGCGTACCCCGCGATGGCGCGCGCGGTCGGCGCCGACCCGGACGGCGGGCGGCCGATCGCGTTCGACCCGACCGACCCGGTGTTCCTGCGTGCGTACTTCCGCGAGCTGCACCATCCGCTGGAGGAGCAGGGCGTCGACTTCTGGTGGATCGACTGGCAGCAGGGCCGCACGTCGGACCTGCCGGGCGTCGACCCGCTGTGGGTGCTCAACCACTACCACCACCTCGACGCCGCGCGTGACGGGAGGCCGGGTATGACCTTCTCGCGGTACGCGGGCCCGGGCAGCCACCGGTACGCGGTCGGGTTCTCGGGCGACACCGTGGTCTCGTGGGCGTCGCTGGACTTCCAGCCGGAGTTCACCGCGACCGCGGCGAACATCGGCTACGCCTGGTGGAGCCACGACATCGGCGGCCACACGCGCGGCGTCCGCGACGACGAGCTGGCCACCCGGTGGGTGCAGTACGGCGTGTTCTCGCCGATCATGCGGCTGCACTCCGCGAACAACCCGTTCATCCGCAAGGAGCCGTGGCAGTTCCCGCCCGAGCACCGCGCCGCGATGGGCGACGCGCTCCGGCTGCGGCACCGGCTCGTGCCCTACCTGCACACGATGAACCACCGGGCCGCCGCCGGGGTGCCGCTCGTGCGGCCGATGTACCACCTGGAGCCGCGCCGGGCCGAGGCGTACGAGGTGCCGAACGAGTACGCGTTCGGCAGCGAGCTGCTCGTCGCGCCCGTCACGTCGCCCCGTGACCCGGCGTCGTTGCGCGGGCGGGTGCGGGTGTGGCTGCCCGCCGGGCTCTGGACCGACGTCTTCACCGGGGCGGTCTACCGGGGCGACCGCACGCTGGAGATGCACAGGGACCTCGCGTCCGTGCCCGTGCTGCTGCGGGCCGGCGGCATCCTCCCGCTGGACGCGTCGGCCCGGCTCGACGCGGCCCGGAACCCGGCCGAGCTCGAGGTGCTCGTGGCGCCGGGGGCGTCGGGCCGGTTCGTGCTGGGGGAGGACCGGGAGGACGACGTGGTGGACGGCGCGGGCGGTGCCGACGGCGCCGGGCCCGCGGCGCGCACGGTGATCGGCTGGGACCGCGAGCAGGGCGAGCTGCGCATCGCCCCCGTCGAGGGCGACGCCGGCGTGCTGCCCGCGCAGCGCGCGTGGACGCTGACGTTCCTGGCCGCGCTGCCCGCCGGTCCTGTCACGGTCGACGGTGCCGAGGTCCAGGTCAGCGGGGCGGACGGGCGCTGGAGCGTGTCGGTGTCCGCGGCGCCGGGGGACGGCGTCGTCCTCCGGGTCGGTGGCGGGCCGCTGCGGGTCGGGAGCGACCGGACCGCCGCCGCGCGCGCGATCCTCGAGTCCGCGCAGACCCGGAACGCGGAGAAGCTGCGGGCGTGGGAGGTGGTCAACAGCGACCGGGCGCCGACGGAGAAGATCGCGGAACTGGCTGCCGTGGACCTCCCCGAGCCGGTCCGCGCCGCGCTGGTGGAGGAGCTGGCGACGGTGGTGGGCTGAGGGGGCTCGCTCCGGCGGCTCGGTCCGGCAGCTCAGTCCGGCAGGGCCGGGGCGCTCTCGCGGAGCGCCAGGGTATGGCCCACCGTGACGTGCCTGCCCGGTCCGGCGTAGCCGTCGAGCCGGTCCAGCAGCAGGTCGAGGGCGCGCTCGGCGAGCGCGCGCGTGTCGGGTGCCACGGAGGTGAGGCTCGGCGCCGTGCTGGCGCCGAGCTCGATCGCGTCCCAGCCGACGACCGCGACGTCGCCGGGTACGTCGAGCCCGTGCCGCCGCAGGGCCCGGAGGGCGCCGATCGCGGCGAGGTCGTCGCGGCACAGCAGCCCGTCGAGCTCCAGGCCGGCGGACAGCGCGGCGTCGAGGGCCTCCTCGGCGTCGCGGGCGTCGCCGTCCTGCCGCCGCTCGACGAGCCGCCGCGGGTCCGCCTCCAGGCCGGCCTGTTCCAGCGCGGTCCGGTAGCCCTCGATCCGCAGGCGTGACGTCCACGACACCCGCTCGGTCTCGTGGCCGAGGAACCCGATGCGGCGTCGGCCCAGGCGGACCAGGTGCTCGACCGCCTCGCGGGCCGCCGCGACGTTGTCGATCGCGACCTGGTCGGCGTCGTCGGGCGGGGGGTCCTCGCCGAGGAAGACGATCGGCATGCCGTGCCGCTCGACGTCCAGCTCGCGCGCGGCCAGCATCTGCGGCTGCAGCACCATGCCGTCGAGGATCCCGGCCTCCTGGTCGCGCAGGACCGACCGCTCGCCCTCGACCGTCGCGCCGGTCTCGGCGAGCAGGAGGTGGTAGCCGCGTGCCTGCGCGACGCGGGCGAAGACGTGCGCGAGCTCCGCGAAGTAGGGGCGCCGGAGGTCCGGGAACGCGAGCCCGATCATGCTCGACCGCCCCGTGGCGAGGCTGCGGCCGGTGCGGTTGGGGCGGTAGCCGAGCTCGTCGATCGCGGCCTGGACCCGTGCCCGCATCCCGGGGCTGACGTGCTGGTACCCGCGCACCACGTTCGACACCGTCTTCATCGAGACCCCCGCGCGGTCGGCCACGTCCTGGAGGGTCACGCGTCTCATGGCTGCAGGTTACCCGCGGGTCGACACCTCCAGGCAGGTGATCGCCGCAGCTGCCGACCACGCCTGCGGACGGCAGGCCGCCGGATAGGGCGTCGGCACTCCCGCGCGGGTGGCGGCATCCCCGCCGTGCAGCTCCGGCACGCGGTACGCGAAGCCCTCGGCCGCCGCGAGCAGCCCGTCCACGGCGCGACGCGCCTGGTCGTCGAGCCCGGCGCGGTGCATGCCGTGCACGACGATGGCGGTGTCGTGCGTCCACACGCTGCCCCCGTGGTACGAGAGCGGCCAGTAGCCCGCCGCGCCCGTCGACATGGTCCGGATGCCGTACCCGCTGGACATGGACGGGCCGAGCAGGAGGTCGGCGACGTGCTGCTCCTCGGTCGCGTCGAGGATCCCTGTGCCCAGCAGGTGGCCGATGTTGCTGGTCAGCGTGTCGACCGGACGCTTGTGCCGGTCCAGCGCGACGGCCGGGTAGCGGCCCTCGGGCGTCTGCACCCAGTACGCCTCGGCGAACCGGGCACGCAGGTCGGCGGCCCAGCGGCGGAGGGCGGCGGGGTCCAGCCGGTCCGACGCCGGGGCGCCGTCGCGGCCGGTGTGCGCGAACGCCTCCAGGAGATCGGCGCCGGCGAGGGCCGCCTCGTACGCGTACCCCTGGACCTCGCAGAGCGCGATCGGTCCCTCGGCGAGGCTGCCGTCCCGCCACTGGATCGAGTCGCCGGAGTCCTTCCAGCCCTGGTTGGCCAGGCCACGACCGGTGCGGTCGATGTAGTCGAGGAACCCGTCGCCGTCGCTGTCGCCGTACTCGGTCAGCCAGGTCAGGGCGTCGCGGAGCGCGGGCAGCAGCGCGGCGACCTCGTCGTCGGGCAGGCCGGCGCGCCAGGCGTCGGCGAGGAGGCAGACCCACAGCGGCGTCGAATCGACGCTGCCGTAGTACAGCGGCGGCAGGACGACGCCCTCGCCCGGGATCTCGAGCGGCGCAGAGCGCAGCTCGTGCAGGATCTTGCCGGGCTCCTGGGCGGTGTCGGCGTCGTCCGCTGTTCCCTGCAGCCTGGCGAGAACCCGCAGGGTCGACGCCGCGACGCCCACGTCGAGCGGGAGCGCGAGCCGGGCAGCCCAGATCGCGTCCCGGCCGAACAGGGTGAAGAACCAGGGTGCGCCGGCGGCGAAGAAGTCGTCGCCGGGATGGTCGGGCAGGGTCAGCCGCAGGGCGTCGAGGTCGTCGAGCGCGGTGTCGAGCCACCGGGACAGCCGAGGGTCGGCGTCGTCGGGGACGCGCACGACCCCCCGCTCACCCGGGGTCGCTGCCGGCCAGGTGCCCTGGGCGCCGCGGACCACGAGGGCCTCGTCGTGCAGAGCGAGCGTCCACGCCGCCTCGGCCCGACCGCGGGCCGGCACGTCGAGCGACCAGGTGGCCTCGATCGCACCGTCCGGGGTCGTGCTCACGGCACCGTCGGCGGCGGTCAGCGTGAGGTGCGCGGAGCCCGAGGCTGCCGTGGCGGACCCTGGCCGCGTCGTGATCGCCACGCGGGCCGCGTCCTGGCGGGCTCCCGCGGCGGTGGTCGTTTCGGCGGCGGTCGGGTGGCCCCGTCCGTCGGCGAGACCGGCCTTGACGTCGTGCATGCTCGCGAAGTCCGGGCGGAGCCGGAGCCGGAGGGTCACGCGCGTGGGCTCGGCGAGGTGCGAGGTCACGGTCCAGGTCTCGGCGAGCGCGCCGTCGCCGACACGACGGTCCCGCACCAGGCGCACCGTCGGGTCCGGCCGGGCATCGTCCACCCCGCGCAGGAGCGCGCCGAACACGACGTGCGACGCGCTCTCCGGCGCGAGCGACACGTACTCGACCGCCGACTCGGCGCACTCGAGCACCAGGTCGCGCACGTGCCGCACGTCGCCGTGGTAGATCCCGTCGATCGGCGCGGCGCCGAGGTCGCCGTCGCGCCCGGACCAGACCTGCGTCGGGGCGCGCAGCGCGATGACGGCGTCGCTGAGCAGCGGCTGCACGGGGTGCTGCGGGACCTGCTGCGGGGCGGTGGGGGACGGCGTCATTCCTTGACGGCTCCTTCGCTGGTGTTCATGATCCGCCGCTGGAACACGAAGAACACGACCGCGACGGGAATGGTCATGATCGCCGCGGCGGCGAGCTTGAGCGGGTACTGGCTGCCCTGGCTGAGCTGTCCGCTCGCCAGGGACGCGACGCCCTTGGTCAGGGTCGTCAGCTCGGGCGACTGCGCCGAGACGATGAAGTGGCTCAGCTCGTTCCACGAACCCTGGAAGGACAGGATCACGATGGTGACGAGGGCCGGCCGGGCCATCGGGAGCACGACGGACCAGAAGATCCGGAACGTGCCCGCCCCGTCGATCCGTGCCTGCTCCTCGACGGAGGCCGGGATCGACTCGAAGAAGTTCTTCATGATGAACACGCCGGCTGCGTCGACCAGGAGCGGCAGCACCATGCCCGCGTACGAGTCGTAGATGCCGAGCTGGTTGATCACGAGGAACTTCGGGATCAGCAGCACGACCGTCGGCACGGCCATGACGGCCACCAGCGCCGCGTACACCACGCCGCGCCCGCGGAACCGCAGCCGCGCCAGCGCGTAGCCCGCCAGCGAGTCGAAGAACACGCGGCCCGCCGTCACGAGCACCGTCACGACGGCCGAGTTCGCGAACCAGACGGGGAAGTCCGAGCGCAGGAAGAGCCGGGCGTAGGCGGACCAGGTCAGCGGGTCGGGGACCAGCGAGACCGGGTCGGCCGCCGCGGCGGCCTCCGTCTTGACGGACGTCGCGAGCTGGACGAGGAACGGGTAGACGTAGACGAGCGCCAGCAGGGCGAGCAGGGCGTACAGCCCGGCCTGCCAGACGACGGACCTGCGCGCGGCCCTCATCGGACACCGTCCGCGGGCCGGAGGATCCATCGCTGCAGGACGGTCAGCAGCACGATGATGACGAACAGGACGAACGCGATCGCGGCGCCCTGCCCCCACTCCTGCGACAGGAACGCCGACTGGTAGCTGAGGTATGCGGGCGTGAGCGTCGTCTTGCCCGGGCCGCCCTGCGTGCCGGTGTAGATCTGGTCGAACACCTGCCAGCAGCCGATGAGGCCGAGCGTCAGCACCGTGAAGAGGGTCGGCCGGAGCTGGGGGAGCGTGATGCGCCAGAAACGCTGCCACGCGTTCGCGCCGTCGACCATCGCGGCCTCCTCGACCTCCGGCGTGATGTTCTGCAGCCCGGCGAGGAACAGGAGCATGAACGTGCCGCTGGTGGTGAAGACCGCCATGAGCACGAACGCCGACATGGCGACCGACGGCCCGGCGAGCCAGTCCCACCACGTGAGGCCGAGGAACCCGTGGCCGGTCAGGAGTTGGGGCCCGGTGTCCACGCCGAGCGTGCGCAGGAGGTTGTGCAGCACGCCGCTCGGCTCGTTGAACCAGTTGGGCCCCGCGATGCCGAGGCGCGCCAGGACCGTGTTGACCACGCCCGAGGTCGAGAAGAGGAACAGCCACAGCACCGTGATGGCCACGGAGCTCGTGACCGAGGGGAAGTAGAACGCCGTGCGGAAGATGCCGCGCCCCCGCAGCACCGCGCGGTTCACCAGCACCGCCAGGAACAGGGCGAGGGCCGTCTGCAGCGGGACCACGAGCAGCACGTACCAGGCGTTGTTCCGCAGTGCGACGCCGAAGTCACGCTCGGCCAGCCCGCCGCCCGTGGTGACGGCGACGTAGTTGTCGAACCCCACGAACCCGACCTCCGACGAGAGCGGGCTGCCGCGCCCCGACCAGTCCGAGAAGCTGACCCACAGCGCCATGAGCACCGGGACGAGCAGGAACACGCCGAGGATCACCAGCACGGGCAGGGTGAAGATCCAGCCCGCCACGGCCTCGCCGCGACGCAGACCTGGCCTGCGGCCCCGGCCGGCGCCACGAGCCGAGGCGAGAGCGGACATGCTCATTCCGCGATGGCCTCGAGGTTCGACTGGGCGGTGCCCAGGATCGCCGCGACATCGCCCGACTCGAGCGACTCGAGCTGCGCGTTGAGATCGGTGACGACGTCCGTGGCACCGGCCCAGGTGGGCGGGAACTGCGCGTACTGTGCGCCGTCGAGGAAGGCCGTGAGGTCCGGGTTGGCCTCGGTCCAGTCGGCCGCGGCCGACTCGATGGACGGCATGGGGCCGAACGCCTCGGAGAACGCGAGCTGCTGCTCCGTGCTGGTGAGGTGCTCCACGAGGCTCAGCGCTGCCTGCTGGTTCGGGCTGTCGGCCGCCATGCCCCAGCAGTTCGTGAACTGGAGCGTGCCGGGCCCGGCCGGGCCGGCGGGCAGCTCGGCGACGGTGAACTCCACGTCGGGGAAGTCGTTGTCCAGCGCGCCGGTGACCCAGTTGCCCTCGATCACCATGGCCGCCAGTCCCTTGCCGAGCGCCTCGCCGCCCCAGCCGGCGCCGAGGTCCGCGGCGTAGGCGAAGGTGCCGTCCTGCAGGTGGCCCTGGACGTACTCGAGACCCTCGACGCTGCCGTCGCTGTCGGCAACGGGCTCGCCGTCGACGACCAGCCCGCCGCCCGCCTGTGCCATGAAGGTGCCGACCCGCTGGTACTCGGCACCGAAGGCCAGACCGGCCCGGTCGTCGGTGGTGAGCTCCTGCGCGACCTGGGACAGCTCGTCCCAGGTCGTAGGCACGTCGTCGTCCGTCAGACCGGCGGCCGCCCAGAGCTCGTCGTTGATGACGAGGGCGAGGGTCGAGAAGTCCTTGGGTGCGCAGTAGAACGTGTCGTCGACCGTGAAGTTCTCCACGAGGGACGCGTAGAAGTCGTCCTTGTTCTCCAGCAGGTCGCCGTACGCCTGGAGGGAGCCGTTGTCGGCGTACCCGGCGAGCGCCTCGGGTGCGAGGTAGAACAGGTCGGGCGGCGACCCGGCGGCGAAGCCCTGCGAGAGCTGTTGCGGCAGGTCGTTCGCGACCTGGACCTCTGCCTCGACGCCGGACTCCTGCGACCACGCGTCCACCGCCGCGGTGACCGCGTCCGTCTCCGCGTCGCCGGACGAACCGATGAGCACCGTGAGCGCGTCGTCGGAGCTCGTGAGCTCCGTGCCGCCCGAGGAGGCGCCGCCGGCCGGCTCGTCGAAGCCGGTGCCGCCGCACGCGGTGAGGGCCAGCGCGCCGGCAGCCAGGAGCGCGCCGGCGCCGGCGAGCCTGTGGTGGGAGGGCCGTGTCATGTCTCTTCTCCTTTGACGAGCCACGGGGTGGGCGAACCGATTTTGAACGATCAAATTCTGTGCCACGAGCGTAAGGAGCGTGCGACGGTGGTGTCAAGACGAACGGCGCGCGGCGGCGCGGACCTAGGATGACGTGCCGGGACGGACGGGAGGAGCACGATGGCGAAGGCCCCGACGGTACAGGACGTCGCTCGAGCGGCCGGTGTGTCCCGGCAGACGGTGTCGAACGTGCTGAACGCCCCCGACATCGTGCGTGAGCCCACCCGCGAGCGCGTGCAGGCCGCCATCGTCGAGCTGGGCTACCGCCCGCACGCCGCCGCACGCAGGCTGCGCACACGGCGCAGCTCCACGATCGGCGTCCGCCTGGACCCGTACGCGGGCGGGATCTCCGGGGTGGTGCTGGACCGCTTCGTCCACGCGCTCACCGAGCGCGCGGGCGACCGCGGCATGCGCGTGCTCCTGTACGCCGCGCGCACGCCCGGCGAGGAGATCGACCGCATCGGCGACCTCGTCGACGGCGGCGAGATCGACGCCGTCGTCCTGACAGGCACCTCCCACGAGGACACGCGCACCGCCTGGCTTCAGGACCGCGCCGTGCCCTTCGTCGCCTTCGGCCGCCCCTGGCGCTCCGGTGACGGTGCGCGACCGGCCCACGCGTGGGCCGACGTCGACGGTGCGGCCGGCACGCGCGCGGCCACACGGCACCTGCTCGGCACGGCAGGGTCGAGGATCGCGTTCCTCGGCTGGCCGACGGGCTCCGGGACGGGCGACGACCGCGCCCGCGGCTGGCTCGAGGCGATGGCCGACGCCGGAGCGGAGGGACCGCGCTGGCACACCGAGGAGAGCCTCGGCCTGGCGAGGGAGCTGACCGCTGCCGCGCTGGCCGAGGACCCGGGCGTCGACGGGATCGTCTGCGTGAGCGACTCCCTCGCGATCGGCGCGCACCTCGCGGCGACCGGGCTGGGCCGCCCGGAGCTGCCCGTCGTCGGGTTCGACAACACCCCCGCTGCCGAGGCGCTCGGGCTGAGCAGCGTCGAGCAGCTCCCGGAGCAGGTGGCGGCGGGGGTGCTGGACCTCCTCATGGGTCCGACGGGCAGCGCCGTCGTGCACCGGAGCCCGCAGGACGATCCCGCGTACGTGCTCGTCGAGCCGCGCCTGGTCGTGCGTGCGCCCGCGGATCCCGTGGGCTGACCGTCAGCCGGTCGTCAGATGAGCCCCAGCGCCAGGGTCGCGTCCGCGACGCGCGTGAAGCCCGCGATGTTCGCGCCCGCCACGTAGTCGCCCGGCACGCCGTACTCGTCGGCGGTCTCCAGGGTCCTGTCGTGGATGGACCGCATGATGTCGGCGAGCCGCTCCTGCGTGTGCTCGAACGTCCACGAGTCCCGCGACGCGTTCTGCTGCATCTCCAGCGCGCTGGTCGCGACGCCGCCCGCGTTGACGGCCTTGCCGGGTGCGAACCGCACGCCGGCGTCGCGCAGGAACCGGATCGCCTCGGGCATGGTCGGCATGTTGGCGCCCTCGGCGACGATGCGGCAGCCGTTCTCGACCAGCGCCTTGGCGTCCGTGCCGTTGAGCTCGTTCTGGGTGGCGCAGGGCAGCGCGATGTCGCACGGGACCTGCCAGACCGACCCGCCGGCGACGTAGCGAGCGCCCGCGCGCCGCTCCGCGTAGTCGGACACGCGGCCGCGCTGCTCGTTCTTGATCTCCTTGAGCAGGTCGAGGTCGATCCCGGCGTCGTCCACCACGTACCCGCCCGAGTCGGAGCACGCGACCACGCGGGCGCCCAGCTCGTGCAGCTTCTCGATCGCGTGGATGGCGACGTTCCCCGAGCCCGAGACGACCACGCGCAGTCCGTCGAAGGACTCGCCGGTGGCCGCGAGCATCTCCTGGACGAAGAACACCGTGCCGTAGCCCGTGGCCTCGGTGCGCACCTGGGAGCCGCCCCAGCTCAGCCCCTTGCCGGTGAGGACACCGGACTCGTAGCGGTTGGTGATGCGCTTGTACTGGCCGAACAGGTAGCCCAGCTCGCGCCCGCCGACGCCGATGTCGCCGGCCGGCACGTCGGTGTGCTCGCCGAGGTGCCGGTACAGCTCCGTCATGAACGACTGGCAGAACCGCATCACCTCGGCGTCGCTGCGGCCCTTCGGGTCGAAGTCGCTGCCGCCCTTCGCCCCGCCGATCGGCAGGCCGGTGAGGGAGTTCTTGAAGATCTGCTCGAACCCGAGGAACTTCACGATCCCGAGGTACACCGACGGGTGGAACCGCAGCCCGCCCTTGTACGGGCCGAGCGCCGAGCTGAACTCCACGCGGAAGCCGCGGTTGAGCTGCACGCGCCCGGCGTCGTCGGTCCACGGTACCCGGAAGATGATCTGCCGCTCCGGCTCGCACAGGCGTCTGATCACCTCGGCGTCGGCGTACTGGGGGTGCTTCGCCACGACCGGGCCAAGGCTCTCCAGCACCTCGCGCACGGCCTGGTGGAACTCGGTCTCGCCAGGGTTGCGGGTGATGACCTCGTCGAAGACCGGGATGAGGCGATCGTCCAGGAGGGGCACGCGATGTCTCCGTTCAGGTGGTGCTCGGACGCCCGGCTGGTGCGGGCAGCGCCACCCTAGGCGGCGGGCCGGGGGCGTGCGACGCCGTCCCGTGGTGTGGTCGTGCCACCGCGCGGGACGGCGCCGCCGCACCGGCTTCACTCGACGAGCTTGCCCACCTGGTCGACGTCGCGGATCAGGGTCGCGATCTCGTCCGGGACGGCAGGGATCTCCTCGCGCTCCACCCCGCCGTCGGGCGACCAGACGAGGTTGACCTGCAGCGACGGGTCCAGGTCGGGGTAGTCGCTGCGGTTGTGGCAGCCGCGCGTCTCGCGGCGCTCGCGGGCGGCCTCGAGCGTCGCGCGGGCCGCCAGCAGGGACGCCTTGAGGTCGAAGGCGTGGGCAAGGTCACCGAACCCGGCGATGTCGGGGTGCACCCCGACGCGCTCGCTGCGCGCCTCGATCTCGGCCAGCTCGCCCAGGCCCGCGGTCAGTCCCTCCTCGTCGCGCACGACGCCGGCGTGCTCGGTCATCGTGGTCCGGACCGCGCGCTGCAGGGCACGCACGTTCTCCGGGCCGTCGGCCGCGAGCAGGTCGGTCACCTCGGCGCGGGCGCGGGCCTCGGCGTCGTGCGAGCGGTACTGGGTCTCGAGGCCCGCGGCGTAGGCCGCGGCCGCCCGCCCGACGATGCGGCCGAAGACCAGCAGCTCGATGAGGGAGTTGCCGCCCAGCCGGTTGGCGCCGTGCAGGCCGCTGGAGGCCTCGCCGATCGCGTACAGGCCCGCCACGTCCGTGCCGTGGTCCTCGGGCCGCACCCAGACGCCGCCCATCGAGTAGTGCGCGGTCGGGGCGATCTCGATCGGGTCGGTGGTGATGTCGAGCATCTGCAGCTCGAGCATCGTCTGGTAGACGCGCGGCAGGCGGGTCATGATCGTCTCGCGCGGCAGGTGCGAGACGTCGAGCCAGACGCCGCCCTTGTCGGTGCCCCGACCCTCCTTGATCTCCGTGTACGCGGCCAGCGCCACCCGGTCGCGCGTGGACAGCTCCATGCGCTCCGGGTCGTACCGCTCCATGAACCGCTCGCCCCGGGCGTTGCGCAGGATGCCGCCCTCGCCGCGCGCCGCCTCCGAGACCAGCGTGCCCGCCGCGTTCTCCGGCTCGAGGATGCCCGACGGGTGGAACTGCACCAGCTCCGGGTCGCGCAACCGGGCTCCCGCCTCGACGGCGAGGCGGAACGAGTCGCCCGTGTTCTCGTCCCGGCGCGAGGAGGTGCGCCGCCAGATCCGGTTGTGCCCGCCCGCCGCGAGGATCACGGCGTCGGCGTGGATCAGGTAGCGCGTGCCGTCGCCGACGTCGAAGCCGTACGCGCCGAACACCGCGCCGTCACGCGTCAGGATCCGGGTGACGTACACGGAGTCGAGCACCGGGATCTCGAGCCGGGCCGCCCGGTCGACGAGTGCCCGCTGGATCTCCAGGCCCGTGTAGTCGCCGGCGAACGCCGTGCGACGGTACGTGTGCGCGCCGAAGAACCGCTGCGAGATGCGGCCGTCGTCCTCCCGCGCGAAGGCCATGCCGTACCGCTCCAGGTCGGCGATGCCCTGCGCCGCCCCCTGCGCCACGATCTGCGCCGTGTGCGGGTTGGCGAGGAAGTAGCTCTCCTTGATGGTGTCGGCGGCGTGCTGCTGCCAGGAGTCCTCGGCGTCCATCGTGCCGAGGGCCGCGTTGATGCCGCCCGCGGCGAGCGAGGTGTGGGCGTCCATGCGGGGCCGCTTGCCCAGCACGAGGACGTCCACGCCCTGCTCCGCGAGCTCGATGGCGGCCCGCAGGCCGGAACCGCCCGTACCGATGACGAGCACTGTGGTGGAGATGCGGCGTTCGGTGGTGTCCATGCTCCATCTGACACCGCAGCACGCCTCGTTGTGACTGGTCAGAGCTGTGACAAGTCAGACGTGTGAGATGTCAGACGGCCTGTGCGTTCCCGCAGTGGATCGCGGCGAGCTCGCCGAACACCGCGCGGTTCAGCCGGAACGCGAGGTGCACCTCGTCCAGCGTCGTCGCCACCTCGGTCTCGTCGAGCCCCAGGCCGTCCAGCGCCGCCCGGTAGGCGTCCTTGAACACCTTCACCTTGGGGATGTCGGGGAACGTGTAGAACGCCACGCCCTCCTCGCCCAGGCCGTAGTGCTGCTTCATCATGCGCTTGACGATCTGCCCGCCCGACAGGTCACCCAGGTACCGCGTGTACGAGTGCGCGGCGTAGTGGGGCAGGCTGCTGCCGACCTCCCGCACGTGGTCGGCGTACGCGCGCGTCGCGGGCAGGATCCGGATCTCCGCACGCCAGCCCGGGCCGTACAGGTAGGCCAGGTCGCGCTCGATCGCCGGCACGCGGGTCAGCTCCTCGAAGACGAGAGACGTGGCGCGGTCGTCGCCCGCCAGGGCGGCGCTCGCGGCCTCCAGCGCCTCGTAGACGACGAGGAGCTGGGCGGACAGGTCGGCGTAGGCGGCGCGGTCGAGCGCCCCGGACAGGAGCTCCTCGACGAACTGCTCGGAGTTGGCCTCGCCGTGCGCGGCGCGGGTGCCCTCGCGCAGCACGACGGACAAGGGGGCGGGGGCGAGGTCCTCGGCAGGCAGGCTCACGTGTTCTCCTCCGGCGTTGCTGTTCCGGTGCTGTGTGTTCGGGCGGTGTGCGTCCGTGTCTTCCTGCATCGTGCTGACGCGGTGTCATCACGTCAGGAGCGTACCAAGGTCAGGTTAGGTCCACCTAAGTTCTTCACCTGATCTTCTCGCGCGAGGTGCACGCAGGCCCGGCGGCGCCGGGATGTCAGAGGCGGTCGTTAGCGTCGGTGCCATGGTTGATGTGCGTCCCGAGCCTGTGATCGATCTGCCCGAGCCCGTCCTCGTCGACCTCCCGGGTCCGGCGCGGGCGGCGACGTACGTGCTGGGTCCCGACGACGGCGACGCCGTCGTGCTCTGCCACGGCACGCCGTGGTCGGCGCGGGTGTGGGCGCCGGTGGCGTACGCCCTGAGCCGGACGTACCGCGTGTTCCTGTGGGACATGCCGGGCTACGGCGCCTCGCCGCAGGACGCCGCCGTCCCCGTCGACCTCGTCGCGCAGCGTGAGCGGTTCGCCGCGCTCCTGCGGCACTGGTCGCTCGAGCGGCCGCACGTCGTCGCCCACGACGTCGGTGGCGCCGTGGCGCTCGGCGCGCACCTCTTCGAGGGCGTCGACGTCGCAAGCCTGTTCCTCCTCGACGTCGTGACCCTGGACCCGTGGGGGTCGCCGTTCTTCCGGCTCGTCGCCGAGCACGAGCAGGTGTTCGCCGCCCTGCCCGACGCGCTGCACACGGCGCTCGTGCGCGAGTACATCGCCGGTGCGGCGAACGGGCGGCTCGACGCTGCGACGGTCGACCGGCTCGTCGGGCCGTGGACGGGCGACGCGGGGCGGGCGGCCTTCTACCGGCAGATCGCCCAGCTCTCGCCCGAGCACACCCGGCCGATCGTGCGCCGCCTCGAGCAGGTGCGGTGCCCCGTGCGGGTCGGGTGGGGCACCGACGACCCGTGGATCCCGGCCGAGCAGGCCGAGCGCCTGCGCGATGCCCTCCCCGGCGAGGCCGAGGTCGTGCGCTTCGGGGGGTCGGGTCACCTCGTCCCGGTGGAGGACGCCGACGCGGTGGCCGGCGCCCTGCACGCGTGGCTCGCCGGGTCGCGCTGAGGTGACACCAGTGTAGTTCGTTGGTGCTGTGGCGGGTCGTTTGATGCATGGGTACGTTGCTTGAGGCCGGGAAATTTCACCCGGTCCGCGCAGGGGGCGGCATCACGGCACGCCTCCGCGTGCAGACGGGGAGCGAGCCATGACTGAGAACTACGGGCAGTCTGAGCAGTTCGAGGGGTCTGAGCAGGCTGAGCAGGAGGAGGACCGGTACGGGCAGGAGCCGACGACGCAGTCCGGCTCCGGCACGAACGCCGTCGAGGGGGACGGTGGGGGCGGGTTCGGGCAGTCCGAGTCGTCGGGCGGTTTCTCGTCCAGCCAGGGGAGTGCGTCGAGTGAGGGTGGCTCGTCCGGCGGGGGTGGCGACTTGGGGCAGGGCGGTGCGTTCGAGGGTGCTTCGTCGAGGCAGGGTGCTTCGTCGGGTCAGGGTGATGCGTGGGGTCAGAGTGATGCGTCGGGGCAGGACGACCCGTACGGCACCCAGGGGTCCGCCGGCGGGGAGCAGTCCTACGGCCGGGGTGAGCCGGCCAGCGAGGGCGAGACGTACACGCAGGGGGCCGAGTCCGAGGGGCGGTCCTCCGGTGGCGAGTCCGCGGGCCGGTTCGGCGAGACGCCCGGCGGTGACGGTTCGCAGGACGAGGGCGCCGAGCAGGGGTCCGGGAATCAGTCCGAGCAGGGGTGGGGCTGAGCCGCACCGGCGGTTCGACGTCCGACCCGGCGGGGTCTCGGCCAGAGGGCCGGGACCCCGCCGGTGCGTGGTGGGTCGAGGCTCTTGCTGGGTGCTGGGTGCTGGGTGCTGGGTGCTGGGTGCTGGGTGCTGGGGGGCTGTGATGGCGTGCTGCGTGCTGCGTGCTGCGTGCTGCGTGCTGCGTGCTGTGGTGGCGTGGTGGCGCGCTGCGGGCTGCGGGCTGCGAGCTGCGTGCTGGCGTGTCGAGGTGTCGAGGTGTCGAGGGTGCGGCACGCGCTTGGCGGACGTGCCAGGCGCGCGTCGAGCGGCAGCGGCGTCGTCCGGCCGTGACGCGGAAGCCGTGGCTCGGAAGCCGTGGCGCGGAAGCCGTGGCGCGGAAAGTGGTGGCGGTCGGCTCAGGCCGGGCATAGCGTGGTGCGCGGCGAGCGCGAGGCGTGACGACCCTCGGCCCGAAGAAGCGGGCGAGCGCTGCGCCCGCGCGTGCGGCGTACCGACGAGAGGCCGGGTCTCCCGGCGAAGGAGTGGTGGCACAGCGACCTGGCCCCCGCCCGCTCCTCCAGGGCTTCCGCTCTGCAGGAGGAATGATGAGACCACCCTTGGAGACCCCGCCCCCGTCGTCGGGCCCGCTCGCGGGCAGCACGCTCGTACGTACGCTCGCCGCCGACCTGCCCGCCGTCCCGCCCGGCAGCGCCGTGCGGTTGCAGGGCTGGGTGCACCGCCGCCGTGAGCTGGCGACCGTGACCTTCCTCGTGCTGCGGGACCGGACCGGGATGGCGCAGGTCGTGGTGCGCGCCGCCGACGGATCGCAGCAGGTGCCACCGGAGGAGACCACGGTCGAGGTGATCGGCACGGTCGTGCCGAACCCGCACGCACCGAGCGGCGTCGAGGTCGTGGGCCGGCAGGACGCCGGGCTGCGGATCGAGCCGCTCACGGACGCGGCCGAGACACCACCCGTCGAGCTGTGGCGCCCGACGTTGGCCGCGTCCCTGCCCACGCAGCTCGACCACGCCGCGGTCGCCTGGCGTCACCCGGTCCGCAAGGCCCACGGGGAGATCGCAGCGGCCAGCTTGCGGGGGTTCCGCGACACGCTCGACGCCGCAGGGTTCACCGAGGTCTGCACGCCCAAGCTGGTCGGGACGGCCACCGAGTCCGGGGCGAACGTGTTCGCCGTCGACTACTTCGGCCGGTCCGCGTACCTGGCGCAGTCGCCGCAGTTCTACAAGCAGCAGCTGGTGGGCGTCTTCGAGCGCGTCTACGAGGTCGGCCCGGTGTTCCGCGCCGAGCCGCACGACACCGTGCGGCATCTCGCCGAGTACCGGTCGCTCGACGTCGAGCTCGGCTTCGTGCGCGACCACCGCGACGTGCTGGCGGTGCTGCGCGACGTGCTGGCCGGGATGGCGGAGGCCGTGCGCGGGTCGGCCGGTGCCGTTCGACTCGGCGCGCGCGTGCCCGACGTGCCCGCGCAGATTCCGGTGATCCACTTCGCCGAGGCGCTCGAGCTGGTCGGCGCACCGGCGGACGAACCGGATCTCGCTCCGGAGCACGAGCGGGCTCTCGGGGAGTGGGCTCTGGCGGAGCACGGCTCCGACTTCCTGGCGGTCGAGGGCTACCCGCTGGCGAAGCGTCCGTTCTACACCCACCCGGAGCCCGGCAGCGCGCGCTGGAGCAACAGCTTCGACCTGCTCTTCCGCGGCCTCGAGCTCGTCACCGGTGGACAGCGTTTGCACCGGTACGGCGACTACGTCGCGGCGATCCGGGCACGCGGCGAGGACCCGGCGTCGTACGACGCGTACCTCGCGGCCTTCCGGCACGGCATGCCTCCGCACGGTGGTTTCGCGATCGGTCTGGAGCGCTGGGTCGCACGCCTCGTGGAGGCGGCCAACATCCGCGAGGTGACTCCGTTCCCGCGAGACCTGCACCGACTCACTCCGTGAGCTGGGCGCGCGCCCTGGACCGGGGCGGGGCTGGTCCAGGGCGCCGCGCCGCCCGGTAGTCGTTGCCTGGTAGCCACGCAGTCACGCGGCGTGTCGACCGAGGCTCGGCGGCGCCCCGGCGAACGGTGCGATCTCGTGCCCGTGGCGGTCGGCGAACGTCCAGCCGGAATGTCGTGCCCCGTCCGGGTTCCCTGTCCAGCGCATGGTGACGCCGGTGGTGTCGACCAGCTTGTGGTGGTGCCAGCAGAGCAGTGCGGAGTTGCGCACACTGGTGCTCCCGCCGTCTGCCCAGTGGCGTTCGGCGTGGTGCACCTCGCAGCGCGCCGGCGGCTGGGTGCAGTCGGGGTAGGTGCAGTGCTTGTCCCGGGCGACGACCGCCCGCCGCATCTGGCCGGTGACGGTCCGTTGCGCCCGCCCGACGTCGAGCACCTGACCATCGGGTCCGAAGACCACGCGCGTCACGGCGCAGTCGCAGAGGAGACGACGGAGCGTGGCCGTGGGCACCAGCGACGCCGAGATGCCGAAGCGGGCCGGTGCCGCCGTGACATCGGTCAGCCCGGCCGGGCCGCCGGCGGGGATGCCCTCGGTGGCGGAGGGGCGAACCCGCGCGAGGCGGGTGAGTTCCGTCCACGACACCGTCACGGTGACGTGCGGCCGCACCGCTGCGCCTGAGCCCGTGCTGCCGGTGTCGAGCACGGTCCGCGCCAGGTCGGCGAGCGCCTGGGCGCGTCGCTGTGCCGGGGTGCGGTCGTCGCCAGGCGTCGGCGCGCCCATCACCGAGTCCATGGCGGTGCGTAGCGCCTCGCCGTGCTCGTCGGTGAGGAACCCGGCCACGTGGTACCCGCCGAACGTCTTGGCCAGGTCGAGGTGTTCGCGCTCGGATGCCTTCTTGTAGCCGCGCTCGTCGGACTCGGGGTCCGCGACCCGGGCGAACCGGTCGACGAGCCGCCGGAACGCGAGCGGACCGTGGCGGCCGGCGAGGTCGAGGAGCACCTCCTCGCCGGTGGGCTCTCCGTCGGGGTGGGTGCCGGGTGTCCCGCTGTCCCGTGCGCCCTCCCCGCCGGGGCTGGTCCCGTCCGTGGCGGCACCGCCGGAGGGCTCGTCCGTGTCGGCGCCGGGCTGCTCGGTGGCGACCGGGGCGAGGAGCGCCTTGCGCCGGTCCTCCGACGTGGGTCCGGCGTCGACCATGGCGCGTACCTGGTCCATCCCGAGCCGCCCCTCGAGCGCTGCGGCGAGGGTGGCGGGCAGGTGGTCCAGGAGGCGCTCGCCGGTCAGCACGTCGCGGCTCGCCGTCCGCAGGGTCACCTGTTCCCGACGTGCGAGCCATGTGCGGAACGTCCGCGAGCCGTCGAGCGCCCAGCGGCCGTCCACCTCGATGCGGGGCAGCCAGGTCATCCGGAGCACGTCGAGCTGGGTGCTGACGGCCCGCAGGAGCGGCGAGGCGGACGCGAGGCGGGCCCCGAGGCCCTGGTCGCCCGCCGCAGCCGTGTCCAGCGCCTCGGGACCGGCGACGGCAGCGAGCTCGTGCGTGAGAGCCCGCAGGTCGGCGACGACCGCCTCCAGCGGGCGAGCGGCGGCTGCCCTCGTCGCCGGCTGTGCCATCACCATCTGTCGCCCCCTCCTCGTCCGTCCGGTCGTGAGGCAAGAATATCGAACAAGCGTGCGTGCTGCAGGTGCTGGATGACATCTGTGGGCAACCTCGTGAGCGTGATCGTCCCGCGCGTCGGGTGTCAGTGGCTCAGGGCACACTGATCGCATGCACACGGTGGTCACGGGGGAGAGCTCGGGCGTCGGCCTACGGCCGGTGTCCGACGCCGGCGCGCCCGACGGCCCCGCACACGTCGTCGAAGAAGCGGCTCTGCCGCTGGAGGTGGCGTCCACCGCCGACGGCTCCGTCCGCTGGACCTGGGACGACACCAACAACTGGTATCCCTCCCTCCTCGCGGCGGGGGTGCGCGTCGACCGCTCGCACGACCTCCGGCTGGCCCACGCGATCCTGCGGACGTCGGCGCTCACCCGGCGCACGGCGCTCGCCGAGGCAGGTCCCACGGCATGGGACCGGCTCGTCCCGACCCCGCCACCCGGCGGCCCGACGGCGGTCGCGCTGAGCCGTCCGGAGCGCTACCCGGGGGCCGAGCCGCTGTTCGAGCTCGACGTCGTGCCGCGTCGAGGTTCTGCAGGCCCGTCCGCCCGAGCAGGCCTCGACGCCTCGACGGACCGTCCGGTACGGCCCGGGTCCAGCGGGTCGCCCGGTGGTGGCGCGGGCACCGGAGATCGGGCCGGAGCGGACGCGCCCGGCCTCGTACCGCAGACCCCCGCCGACCCGCTCACCGGCCCGACCGGCTTCGACGGACCGGCCTCCCCCGATGCGTCCAGCGACCCCCTCGACCCGGTCACCGAGCTCGTCTCCCAGCTCACCGCGGTCAAGGACAGCACCGATCCCGGTCGCCTCCGGCTGCTCCTGGCCGCCGAGTCCGCCGGGGCGCTCGCCGCCGCGGAGATGCATCACGCCGGGCTGCCGTGGCGCGGCGACATCCACGACCAGGTGCTCACCGAGGCGCTGGGGCCGCGCCCGCGGCCGGGCGCCCGGCCCGCGAAGCTGGAGGCGCTGGCCGAACGGATCCGGTCCGCGCTCGACGCGCCGCCCAGCCTCAACCCTGACTCCCACGTCGACCTCCTGCGGGCCATGGAGTACGCGGGCGTGGGCGCGCGGAGCCTGCGCAAGTGGGAGCTCGAGAAGCTCGACCACCCGGTGATCGCCCCGCTGCTCGAGTACAAGAGCCTGTACCGCCTCTACACCGCCAACGGCTGGAACTGGCTCGACACCTGGGCACCCGACGGCCGGTTCCGGATGGAGTACGTGGTGGGCGGCGTCGTCACGGGGCGATGGGCGAGCACCGGCGGGGGCGCGCTGCAGCTGCCCCACAGCGTGCGGCGTGCGGTGGTGGCGGACCCGGGCTGGACGTTCGTGGTCGCCGACGCCGCCCAGCTCGAGCCGCGCGTGCTGGCGGCTCTGGCCCGGGACGAGCGGATGGCCGCGGCGGGGCGCAGCAAGGACGGCGAGAACACCGACATGTACGCGGGGATCGTGGCGGCGGGCGCCGTCGACACCCGCGAGCACGCCAAGGTGGGCATGCTCGGCGCGATGTACGGCGGTACGACCGGCGTGAGCGCGCAGGTGCTGCCCCGGCTGGCGCGGGCGTTCCCGCAGGCGATCGACCTGGTCGAACGCGCGGCACGGGCGGGGGAGCGTGGCGAGGTCGTGACCACGCGCCTCGGCCGGAGCTCGCCGCCCCCCGACGCGTCGTGGGCGACCGTGCAGGCGTCGGCCTTCGACGAGGACGCCGGAGCCGACGCCCAGTCCCGCGCCCGGAGCCAGACCCGGTCGTGGGGACGGTTCACGCGCAACTTCGTGGTGCAGGGCACGGCCGCCGAGTGGGCGTTGTGCTGGATCGCGTCGATCCGCCGCCGGCTGTGGGCGCTCGGCGTGGTCGGTGAGGGGCCGGCGGGTCTAGCGCCCGCGCCGTTCGACCGCAGGCCGCACCTCGTGTTCTTCCTGCACGACGAGATCGTGGTCCACGCGCCCGCCTCGGTCGCCGACCAGGTCGCCCACGAGGTCAGGGACGCTGCCGACGAGGCGGGCAGGCTCCTGTTCGGCGACTTCCCGGTCGACTTCCCCCTCAGCGTCGCGGTGACCGAGAGCTACGCGGAGGCGAAGGGGTGAGGGCGTGCGTCCGCCAGGTCGGCGATGACGGCCGTGACCAGCCGCGCCGAGCGTTCCGCCGCGTCGTCGATGTGCGTGAGGAACTCCGTGCCGTCGGGAGCGCACAGGTCGGAGACGGCGCGGACCGACACGAACGGCGTCCCGAAGCTGTGGCAGAGCTGCCCGAGCGCCGCCGACTCCATGTCGACGGCCAGCATGTCCGGGAAGTCGACCCGCAGCTGGGCGGCCAGGTCGGTCGTCACGAACCGCTCGCCCGAGCCGATCGTGCCCTCCCGCAGCACCGAGCCCGGAGCGGCAGGGCCGTCCGCGGCACCGACCAGCCCGCCGGCCGACGCCGCCCGCCGGACGGCCTCGGCGAGCGCCGGGTCCGCCTCGTACATCGGCGGCATCCCTGGCACCTGGCCGAGCACGTAGCCGAAGGCACGCGCGTCGGCGTTCGCGTTGACCAGGTGGGTGGCGAGCACGACGTCGCCGACCGCGACGCCCTTCGCCAGGCCGCCGACGCTGCCCGCGCTGATCAGCGGGA
This sequence comes from Promicromonospora citrea, assembly GCF_013004695.1. Taxonomy (GTDB): domain Bacteria; phylum Actinomycetota; class Actinomycetes; order Actinomycetales; family Cellulomonadaceae; genus Promicromonospora; species Promicromonospora citrea. The sequence goes on from NZ_JABEMG010000004.1 coordinate 58,582, forward strand.
CGCCCGTGCCGTGGTGCAGGATCACGCCGGTCGCCGCGGCGGTCGCGGCCACGAAGCCGACCCCGCTCCGGACGAGCACGACAGGTCTGCCGGCCAGCGTGATCCGGCGGTACACGGCCCGGCCGACCGTCTCCGGCTCGGCGACCTCGGTGGCGCGGTCGAGGAACGGGGCGGCCTCGTCGTCCATCGCCACCTGCACGACGGCGACGGGCGGCGCGGCGGTCACCGGTTCGTCGACCCGTCGGCGTCGGGTGTCGTGCCGGGGAGCGCGGGCTCGTTCGGGGCGGCCCAGCGCACCGGCTCGCCGGTCAGGGCGGCGTCGCGGGCGGCGGCCTCGCGGGCGGCGGCGTCACGGGCGGCCAGGTCGGCGGCGGACGCCTCGCCCGGAGCGACCTCACCGAACACCTGCGACCAGACACCGCGTGCGGACAGGAACACCGACGCGGCCTCCTGCGCACCGTTCAGCGAGTGGTTGGCGCCCCAGCCGCACTGCACCTCGTTGGCGGCCGGAACCTCGGTCGCCCGGACGACGTCACGCAGCGTGGCCTCGACCAGCGCGAGCACGTCCTCGTAGGCGGGGTCGCCCTGCAGCATGAGGTAGAAGCCCGTCTGGCAGCCCATGGGGGAGAAGTCGAGGACGGCGTCGGAGTGGTTGCGCGAGTGCTCGGCGAACAGGTGCTCGAGGGAGTGCACCGTCGGCATCTCGAGGTGCGCGACGTTGGGCTGCGTGAAGCGCACGTCGTACTTCACGATCACGTCGCCGGCCGGGAGCTGCTTGCGGTCGGCGAGCCGCACGTACGGCGCGGCCACGGCGCGGTGGTCGAGGTTGAAGGACTCGACGTTCATGCGGGGCGCAGCGGGCTCCGCGGCGGACGCTGGCGTGGGGGATGCAGGCTCGGTCACAGGACGAGCCTAAGCCCCGGCAGTCGGCCCGTACTACGCTGCGACGCGTGAGCAGCAGCACCGAGCACCCCGCCACAGCACCCGTCACGCTGGCCCGGGTGGTCGCCGCCCTCGACGGGCTCTACCCGCCGTCGACGGCGGAGGGGTGGGACGCCGTCGGGCTGGTCGCCGGCGATCCCGCGGTGACGGTCCGCAAGGTGCTGTTCGCGGTCGACCCGGTGGCCGGCGTCGTCGACGAGGCGCTGGACTGGGGCGCCGACCTGCTGGTCACGCACCACCCGCTGTTCCTGCGCGGCGTGAGCTCCGTCGCCGCGACGACCTTCAAGGGCTCCGTCGTGCACCGCCTCCTGACCGGCGGCTGCGCCCTGCACGTGGCGCACACCAACGCCGACGCCGCCCCGCGGGGCGTGGCCGACGCGCTCGCCGACCTCGTCGGTGTCACCGACCGCCGCCCGCTCGAGGTGAGCGCGACCGGCCAGGACGACGCCCGCGGGATCGGCCGCGTCGGTCGCCTGGCCGAGCCCACCACGCTGGCCGACTTCGCCCGCCGGGTCGCCGCGGCCCTGCCCGCGACCGCGCAGGGCATCCGGTTCGCCGGCGATCCTGACGCCCCGGTGACCACGGCCGCCGTCCTGGGCGGGTCCGGCGACGCCTACTTCGACGCCGTCCGCGCGGCCGCCGCCGACGTCTACGTCACGTCGGACCTGCGCCACCACCCGGCGTCGGAGCTGCGGGAGCGGGCCGAGTTCGAAGCGGACGGCTCCGGTCCGGCGGGCACGCCGTTCCTCGTCGACACCGCGCACTACGCGAGCGAGTGGCCCTGGCTCCGCTACGCCGCCGAGGACCTCACGGCGGCGCTCGCGCAGGAGGGGGCCGCCGTCGAGACGCGTGTCAGCGACCTCGTCACCGACCCCTGGACGGGTCACGTCCCGAGCCGCTGAACCCGGGGTAGCGTTGGACCACCCCTCCCCGCCTGACCGACCCGGACCCACCGCCGGACCCACCGAACGACCCGAGAGGACGCCTTCGTGGCTACCGCACCCGCCGAGGACCAGCGCAGGCTGCTCGACGTCCAGGCGCTCGACACCCGCGCCCAGCAGCTCGCCCACCAGCGCACGAACCACCCGACGCTCGCCCGGCTGGCCGATCTCGACAGCCAGATCGCCGACCTGCGCGCGTCGCTCGTCGACTCGCGCACCCGGGTCGCCGACCTCAAGCGTGAGCTCACCAAGGCGGAGGGCGACGTCGAGCAGGTGCGCAGCCGTGCGGCGCGCAACCAGCAGCGGCTCGACTCGGGCAGCGTGAGCGCCAAGGACGCCGTCGCGCTCACGGACGAGCTCGCGTCGCTGGCGACCCGGCAGTCCACGCTCGAGGAGATCGAGCTCGACGTCATGGAGCGGCTCGAGGCGCACGAGGAGGCGCTCGCGAAGGTCGAGGCCGCCAACGACGCGCTCCTGGCGGACAAAGCCGGTGTCGAGGCCGAGCGCGACGCGGCCTGGGCGCAGATCGACGAGCAGGTGCAGTCCGTCGCGCGCGACCGCGCCACGGCGATCGACGGCCTGGACGCCGGGCTGGTCGCACTCTACGAGAAGCTGCGGGCGCAGCTCGGCGGCACGGGCGCGGCGGTGCTCAACGGCAACCGCTGCGAGGGCTGCCGCATCGACCTCCCGCCGGGCGACGTCGCGGCGATCCGGAGCGCGGCGCCCGACGCCGTGGTCCGCTGCGAGGAGTGCGGGCGGATCCTGGTGCGTACGGCGGGGGCCGCGTCGACGGTCGGCTGAGGCGCGACGCCGGGGGATGGGCGAAGGCTCAGCCCCGGCGGAGGGCGCCGCGCGCGAAGGCGGGTGCCAGGGGGACGAGCGCGAGCACCAGCACCGCAGGCAGCACGAAGCCGAGGCGGAGGTTGTCGCCGCCCACCAGACCCGTGAGCACGGCGCCGAGCAGCGCGCCGACGTAGTTGAACTGGTTGAACCGTGCGATGACGGCGTCGACCCGCGCGCGGTCCGCCGTCGTCGTGGACGGGCCGGAACCGCTGCCGGAGCCGGCGCCCGCGATACGCCCCGCCGCGGAGAAGCTGAGCGGGGCGACGAGGGCGACCGCCCCGCCGAGCACGGCGAAGCCGACCACCGCGGTGACGAGCGACGGGGCGAACACGATCAGCACGAGGGCGGCGAACGCCACGACGGCGCCCGCCCGCAGCAGCCGCGTGGCCCCGAAGCGGGTGACCAGCGCGTCGCCGGCCAGGCGCACGACGATCGCGCTCACGAGGTAGGGGAACGTGGCGAGCGGGACGAGGCTCGCCGAGGCGCCGAGGCTCGTGGCGAGATAGACCGGGCCCCAGGTCGAGGCGGCGGTGTCGACCATGTAGAAGACGACCAGGCCGAGGCCGACGAGCCAGATGGGGCGCCAGGGGACGGGTTCCGCCGGGGCGGGGATCGGCGTGGGTGCCGCGGGCGTCGCCTCGTACGACGGCACGACCGTCACGCCAGGCCCCGCCGTGCCGATCAGCCCGGGCATCGGCGCGCGCCCGGGCACGGTTGCCGGTGCCGTCCGCGGCAGGTACGGCGCGAGGGCCGCGAGCAGCGGTACCACGGCCACGGCGGCGCCGACGGTCAGCGGCAGGTGCCCGGTCGCCAGCGACGCACCGGCCGCGAGGATGCCGCCCGTGGTCCACCAGCCGTGCGACGACGGCAGGATCGGCCGCCCGTACCGCTCCTCGAGGGCGACGCCCTGCATGTTGGAGCCGGCGTCGACCAGGCCGAGCGCGAGGCCGTAGACCGCGACGCCGCCGACGAACACGGCGAACGCCGGGGCGAGCACCACGCCCGGCACGGCGACGAGCATGAGCACGAACGCGAGCCGCAGCAGGACGGCGCTGCCCGTGCGCCGCGCCGCGTGCTCGGCGACCAGCGACCCCACGCCGGCGAGCAGCACCATCATGAGCAGCAGCCCCGACAGGGCTACCTCGTCCAGGCCACACCGGTCCAGGAACCGCGGCAGACGCGTGGTGAGGCTGATGAAGACGAATCCCTGGGCGAAGAACGCCGCGGCGACGGCGACGCGGGCGCCGGTCAGGCTGCTCATGACCGCACATCCAACCGTCTGGCGGGCCGCGGTGCCAGCGTCAGGCGAGCACGAGCTCCAGGGTGCGGGGGCCGCGGGCGGTGCCGTCGCGCAGCGTGGCCTCGATCAGCGTCTGGTCCTTGCCCGAGCCGACCTCGGTGAGCACGACCGACCCCACGAGCTCCTGCGCGGCCTTGAGCACGTCCTCGCTGGTGCGGGCCTCGGCGTCGCGCCGCAGCAGGTGGCCGGCCAGCACGCCGCGCGTGTGCTTCGCGTTGTGCGACACCACCGTCCGCTTCCCGCCCGCCTCGCGCAGCACGCGCACCTCGACCCACTCGGCCGCGCCCTCACCCGTCGTCCGGGGCCGCCAGGCCGCGACGTACGTCGCGGACCGGCAGTCGACGACGACGTCGCCCGCCGCGCGCTCGTCGAGCACCGGGCTCAGCACGGGCTTCCAGGCGGTGGCGAGGCGGCCGACGTCGGGCAGGCTCACGCCCATGCCGAGGCGGTAGGCGGGGACGCGGTCGTCGGGGCCGACGACGCCCCACAGGCCGGAGAAGACGAGGGTGCTCTCCCGGGCGCGGCGCGCGGCGTCGTCCGGCAGGTCGGCGAGGCCGGCCGCGGCGTAGAGGACGCCGGTGTAGACCTCGGCCGCCGGGCCTGCCGGCGCCTCGCGCAGAGTGGTGTTCCGCGCGACCTCGTCCGCCAGGCCGGCGCTCACGCCGAGCACCGACGTCGCGTCCTCGCGCGCGCTGACCTCGGCGAGCCGGTCCAGGAGCAGCTCGCGGTGAGCGGTGAGCTCCGGGTGGGCGAGGGTGGTGAGGTCGACCGGTGCGGCGCCGTCGGGCGCGGGCGTCTTGCCCTCGGAGGGCGGCAGGAGCAGGAGCACGCCACCAGCGTAGGCGGCCCGACGGCGTCGCCGCGCCCGCGAGCCGCGTGACGTGCGACGCCGCGCGGTGACGTACTCTTCTCCCTGCGGACGAGTCGGTCGGACGGTCGCGTCGGGTGCCTCCGGGTACCCGCCGAGGAACGTCCGGGCTCCACAGGGCAAGGTGGTGGCCAACAGCCACCCGGGGTGACCCGCGGGACAGTGCCACAGAAAGCAGACCGCCACCGGCTTCGGCCGGGGGTAAGGGTGAAACGGTGGTGTAAGAGACCACCAGCGCTGCCGGTGACGGCAGCGGCTCGGTAAACCCCACCTGGAGCAAGGTCAGACAGACTGTGTCGGAGGGCTGCCCGCCCGATCCTCCTCGGAGGAACACAGTCGGGTAGACCGCTCGAGCCCTGCGGCAACGCAGGGCCTAGATGGATGACCGTCGCCCGCGCCGGGGCAACCGGGCGCGGGAACAGAACCCGGCGTACAGACCGGCTCGTCCGCATTTAATGCTCTGACCTGCATCGGAGCATCAGTCGGAGGCTTCCAGGCGCGAGAACACGTTCGCAGTTGCGCCACGGGCGCGTCCCGGGGCCGGCGTGGTCGCCGGCCCCGGGGGTCTTCCACCGACGAGGGGTCGCTACCTCGCGTTGCCGAGGGAGATCCGGCGCCGCAGGGCCTGGGCCAGTGGTGCTTCCCACGCGTCGGTGCCCTCCGTCGGATCGGGACCGTCGTGCGGAAGCCGGGCCATCGTCTGCTTGGTGACGCGGATGGCCTCCCGGTCGCGCCGGGCGATGCGCCGGGCCAGGCGCTTGGCCTCGGCCCCCACCTTCTCGGTCGGGACGACGGATTGCACGAGCCCGCCCTCCAGCGCCTCCTGGGCATTGACGGCATCGCCGAGCAGCAGCATCGCGCGGGTCCAGCCGGAACCGATCTCGGCGACCAGGCGGTCCAGCACCTCGCTCGGACCCACCGGGATGCTGACGACCGTCTCGGGCGCGCGGAACCGTGCGTCCTCGGCGGCCACGCGCAGGTCGCTTGCGACCGCCAGCCCGAGCCCCGTACCGGCGACGTTGCCGTGCAGCGCCGCGACGGTCACCGCCGGGCAGGTGCGCCAGGCACGCAGCACCTCGTCGCCGAGCTCGACGAGGTTCCGGTAGCCGTCGGGGTCGTCGGTGGCGAGCTCGGCGAGCTCGTCCAGGTCGCCGCCTATGCAGAAGTGGCGCCCTTCGGCGCGCAGCACGACGGCGGCGACGTCGTCGGGCAGCGTCGTGAGCACGTCGCCCAGGGCGGTCAGCGTCGCTCGGTCGAGCCGGTTGTCGCCGTCGGGCCGCGTGAGGGTCACCACCAGCACGGCGTCCTCGCGGTCGACCACGACGGGTCCGGCGGCGGACGCGCTCCCACCAGCGGCCACCGCCGCACCCGCACCCGCGGTCGCGGCTGGACGGGGTCGCCGCCGTACCGGCACCGAACGTGTTCCACGGAAGGCGAGGGTCTCGTCGTAGCCCACCGGCCCGGCGAGCTCGAGATCGAACCGCCGCAGCACCTCGGGGAACAGTGTCGTCGCTTCCAGGCGGGCCAGCGGCGCGCCCAGGCAGTAGTGCATGCCCACGCCGAAGGCGAGGTTGCGGCGGGGCGGGCGCGCGAGGTTCAGGTCGTGCGGCGAGTCGTAGGCGTCGGGGTCGTGGTTGGCCGCGGCGACCACGGCGTGCACGATCTGCCCGGCCTCCACCGGGATGCCGCCCGGCAGCTCCGTGTCCTGCGCTGCGTACCGGGTCATGAGCTGTACGGGCGACACGAAGCGGACCAGCTCCTCGACGGCGCCGTGCACGGCTTCCGGGTGCTCGCGCATCCACGCGGCCTGGTCGGGCCGGCGCAGCAGCTGCACCACGCCGTCGGACAGCAGGGACGTCGTCGTCTCGAGGCCCGCCTCGATCATGACGTTGAGCTGGGAGCCGGCCACCGCGCGCACCGCGGGGTCGGTCTCTGTGTCGAGCCACTCTCCCAGCGGGGAGTCCTCCGGGAGCCGGGGTCTGGGCTGGGCCACGAGCTGTTCCCAGTACGCGTTCCACAGCTTGCCCGCGCGGTCGGCCTGCGCCATCCGCGCCTTGCTCGGCGCGAGGTCGTGCACGTTCGAGAGCATGCGGCTCATCTCGCACAGCAGCGGGATGTCCTCGCGCGGCAGCCCGAGAACGATGCAGAGCACCGCCATGGGCAGCCGGTCGCCGACCAGGGCCCCGAAGTCGGCCTCGCCGTCGGCGCGCAGCACCGCATCGAACCGGTCGAGGTACTCGTGGACGGTCTGGACGATCTGCGGTGTGAGGTCGGCGACCGACCGCGGCGAGACGAACGAGCCAAGGCTGCGGCGCAGCGCGGCGTGCCCGGGCGGGTTGGTGCCGAGCGCGGAGTCGTGCAGGAACTTCAGGCCCGGATGCCGCACCCACGTCGGCTGGCGCGCGGTGCGCCAGGCGGCATCCACGGTGCGCCAGCCTGATCCGCTGAGCACCTCGTGGTTCGCGTCGTGCGAGGTGACCATCCAGGCTCCCCACGGCATGCGCACCGCCGGGCCCATGGCCCGCAGCTCGTCGTAGACGGCGTGGGGGTCGGCGCGTCCTTCGGGCGTGCTCAGGTGCCGGATCAGCGTGGTCACACGGCGGCGGGACTTGCGGTCCGAACTCGCTGCGACGGCGTCTGTCGTCTTCCGGGATCTGCCGGTGTGGTCAGGCACTGGGGACTCCTTCTTCAGCCAAGACACCTTCTCGTCTGCCGATGGACAACGTTAAACATAACGCGCATACCGGGCAGGACAGGCGGCTCTTGCGGGTCGCCGTGTGACCATTACGTAAAAAAGTGACCATGAGGCAGGCATGTGACTATGTGGGTAGTCTTGTGCGTCGTTGGCGCATCCCCGCAGCCTCGGCGACCGCCTTCCGGGCCGCCCCCGGTGTCGAAGACCCGCTGTCGGTTCGTCACGAACGACACCGTCATCGCCGGGTCGGTCGGCGGAGAGGCGCGACGCCTCGGGAGGCCGCGGTGGACGAGGTCGAGCCCTCGGTGTGCACCGGGACGTTCCGGACGCCGGCGCACCCGCAGACCCTCGCCATCACGGCCTGAGTCCCCAGCCGCTGGGGCTCGTCCCGAGCATCGCTGGATCGAGTCGCCACCGTCCTCGACGAGGCACGCCGGCACCTCGAGGTCATGCGGCACGATGCAGGTGCCGGTGGCGGCGCCGCACGGGCACGGCGCACGAAGACCTGTGTGAACGGCACGGCGCACGTCGATGCCGTCTGCCGCTCGATGCCGTCCGACGTTCCAGGGGCAGGTCAGACGCGGGCAGGTGTGCGGGCGGTCTGGCGCTCGGGAGTGAACGTCACCGGCAGCGTGGACGGGTAGCGCGACCACGGCGAAGGCGCCCACGTGACCACCGGGTCGGTGAGCCTCAGGTCGAGCCGCTCCATGAGGCTCTCCACCGCGATCTTGACCACGAGCCGCCCGGGTCGCTTGGCGGGGCACGCGTGCGGCCCGACGCCGAAGGACAGGTGCGACCGGTTGCCCGCCTCGAAGAGGTCGTCGCTGGTGCGTACTCGCGGGTCGTTGTTCGCGGCGGCCACGCCCATCACGATCGCGTCACCGGCGCGGATCCGCGCCGTGCCGAGGGTGCAGTCGGTCACGGCGTACCGGGCGGGCAGGTTCGCCACGGGCGGCTCGTTCCACAGCGTCTCGTCCATCGCGTCGTCCAGGCCGCGGCGCACGCCGGTGACGCGGCCGGTGTACCGGGGGTCGGTGAGCATGCGGCGCAGCGTGGCCGCGATCCAGGTCACGAGCATCTCGTTGGCCGCGCAGATCGCGATCACCATGGAGTGCACGATCTCGGTGTCGTCCTCGAAATTCGGGTGCTCGATAAAGCTGGTGGTCAGGTTCGGGCCTGGCTTCGCCCGGGTCGCGATGACGTGGTCCATCACGATCTGGTCCATCCGGACCAGGGCTGACGCGGGATCGCCGCCGTGCCCGAAGATCTCGCTCGCGCAGCGCAACAGGTCGACACCCTGCCGCTCGTCGAAGCCGAACATGCCCGACACCGCCAGGAACGACACCGCCGCCGCATACTCGCCCATCAGGTCCGCGCTGCCCCGGGCGGCGAACGAGTCGATGAGCCGGGCGCAGACGACGCGCACGAGCGCTGCCGTCCGGACCTCGTCCATGGCGGCGAACGCCTCGTCCACCGGGAGCCGCAGCCGCCGGTGCTCCGCGCCGTCCGCGAAGTACAGGTTCCGCCGTCCGTTCGGGGACAGGATGGCGTGCAGGGTTGACTGCGGTGGTAGCTGCTCTCTCCAGTGCCGTGGGTTCCGGGCGAAGACGCTCTCCGTGCGCATCACCTCCATGACCTCGGCGTGCCCCAGCACGAGCCAGCCCGGTACGCCTGGCTCCAGGTCCACGGGGGCCACCGGCCCCCACTGGTCCTGCAGCTCGCGCAGTGCCGCAGTCATGTCCTCCGCACCGGTCAGGTCCACCAGCGCGACCCGGCCCCCGCTCCGCTGCGGTTCCAGGTCAGGCATGCCCCTCCACCCGTCGACATCCATCTCAGTGATCCATCGAAATCTGGGGCGACCTGCGTAGACGCCCGATCAGGCGTTTCTATCACGGGCAGCGGAGAACACGAAACACGCGGCGCTCATCCCCACGGCGGCCAGGTCCGGGGCTCATGGTTGCGGCGCCTGGCTACCGGACCGACCGAGGACCAGGAGAACCGCGATCTGATGGTCGAGACGACGGTCGGCGGGCGTCCTGCGCTCCTGGGCGTCCTCATCAAGGACCGCGGGTGCCTGCTGTACGTCGCCGACGGGGCCGGCGCCTCGATCGAGGTCCACGAGGCATGGGGCGACGGGAAACCGTCCGGACCGACCTGCGGCCGGGCAGCGGACTTCGCGGGCGCGATCCTCGACAACCTCGAGCAGACCTGAGGGAGGCCCGGCCCTCAGGACGCCGCGCCCAGCTCCGCGGCCAGCTGGATGCACCGCAGGCGGGCCGGCGAGTAGTCATAGGGCATCTTCGCCACGGCCTGGAACGCGCTCATCGTCCCGTGCGCGGGACCTCCGCCGGTCTCGTTCGCCTCCTCGTCAACGGTCACGGGGTGCGACGCGTCCCAGGACTCGACGAGGGCAGCGTCCTCCTGCGCCAGGCCGGACTCCTCGATGACGGCGTCGAGCGCCGTCTCGAGCGCGTGCCGCCGAGCAGCCACCTCGGCCACGCGGGGGTCGTCGACGGCGACCGTGTCGTCGAGCGCCTCCTCCGCGGCATCGACGCGGTCGGACTCCTCCCGCAGGTCAGGGCGGGTGGCGAGGGCGATATAGCGCGTGGCGTTGATGGCCGCGCCGAGCGGGCCGAAGATCCGCTCGATGACCAGGAGGTTGTCCAGCTCCGCCGGGCGCAGGAAGCCTTCGGGCAGGCGCTTGAGGCGGTGGGTGACGACGTCGGAGAGCAGGCCCATCCTGCTGCCCTCGGTGCGCATGCGCTGCACGGCGATCCTCTGCCGCCGGAGCTCCGCCTCCTGGGCGACGAGGGTCTCCTCGACGCGTTCGAGGATGCCCGCGATGTCACCGGCACCGGCGGAAGCGGTGTCGGCGAACGCGTCGCGGATGTCGTCGAGGGCGATCCCGGCGTCGGCCATCCTGCGGACCCACAGAAGCCGGATCATGTCGTCGTACCCGTAGCGACGGCGGCTGTCACCGCCCCGCTCGGGCTCCGGCAGGAGGCCGATCTCGTGGTAGTGGCGGATCGCCCGCGGGGTGGTGCCGACGAAGGCCGCCGCGTCACCGATCTTGACCTGGCGGGGCGGGACGAAGGACGAGTACATGTGCGGAGCCTTCCTCGGTGGGGTGCGACGTGAGTCCACGGGATCACATGCCGCTACGGAAGATGCAACCCAGCGGTTGCCTCGCGTCCGGTGCTGCCTGGTTCAGCGCGTCGAGCAGGAGTCTGCCCCACTACACTTCATCGCTCGGTAGGAGGCGGGCTACCAGGACGGGGTGCAGTGGGTGGCGAGCACATCGAAGACGTTCGGCATGCTCTGGGGAGCCCAGCTCGTCCTGCTCCTGCTCTCGACCGGGAGCGCCCTCGCCCTCTCGCTGTCGGTCTTCGACAGGACGGAGGCCGTCACGGCGCTCGCGGCGGTCACCGCGGCGAGCCTGGCGAGCTCCATCTACCTCGCACCGGCGATCGGGACCGTGATCGATCGAGTGCCCCGCAAGGTGGCGATCGTCGGGGCGAACGTCGGCGTCGGCGTCACGTCCCTCGCGGTCGCTGCGGTGGTGTGGCGGGACCTGCCGACCTGGCTGCTGATCACGCTCGTGCTGTGCGCCGGGATCTTCTCCACGGCGATCGGCCTGTCCCTGCAGGCGTCCGTCCGCCTGCTGCGCCGTGAGGCCGACCTGACGAGGGCGAACGCCGTCGTCTCGGTGATCGAGAACGCCCCGGTGTTCGCCGGGCCGCTGGTCGGGGCTCTGGTCTACGCGCTGGCGGCCCCGCACTGGGTCTTCGTGATCGAGGGCGCCGGCGCGCTGGCCGTCGCGCTGCTGGTCTCGCGGATCGCGTGGGACGTCCCCGACCCCGTGGCGATGCGGCGGTCACCGAACCCGTTCCACGGCCTGCGGCGAGGTTTTCGCTTCATCCTCGGCGACCGGGACCTGCGTGCCGTGCAGGTCTCGTTCGCCGGGTTGAACGTCGCAGGCGGGTTCGCGACCCCCGTCGCCACCGCGTTCGTCATCGCCGGAGCCGGCGGTGCGATGGCGGCCGAGTCATGGCGCCTGACGACCGTCAGCATCGCAGGATCGCTGGGCCTCCTGCTCGGCTCCGTCGTCGTTCTCGCGCTGGCCGGCCGGGTGCGCCGCGGGACGATGATCGTGGGCGGCATGGTCGCCGGCGGCCTGCTCGGTCGCGTCGGACTGGCTCTCACCACGTCACTCGTCGCGATCGTGCCCGCGTACGTGGCCCGCAACATCTGTGTCCAGGTCTCGAACGCGCCGCTGACCGCGATCTGGCAGGAGCGGACGCCGCCGGAGATCCAGGCGACCGTCTTCGGCGCCCGGCGCCTTCTCGGTCAGGGCCTGTACCCGGTCGCAGTCGTCGCCGGCGGTCTGCTCGTGGACGCCCTCGTCCGGATGGGGGTGCCCGCCGTCGGAGCGATGACGATCGCGCTCGCGGGTGCGGGTCTGGTCGAGGTGGTCTGCGGGCTCGGTCTGTGGGCGACGAGGGCTCCGCAGCGGCTCGAGACCGCACCGGCCGTGCGGGAGCCCGCGGACGCTGCGTGACGCAGCCGAACAGCTCATCGCCCCACGCGATACCGCTGCAGCACCACCCCACCCGCAAATCCCCGCGTCTCCACCAGCTCCAGCTCCACCCACCCGTCCAGCGCCCCGAAGAACGGCGTCCCACCGCCCAGGAGCACCGGGTGCGTCACCACGGTGACCTCGTCGACCAGCCCGGCCCGCAGCGCCGCACCGCCCAGCGCGGCCCCGCCGACCCGCATCGGCCCGCCGTCACCCTCCTTGAGCCGGACGATCTCCGCGACGGCGTCGCCGGCGAACAGCCGCGCGTCCCCCTCGACCTCCGCGAGCGTGGAGGAGAACACCACCTTCGGCGTCTCCCGCCAGTTCCGCGCGAACTCGGTCTCGGCCGGGCTCGTGCCGGGCTGCTGGTCGCCGGTCTGCCAGTAGCGCATCGACTCCCACAGCCCGCGCCCGTAGAGGAACAGCTCGATCGCTCGCTCCTCCTCGAGCCAGAACTCGAACAGCTCGTCGCTCGGCTCGCTCCAGCCGAGGTCGCCGTCGGGCGTGGCGATGTAGCCGTCGAGGCTGACGTTCATGCCGTAGACCAGCTTGCGCATGGTCAAGCTCCCTTCGCGCGGAGGCCCGGGTCGGGCCCTGTCGGATCAGAGACGCCGGCGGACGGCGGAAGTCATCGCGCCCACGCCCTGTTCACCAGCACCCGCACACCCTCGGGCGCCGCCGCGGCGTCGCCCGCGTACGCCCGCTCGCCCCATGCCATCACCTGCTCCAGCTCGGGGATGCGGGCACCGCCGGAGACGCTCCCGCCGCCGTCCGTCGTCCACAGGCCCTGCCAGTCGTCGCCGACCAGCAGCACCGCCCCGCCGAGCAGCTCGAGGACGGCGCCGTCCAGCCCTTCCAGCAGGTCTGCCGACCCGAAGTCGCACGCGTCGCACCCGCAGTCGGGGAACAGCTCGGCCTCCGCTGCGTCGGCCAGCCCGACCCGGACGGACGGCACGCCGCCGTCCGGAAACTCCTCCACGACGACCAGCGGCCACGTGCCCGGCCGCGCCGAGACCAGACGCACCCCTGAGCCGTCGCGCGACGCCTCGACGTCCGGCAGCCCGGACAGCACCTCCACCCACGCCCGTGCCCGGAGCAGGACGGCGGCGTACCGCTCCGGGTCGGTCACCCGCGAGTACTCCTCCTCGGATGCCTCCCGGTCCGCGTGCGGGTTCGGCCACGACGGCGGGTGCGACCGCGCGTAGACGTCGGCCACCCGGGCGACCAGCGAGGAGGCATCCATGCGCGGAACCCTAGCGGCCGGTGCTTTTCGTCGCCGCGCGGGCCCCGGGATGGGAGCCTGGTCCCATGACGGACGAGACACGCCCCGCGACGTCCACGGAGGTCCCCGCCTCGGCGGCCCCCATCACCCTGGGCCTCGTCCTGATCCTGGGCGGCCTGGTCCTGCTGTACCTGCCTGCTCTGCTGGACATGCTCGGCGGCGGCGAGGGCGCGGCGCTGCTGCTCTGGTTCCTCGGTGGGGCCGGCCTGATCGCCGGCGTGGTCCAGCTCGTCATCGGCATCCACCGGCTCGCCGACAACGTCGACCGCGCCGCGCGGGCCGTCCTGGAGGCCCGGCGCGACTGACGTCACCCCACCATGTCCGCGCAGCTCATCGCGGTGTCGGGCGCGAGGACGCCCCCGGTGCGCTCGAGGTGCGCCTCGCCCCACACGCGCACGCCCTCGACCACGGGCAGCACCGTCTCCCCGTACGGCGTGAGCCGGTAGATGACCGGCGCGGGCACGGGCCCGGTCTCCAGCCGCTCGACGAGCCGCACGTTCTACGGCGACGACGTGCTCGGCGACCGGCCGATCAAGGTCCGGTTCGTCGTCACGCGCGTGGGCCGCGACGAGGCCCGGTTCGAGCAGGCGTTCTCTGCCGACGGCGGCGCGACCTGGGAGACGAACTGGGTCGTCGTGGACAAGCGCGTGCGGCGCTGAAAAGAACCGGCCCGCGCACGGCCGCGTCCTTACACTGAGAACGCCCGCCGAGCGCGGGCGTTCTTCGTTTCCGACCGAAGTTTCCGACCGAAGTTTCCGAGTGAGAGGCTCCCCGTGACCGTCGTCGCGATCCAGGACCAGGTGGAGGCGGCCGTCGCGGCCGCCCTGACCCGGGTGCTGCCTGCCGAGCAGGCCGGCACCGCCCCGGTGGTCCGACGATCCGACCGCGCCGACTTCCAGGCCGACGGCGCCCTCGCGGCGTCCCGGGCGGCCGGCCGGCCGCCGCGTGACCTCGCGGCCGACGTCGCGGGCGCGCTCTCCGGCGCGGTCACCGCCGAGGTCTCGGGACCGGGCTTCCTCAACCTCACGGTGCCCGACGCCGTCGTGTGGTCGGCCGTCGCGGACCGGCTGGCCGACGACCGCCTCGGTGTCGCGGCGCCGCGCACGGGTGAGCGGGTCGTCGTCGACTACTCGGCGCCCAACGTGGCCAAGGAGATGCACGTCGGGCACCTGCGGTCGTCCGTGATCGGCGACGCGCTCGTCCGCGTGCTGGGGCACCTCGGCGCCGACGTCGTGCGGCAGAACCACGTGGGGGACTGGGGCACGCAGTTCGGCATGCTCATCCAGTACCTCGACGAGCACCCGGCGGCGGACTGGCGCGGGCAGGGTGCCGCGACCATGTCCGCCCTCGACGCCCTGTACCAGCAGGCGCGCGCTGCCTTCGACGCCGACCCCGTGTTCGCCGACCGGTGCCGCGCCCGCGTCGTCGCGCTCCAGGCGGGCGACCCGGAGACGGTCGCGGCGTGGCGCGACCTCGTCGCCGAGTCGGAGCGGGCGTTCGAGGCCCTCTACGCGCGCCTCGGCATCCTGCTCGACGCCGGGGACATGGACGGGGAGTCCCGGTACAACGACGCCCTGCCCGGCGTCGTCGACGAGCTGCTCGCGGCCGGCGTCGCCACGCAGTCCGACGGCGCCGTCGTCACCTTCACCGCTGGTGTCACCGGACCCGACGACGACCCCGTGCCGCTCATCGTCCGCAAGAAGGACGGCGGGTACGGGTACGCCGCCACCGACCTGGCCACGATCCGGCTGCGCGTGGGGGAGTACCGGGGCGATCGCATCCTCTACGTCGTGGACGCGCGCCAGGCGCTGCACTTCCGCATGGTGTTCGACGCCGCACGCCGCGCCGGCTGGCTGCCGGACACCGTGCACGCCGAGCACGTCTCGTTCGGCACCGTGCTCGGCCGCGACGGCCGCCCGTTCAAGACCCGTTCCGGCGGCACGGTGCGCCTGGCCGACCTGCTCGACGACGCCGAGGCCGCGGTACGCGCCGTGCTCGCGGAGCGGGAGGGCGCCGACACGTTCCCGCAGGAGGAGCTCGACGCCGTGGTGCGCGCGGCCGCCGTCGCCGCCGTGAAGTACGCGGACCTGTCGACGACGCGCACCAAGGACTACGTGTTCGACGTCGAGCAGATGGTCGCGACCAGCGGCGACACCGGCGTCTACCTCCAGTACGCGCACGCGCGTGTGCGGTCGGTGCTGCGCCGGGTCGGCTGGGCGGAGGGCGACGGGACGCCCCTCGACCCCAGCCTGCCCGCGCACCCGGCGGAGAAGGAGCTCGCGCTGACGCTCGACGCGTTCGACGCGACGCTGCACGCGGTCGACCGCACGCTGGAGCCG
Source organism: Promicromonospora citrea (assembly GCF_013004695.1). GTDB lineage: Bacteria > Actinomycetota > Actinomycetes > Actinomycetales > Cellulomonadaceae > Promicromonospora > Promicromonospora citrea. The sequence continues at coordinate 74,368 of NZ_JABEMG010000004.1, forward strand.
CACCGCCTGTGCGGGTACCTGTCCGACCTGGCCACGGCCTTCACCCGGTTCTACGACGCGTGCCCCGTGGCGCGGTCCGAGGGCGCCGTGCGGGCCAACCGCGTCGCGCTGTGCGCGCTCACGGCGCGCACGCTCGGGACGGGGCTCGACCTGCTGGGTATCGCGGCGCCGGACCGGATGTGAGGCGAGCCCGGAGGTGAGCACGGCCCGGTTCGACACAATGGTCCGATGATCACCTCCGAGCTCGCGCGACAGCTGCACGACGCGGGCCTGGTCTGGTCGCCGTCCGACGGCGACCAGTTCCAGGTCCGCTCACCGGGGCTGTCCGGCGACGTCTTCACCGTGAGCACCATGACCATCGAGGCGCACGAGTACCCCACGGGCACCATCCTGGGCTTCAACGGCACGACCGAGTGGGCGCTCGACTCGGTCGCGATCGAGGACGCGCTGTGGCTGCCCCGCGAGGACCAGCTTCGCGGCCTGCTGCGCTCGACCTTCCGGGCCCTGCGCCGCACCGACGACGGCTACGAGGTCGAGGTCGACCTGCTGGGCACCACCCGCGTCTTCACCGACCCCGACCCGGCCGAGGCGTACGGCCAGGCCCTGCTCGCCCTCATGGAGCTGAGCCGCTGATGGAGCTGAGCCGCTGATGGCGCTCCCCGCCGACAGCCACGTGCACAGCGAGTGGTCCTGGGACACGGGCGGCCCGCGGTCGGACGCCGTCGGGCGCATGCGCGCCACGTGCGCCCGCGCGGTGCGCATCGGCCTGCCCGCGCTGTTCTTCACCGAGCACCTCGACATCCCGGGCTCGTGGCGCGCCGCCCCCGAGGACCTCCAACCCCACCAGCGGCACTACCTGGACGCTGCCGGCCGCGTCGCCGTCGACCCGCTCGACGCCGCGGGCTACCTCGACGCCGTCGACCGCATGCGGCACGCGTTCCCCGACCTGTACATCGGCACGGGCGTCGAGCTCGGCCAGCCGCACCTCGCGGGGGCCGCGGCGGCCGAGATCATCGACCTCGGCCGTCTCGACCGGGTGCTCGGCTCGCTGCACACGCTCGACCTGGGTGGCGGACCCGCCGAGCCGGTGACGCTCTTCCGCGAGCACGCGCCGGACGTCGTGCTGCACCGGTACCTCGAGGAGGTGCCCGCGATGGTGCGCGGCTCCGACGCGTTCGAGGTGTTCACCCACCTCGACTACGCCGTGCGCGCGTGGCCCGCCGCGGAGCACGGACCGTTCGACCCGCGCCGGTTCGAGGAGCCGATCCGGGCCGCGATGCGCGCGATCGCCGACGGCGACCGCGCCCTGGAGATGAACACGCGGCGTCTGTGGCCGTGGATGGCCCGGTGGTGGGTCGAGGAGGGCGGTCGCGCCGTCAGCATCGGCAGCGACGCGCACACCCCGGAGGCGCTCGCGACCGGCCTGCCCGAGGCGGCGGCGATGCTGGAGCACGAGGGCTTCCGCCCGCCCCGGCGCCCAGAGGCCCTGTGGCGCCTCGGCTGAGCCCGCGCTCGGCCCTCTGTCGGGCCGGGACCGAACCCCCGGGCGAGTCCGCCGCAGCGTGCCGCACACCGAGGCGGGCCGGCTGCGCAGAGCGCGCGCATCCTGGGTGGCGTGCACCCAGGAGCACTCCTGCCTCGTGGTGCCGGGCCGGCAGCGGCACAGTGGAGGCATGAGCGCACCGAGCCCCGCACCCGCCCGTCTCGCCGTCGTCGGCGGCCGCGTCCACCGCGCGCCCGGGCGGGTGGAGCGCACCGACCTGTACACCGACGGACCGGTGATCGTCGACGCACCCGCCCCCGCCGACCTCACGATCGACGCCGGCGGCGCCTCCGTCGTGCCCCTGCTCGTCGAGTCCGTTCTCGCCGGGACGACGCCCCCCGACCCCGACGCCTTCGACCTCGTCCCCGGCAACCCCGCGACGTTCGCCGTCCTCGACGGCCCCGTGAGCGCCGACCGGATCACCCGCATGCTGGTGGCCGACCCGGCAGGCCTGCGCGCCGTCGTCGTGGACGGGACGGTCGTGGTGCGCGACGGCGCCGCCCTGCGGCCGCGGGGCACGACCGCCTCGGGCGCGGCCCTGGCCGCGGACGACCCGCGGCTGGGCGCGTGGCACGACGCCCGCAGGGACATGACCCAGCACCTCACGCCCGACGGCCGCTACAGCGAGACCCGCGGCGGCGTCCGTGACGCGTACACCGGGAGCTTCTGGCTGGACGGCGACCGCATCACCTACCTGGACGACACCGGCTTCTGGGCGTTCGGCCAGTACCACGCGGGCGTCCTGCACCACGCGGGGTTCGTCCTGCGGCTGCCGTAGCCGGGGGTCACGCGCCCCCGTGCAGCGTCGGCCGGTACACCAGCTCCTGGATGTGCCCGTCGAGCGTGCGGTGCTCCAGCAGCTCGAGGTCGAAGTCCTCGGCGCCGCGGAAGATCGGGTCGTCGCCCGTCCTGCCCGTGACGACGGGGAAGAGCGTCACCTGGACGCGGTCCACGAGGCCCGCGGCGAGCAGCGCACGGTTGAGCGACAGGCTGCCGTGCGAGCGCAGCGGCACGTCGGACTCCTCCTTGAGCCGCGCGACGACGTCCACCGCGTCGCCGCGCGCCACGACGGCGTTGCGCTCGAGCGGGTCCTGCAGGGTGCTGGACACCACGGTGGCGGGCAGCTCGGCCATCCGGCTGACCCACGGGTCGCCGACGGCGGGATCGGGGACGGTCGCCAGCATCTCGACGAACATCCGGTAGGTCGTCGCGCCGAAGACCATGCGCTGGTCCGGCTCGTACAGCGCGAGGCGGTGCTCGAGGAGCTCGGGGCCCTGCTTGCCCCAGTAGCCCGTTCAGTCACCGCCCGCGCTGCCGTAGCCGTCGAGGCTGCTGAAGACGTCGAACGTGTACGTGGCGGTCATCGGTCGCTCCCTGGTCGCGTGCGGGCGGTCAGGAAGAAGGACCGCCCGCACGACCGGAACTGATCGGTACGCCGGGGGAAGGGGTCAGGAGACGCGGATGAACGTGGGTCCCGACTGCCAGATGCTCGTGTACCGCACGCTCTTGCCCGGCACGGGCGCCTCGATCTGCATGCCGTCGCCGGCGTAGATCGCGATGTGGCCCGGCGTCCAGATGAGGTCGCCCGGCTGCGCCTCGGCCCAGGAGACCACGGTGCCGGCGTAGCGCTGCGACGCGGACGTGCGGGGCAGGTCGATGCCGACCTGCGCGAAGACGTACGAGGTGAACCCGGAGCAGTCGAACCCGGCGGGCGTGGTGCCGCCCCACACGTACGGCACACCGAGGTACCGCATCGCGATCGAGACGACGGACGCGCGGCGCTGCGCGGCCTCCTCCTCGGCCTTCTGGGCGGCGATCTCCGCCTGGTACGCCTCGTTCTCCTCGGCGGACACGACGGTGACGGCCGTGTTCTCGACCTTGAGCTCGGCGGTCGGCGCGACGGCGACGACGCCCGAGGCGGCGACGGCCTGGCGGGCCTGCGACGCGAGCGCGTCGATGCCGTTCGCGTCCAGCGACCCCTGCATCGGCTTGCCGGTCAGCGCGGTACCCAGCTCGGTGCCCAGCTCGGTGGCCGGAGCGGCCTGCGCGGGCGGCGCGATGAGCGACAGCAGGACGCCGCCACCCGCCGCGGCGATCGCGGCACCACGGCCTGCCGCCGCGGCGGTCTGGCCGGTGCCGGCGAAGGCGGGGAGTGCGGGGCGACGGGCCGCCCGGTGGCGGCCGCGGGCGCGCGAAGCCGTCGTCAGGGAGGACTGGGGATCCATGAAGGCGTGGACCTTTCAGATCGACGGGAACACCGGCGCAGGGGGCGTGTCGTGGGTCACCCCCAGCGCATAGCGCCCAAGAGTAACGGAACGGACACGATGCGGGAACCACCTCATCGAAGATGACCGCTCGGTCGTCGTTCCCGGCCCGCAGGGGACAATGCTCCCCATGCGACTCCTCCTGCTCCGCCACGGACAGACGCCGTCGAACGTGGGCGGGCTCCTCGACACCGCGAGCCCCGGTCCCGGGCTCACGGCCCTCGGCAGGCGCCAGGCCGCCGCCGTGCCGGACGCCCTGGGCGACCGGCGGATCGACGCCGTCGCCGTCTCGTCGCTGGTCCGTACCGCGCAGACCGCCGCGCCGCTGGCCGTAGCGCGCGGCCTGGAGCCGGTCGTGCTGCCGGGCCTGCGCGAGATCGAGGCGGGCGACCTCGAGATGGCCGCGACGCACGAGGCGCACCTGCGCTACCTCGGGACGGTGTTCGGGTGGGCGCGCGGTGACGTCACGCGCGCGATGCCGGGCGGCCCCGACGGCCGCGCGTTCCTCGAGCGGTACGACGACGCCGTCACGCAGCTCGCCCGCGCGGGCTGGGAGGACGTCCTCGTGGTGTCGCACGGCGCGGCCATCCGCACCTGGGTCGCCGCACGCGCCGCCGGGGTGGACATCGACCACGCCGAGCGGACGGCGCTGGCCAACACCGGCCTCGTGGAGGTCGAGGGGGACCCGGGGTCGGGGTGGCGGGTCGTCGCCTGGTCGGCCGAGCCCGTCGGCGGCCCCGCCGTGGACGCGCTGCTGGCCGACGACCCGACCGGCGAGCCGGTCGACGAGGTGTGAGCCGGCGGGGCGCGAGCGCTCAGCCCAGCTCGGGCGGCAGGTCGCCCTCGTGCCGCACGACGAGCGACGTGACGGCGCGCGTGAGGCAGACGTAGAGCCGCCGCAGTCCCGTGGCCCGGTCGGGCTCGGCGGCGACGACGGCGGCGGGGTCGTGCAGCACCACGTGGTCGAACTCGAGGCCCTTGGCCAGCGAGGCGGGCACGAGGTCGAGGTGGGCGTCGAACTCCGAGACGTCGCCGGCCTCCTGCTCGTCCTTCTGCTCGGCCTCCTGCTCGCCGACGACGGCGAACGTGAGCCCCGCCCCCGCCAGCACCGACCGGGCCCGCGGCACGGCGGCGTCCGGCACGATCAGCCCGACCGAGCCCTCGCGCCCGACCACGTCGGCCAGCACGCTCTCGAGCGGCTCGGTGGTGAGGGCGAGCCGGCCGCGGGTGCGCCGTACCGCGGTCGGCGGCTCCAGGCCGGGGGCGATGCGGGGCAGCAGGCGGGCGGCGAGCTCGATGACGTCGGCGGGCACGCGGAACCCGGCGGTGAGCTGCTCGACGTGGCCGTCCGGCTTGCCGAGGTGGGTCAGCACGCGGGCCCAGTCGTCCGCGGCCCACGGCGTCGTCGCCTGCGCGAGGTCGCCCAGCACGGTGAGCGACCCGGTCGCGGCGCGCCGCCCCAGCGCGCGCAGCATCATCGCGGACAGGTCCTGCGCCTCGTCGACGACGACGTGCGCGACGGACCCGGTCCGCTCCAGCAGGTCGGCGATCTCGTCGAGCAGCACGAGGTCCGCGACCGTCCAGCGAGCCGCGCCGGCGGAGCGCGGCGGACGGTCCCAGGTGAGCAGGCGCTGCTCGTCGGGCGTCAGCACCCCGTCGGCGCACGCCGCCAGGAAGTCCGGCTCGGCGAACAGGCGGAACAGCAGCCGGCGCGGGTCGAGCGCGGGCCACACGGCCGCCGCGTAGTCCCGCACGGGCCGGGTCCGTGCCAGCACGTCCCACGCCTTGTCGTCGAGCGCGTCGCCGGACTCCTCGATCTGCACGAGCACGCGGTGCGCGAGCGCGTGCCGCAGCTGCGCCGCGCCGAGGGCGTACCGCACGTCGCGCGAGCGCACCTGCTCGACGGCGTCGCGCGCCCCGTAGGCGGGCACGCGCCAGCGGCGCGAGCCACGGGGCAGCACGAGCGTCTCCGCCGGTTCGCGCACGTGCGACCAGACCGCCGCGCGCAGCACCTCCGCCAGGCGCGCGTCCCCCTTGAGCGTCGCGACGTCGACCGGGTCGGCCGCCCGGACCGGAGCGTGCTCGCCGACGATCTCCTCGATCGTCGCCTGGCGCGCGTGGATCTCGCCGAGCGCGGGCAGCACGTCGCGGATGTAGCGCAGGAAGCTCCGGTTCGGCCCGACGACGAGCACGCCGCGGCGGGTGAGCTGCTCGCGGTGCGCGTACAGGAGGTAGGCGGCCCGGTGCAGGCCGACCGCCGTCTTGCCCGTGCCCGGCGCGCCCTGCACGACGAGGGTGCGCTCGAGCGGCATGCGGACGATGACGTCCTGCTCGGGCTGGATCGTCGCGACGATGTCGCGCATCGGGCCGGTGCGCGGGCGCTCGATCTCGGCCTCGAGGATCTCCGAGCGGGCGGGGTCACCGCGGCCGGGCCCCGCCCGGTCCAGCGGCTCGTCCTCGAACCCGGTGAGCTGCCCGCGCTGGAAGCCGTAGCGCCTGCGGGCCGTCAGGCCCAGGGGCTCCTGGGGCGTCGCGCGGTAGAACGGGGTGCTCACGGGGGCGCGCCAGTCCACGACCATGGGCTCGCCGTCGGCGTCCGAGACGTGCCGGCGGCCGATGTGGAAGGTCTCGGTGGCCGTGCTGGTGCGCCCGAAGAAGAGCGGGATCTCCGGGTCGTCGGTGAGCTGCTCCATGCGCCGCGCGAGGGCGGCCTCGAGCACGTCGGCGCTCACGGGGTCGCCCGCGTACCGCCCGTCCAGCGCCGCCACGCGCTCCCGCATCCGGCCGAGCTGGGTACGGGCCTCGGCGAGGAACTCGCGCTCCCGGACGAGCTCGGGCACGACGGCAGGCATGAGCGACCTCCAGGCGGTGAGGGGGTGGGGACGGCCGCGCGAGTCTAGTGCGGCGGCCGGCGCTCCGCCCGGGCTTTTCGTCCGCGACCAGGCGGGCGACTCAGAGCGTTATTCAGCGGCTCAGGGGTAGCCATGAGTGTGTGAGGTCCTGACCTGCTTCGTCGCTGGTCGGGGTCAAGATCGGGCAGATAGCGCAACGGTCCTTGCGTCCGGTTTGATCGTGGTTGTCGAGACCCCATCAAACCGAGCGAAGGACCGATGCCGTACCACTCTACTTCCGGGCTGAGCCCTGCCCAGACCGCCGAGCTGATCAACCGCGTCCACCAGGTCCACGCCGCCCGCCCCGACGAGCAGCGGTACGACTTCGAGA
>NZ_JABEMG010000040.1 GCF_013004695.1 Promicromonospora citrea
GCGTGCGGCCGCCGGCCACGATCTCGCCCACGGCCCCGGTCACGGCCAGCACCTGCGGCCCGTGGGCCCGGAGCCGCAGGCCGCCGACCGACTCCAGCACCGCGGCGCCCGGCGGGTTCCCGACCGCGCGGTTGGCGGCCCGCAGGCTCGGCCGGTCCAGCGCCCCGGAGGCCGACACGCCTGCCCCTTCGGCGCCGCCCCGCCCGAGGTCCTCGACGAGCACCGACCCGGCGCCGACGACCTCGAGCCCCGCACGGTCCGCGTCGAGAACGACCTCGGGGACCGCGCGGGCCCCGTCCCCGTCCCGGAGGTCGTTCTCGAGGCGGACCTCGGCCGGGGCGGGCAGGGCGTCCACCGCGACGAAGCGGACCCGGTCGCCCGGGAGCAGGAGGGCCGGACGCTCGCGGGTCACGTCCCACACCGGGGCGTCGGTGCGGCCGACGAGCTGCCAGCCGCCCGGGCTCTCGCGCGGGTAGACGCCGCTGTACGGTCCGGCGAGCGCGACCGACCCGGCCGGCACGCGGGTGCGCGGGCTGGACCGGCGGGGGACGACGAGGTCGGGGTCGTCGCCCGTGAGGTACGCGAAGCCGGGCGCGAAGCCGACGAACCCGACGGTCCACGCCGCCGCGGTGTGCCGGCGGACGAGCTCCTCGGGGCTCCAGCCCAGGAGCGCCGCGGCCTCGGCGAGGTCCTCGCCGTCGTACCGGACGGGGATCTCGACGGTGCGCGCCTCGGCGGCGGCCCGGCGAACCAGCGGCCGGGCCCGCAGCGCGGCGGCCAGCTCGGCCGCGCCGACCGCCGACGGCCGGAACGGCACGAGCAGCGTCCGTGCGCCGGGCACGGGCACGCCGACCCCGGGGAGGGGGTCGGCCTGGAGGGACTCGTACAGGGCGACGGCCTGGTCCAGGTCGTCCAGCTCGACCAGGAGGGCGTCGTCGCGGGCGGTGCGGACCCGCATCACGCGGCGGCGCCTCCCGTCACCGGGGCGAAGGCGCGCAGGGCGATGCCCTCGGCGTCGAACACCTCGCGGATCCGGCGCGCCATCGCGACCGCGCCGGGGGAGTCGCCGTGCACGCACACGGAGTCGGCGCGCACGGCGACGTCGGACCCGTCCACCGCGGTCACCACGCCCTCGGTGACCAGGCGGAGCATGCGCCGGGCCACCTCGTCGGCGTCGTGCAGCACGGCGCCCGGCTCGCGCCGGGAGACGAGGCGGCCCTCGGGCGTGTAGGCACGGTCGGCGAACGCCTCCGTCGCCGTCGCCAGCCCGGCGGCCTTCGCGGCGGCGAGGGCCGCGCTGCCGGGCAGCCCCAGCAGCACGAGCCCCGGGTCGACGGCGGCGACGGCGCGGGCGACCGCCGCTGCCACGCGCTCGTCGACCGCCGCCGTGTTGTAGAGCGCGCCGTGCGGCTTGACGTACGTGACGGCGGCGCCCTCGGCGTCGGCGAGGCCGCGGAGCGCGCCGATCTGGTAGGCGACGTCGGCCTCCAGCTCGTCGTCCGGCACGTCCATGTTCCGCCGGCCGAACCCGGCCAGGTCGCGGTACCCGACGTGCGCGCCCACGGTCACCCCGTGCTCCACGGCGGACCGGACGGTCCGGCGGATGGACGCGGGGTCGCCCGCGTGGAACCCGCAGGCGACGTTGGCGCTGGAGACGATGCCCAGCATCTGCTCGTCGTCGCCGAGGCTCCAGCGGCCGAAGCCCTCGCCGAGGTCGCTGTTCAGGTCGACGGCGCTCATGGTGCTCTCTCTCCTTCGTGTGCGGGCGGTCACGCGGACAGCAGGTCGAAGATCGGGCCCACCGCGTTGACCGCCATGTACCAGGTGACCACGGTGGCGAGCGTGCCGACCACCAGGAGCCACCGCGGGTAGCGGACGTCGCCCAGGAGCGTGCCGCGGAACCAGCCGATGTACATGAACAGGGTCAGGCCGATCGGCAGGATCAGCCCGTTGACGCCGCCCACGAACACCAGCAGCGTGGCGGGCGCGGTACCGACCAGCAGGTAGACCGCGAGCGAGACCAGGATGAACCCCACGGTCCACAGGTCGGCGGTGCGGCCCGCGATGCGGGCGGAGAACACGGGCAGGAACGAGACCGACGTGTAGGCCGAGCCGATGACGCTGGTGATCGCGGCGATCCAGAACACGGCGCCGAAGATGCGCAGGCCCGCCTCGCCCGCGGCCGCACCGAACGCGTCGCCCGCGGGGTTGCCCGCGACGTCGAGCACGACGCCGGAGGCCACGACCCCGAGGATGGCCAGGAACAGCACGTACCGCATGATGCCGGTGACGACGATGCCGCTGACGGCCGCCCGGTCGACCTCGCGGACGTGCTCGGGGCCCGCCGTGCCGGAGTCGAGCAGCTTGTGGGCGCCGGCGTAGGTGATGTACCCGCCGACGGTGCCGCCCACGATGGTGGTGATGGTCGCGAAGCTGACGGTGTCGGGCAGCACGGTCTGCCGCAGCGCGTCGCCCACCGGCGGACCGGACAGGATCGCGACGATCACAGTGAGCACGATCATGACGAGGCCCGCGACGACGACCACCCGGTCGACGACGGCACCCGCCCGCTTGGCGAGGAAGATGGCGATGGCGATGGCCGCGCTGAGCGCGCCGCCCAGCCGCGGGTCGAGGCCGAACAGCGCGTTGAGGCCGAGGCCCGCGCCCGCGGTGTTGCCGATGTTGAAGATGAGCCCGCCGAACACGATGAGCACGGCGAGCACGTAGCCGCTGCCGGGCAGGGCCTGGTTGGCCAGCACGCTCGCCCGCTTGCCGGTGAGCGTGATCATGCGCCAGACGTTGAGCTGGATCGCGAGGTCGAGCAGGATCGAGACGAGGATGCCGAAGGCGAAGGCCGCGCCGAGCTGCTGCGTGAACGTCGCGGTCTGGGTGATGAAGCCGGGGCCGATGGCGGACGTCGCCATGAGGAACAGCGCGCCCAGCAGGGAGCGCCGCCGGGCGGCGACGAAGCTCGTGGTCCGGTCGGTGGGGCTGCCCGGCGTGGGGTCGGCCTGCTCCGTCGCAGGCTCGTGGCTCGTGTCGGACATGGTGTCCTCCTGGGTGTCGGGATGAGCCGGATTGTTCAACAGTCAGGATCGTCCCGCCCGGTTGTTACCGCCGCATTGCGGGACCTTATCGATCATGGCACGGGTCGAGGCCCCGTGAACAGGCCAGGACACGAGTTGTTTACCGACAGACCCTGTTGGATTGTTGAACGAACCCCTACGGTCGTGGGCGAGTCGATCTCGGAGGGGAGACGAGAGACATGACGAACGACCGGACGACCGCACGGAGGACGGCACGGAGAACGGCACGGACCACGACACGGGTGCGCGCGGGCGCCGTCGCCCTCGCGCTGACCGCGACGGCGGCCCTGGCCGCCCCCGCGACGGCCGCGGCGCCGCTGCCCGCGGCCCCCACGGCGGCGCAGGGTGGGGGCTGCCTGGACCCGGACCTCCCGCTCTCGGTCGAGGAGCGCCGCCTCACGGCGCGCCTTCCCGACGCCGCCGACCCCACCGTCCCTGCCACGGCGACCTACGCCCGCACCGTCATCGAGGGTGGCGGTCTCGGCGGGTTCACGGCCGCCCTCACCGACCGGCTCTGCCGCACCCGCACCCTGGCGGGTGCCACGGCCCTGGCCGAGCGCCGGGGCGAGGCGCTGTGGGACGCGGCCGTCCGCCGCGCCCAGTCGGACGACGACGCCGTGCGCGGCGACCTGCCCGCCACCGACGACCGCCCGCTGTACTGGACCCGCGTCGAGGCCATGGCCGTGCTGCGCCAGTGGGACCCGCGCGGCGGCCTCACCGACGAGCAGCGCGCCGAGCTCGTCGAGACCTTCGACCGCGCCTCGCGCGGGATGCACGACATCGACCTGCCGGCCGGCCGCGACGTCGTGCGCGTCATCGTCAGCGGGTTCGACGTCTACACGCTGGACGGTGGCACCACCGGCCCGGCGCCCGGCACGGTGGGCAACAACATCCGGCACGGCAACCCGTCGGGCGCGACGGCGCTCACCCTGGACGGCACGCGCTACCGCACCGACGACGGCCGCATCGCCCACATCGAGGCCTACACGCTGCCGGTGAGCTACCGCGAGTTCGCCGACGGCTACCTCGAGGACACCGTGGGGCCGTTCCTGGAGCCCGGACCCCGGCAGGTCGACGCCTCGCTCACCGTGAGCCAGGCCGGCGGCTCGCAGTTCAACCTCGAGCAGTGGAACGCGCGCTACCACGGCGTCTCGCCCGGCAACGACGGCATCGCCCCGTGCCCGCGCGTCGGCGGGGTCGCGCAGCTCGCGCTCGACAACCCGGGCTGCAACGTCCAGGTGGTCGACCGCTGGGGCGGCGGCGACGGGCTCACCGACCCGCCGCAGTGGACGACGGCGAGCCTGCCGGTCGCCGAGATGATCGCCGCCGACACCGGCGCCGACGTGCCCCGCCCGCCCGGCGACACGTGGCCCGACCCGGACGTGGCCTTCGGCGTGGTCTGGAACACCAGCTACACGCAGTTCCGCGACTGCACCTCGCCCGCGCTGAGCACCGTCAACAGCCCGCCGGAGGTGACGTACCCGCCGTCGACGCCGCCCGTCCCGCCCGCCGACGGGTCCTGCTCCTTCAGCGGCGGCGGCGGCAACTACCTCTCCAACGAGAGCGCCTACCGCAACACGCTGCTGCGCGACCGTGCCGGGCTCGACATCCCGGCCGGGCACATCCACACGCCGGACATGCAGCACTTCGAGACCGACTTCGGTGTCAGCGACCCGACCTTCGACGCCTGGCGCACCTCGATCGCCGCCCAGGCGCGCAACCTCGTCCACGCGGTGGCCGACACGGTGGACTGAGCCCGCGGACCGGGGCCCGGCGCGGGGCGGTTACGGTGTGGGCGTGAGCTCACCCGTGCACGACACACCGTCCCGCGTCAGCCCCGGGCTCGACCCCGCGTGGGTCGCGCGGACCGTCGAGGTCGCCCTCGACGAGGACCTCGGCCCCGCGCCGGGCCGCGACGTCACCACCCAGGCGACCGTCCCGCCGTCGGCCGAGGGCGTCGCGGACCTCGTGGCGCGCCAGGACGGCGTCGTCGCGGGGCTCGTCGTCGTGCGCGAGGTGCTGGAGCAGGTGGCCGCCCGCCTCGGCCTGCCGGCACCCGCCGTCACCTTCCACGCGCAGGACGGCGACGCCGTCACGGCGGGCCGGCTCCTCGCCGCGCTCGCGGGCCGCACACAGGTGCTGCTCGTCGCCGAGCGCACCCTGCTCAACCTCGCCGGCCGTGCCTCGGGCGTCGCCACGGCGACCCGCGCGTTCGCGCGCGAGCTCGCGGGTACGGGCGCGCAGGTGCTCGACACCCGCAAGACCACGCCGGGCCTGCGCGCCCTGCAGAAGTACGCGGTGCGCGCGGGCGGCGGCACCAACAAGCGCATGGGCCTGTACGACGTCGCCATGGTGAAGGACAACCACGTGGTGGCCGCCGGGTCCGTCGCGGCGGCGGTCCGCGCCGTGCGCGCGACGTTCCCCGACGTGCCCGTCCAGGTGGAGGCCGACACCACCGAGCAGGCGCTCGAGGCGGTCGGCGCGGGCGCCGACTTCCTGCTCCTCGACAACATGCCGCCCGCCGTGCTCGCCGAGGCCGTCGCGGCGGTCCGTGCCCGCGAGGGGCACGACGGCGTGCCGGAGCACGTCGAGCTCGAGGCGACCGGCAACCTGACGCTCGGCGTCGCGCGCACGGTCGCGGAGACCGGTGTCGACTACCTCTCCGTCGGCGCCCTCACCCACAGCGCGCCCGTCCTCGACCTGGCCCTGGACCTCCGGCCCGCCGACCGACTTCCCCTGAGTGCCTCCTGAGTGCCTCCTGAGTGCCTCAGGGCACACGGACCGGCGGGGAAAAGAGGTCGGCGGCCTCGATAGAATCGATTCCGTGAGCCAGAACCCCGCAGCCGACGAGACCGCTGCCCCGCAGACCGACGACCTGCCCGAGCAGCTCCGGGTCCGGCGCGAGAAGCGCGAGCGGCTGCTGGCGAGCGGCGTCGAGGCGTACCCCGTGTCCGTGCCCGTCACCCACTCGATCGCCGAGGTCCGCGCGGCCTACGGGCACCTCGAGGCGGGCCAGGAGACCGACGACGTCGTGGGCGTCGCCGGCCGTGTCGTCTTCGTCCGCATCGGCGGCAAGCTCTGCTTCGTCACGCTGCAGGACGGCGAGGGCAACCGCCTCCAGGGCATGCTGAGCCTCGCCGAGGTCGGCGAGGAGGCGCTCGCGGCCTTCAAGACCGACGTCGACCTGGGTGACCACCTCTTCCTGCACGGCCGTGTCGGCGCGTCGCGGCGCGGCGAGCTGAGCATCTTCGCCGACGAGTGGCAGATGGCCGCCAAGGCGCTGCGCCCGCTGCCGGTGCTGCACAAGGACCTCTCGGAGGAGGCTCGCGTGCGGCAGCGCTACGTCGACCTCATCGCCCGCCCCGCGGCCCGCGACATGGTGCGCCTGCGCGCGGGCGTCGTGCGCTCGCTGCGCGAGAACTTCTACCGCCGCGGTTTTCTCGAGGTCGAGACGCCGATGCTGCAGACCATTCCGTCCGGCGCCGCCGCACGGCCGTTCTCGACGCACATGAATGCGTACGACCTCGAGCTGTTCCTGCGCATCGCGCCCGAGATCTTCCTCAAGAAGGCGGTCGTCGGCGGTGTCGAGAAGGTCTTCGAGATCAACCGCAACTTCCGCAACGAGGGTGCGGACTCGTCGCACTCGCCGGAGTTCGCGATGCTCGAGGCGTACGAGGCGTACGGCGATTACAACACGATCGGCGCGCTCACCCAGGATCTCGTGCAGACGGCGGCCCAGGACGTTCTCGGCACCACGCTGGTGACCCTCGCGGACGGTTCCGAGTACGACCTCGGCGGCGAATGGGCAAAGCTGCCGATGTACGACTCGCTCTCGGAAAGCCTCGGCGAGGAGATCACCGCCGAGACCTCGGTCGAGGAGCTCGAGAAGATCGCCGAGCGCCTCGATGTCGAGGTGGGGAACAAGAAGATCCTCAATCACGGAAAGCTTGTCGAGACGCTGTGGGAGCACCGCATCGGTGACCACCTGACCGCGCCGACGTTCGTGATCGACTTCCCGGTCGAGACGTCGCCGCTCACGCGCGACCACCGCTCCGCGGCTGGTCAGGTCGAGAAGTGGGACCTGTACGTGCGCGGGTTCGAGCTGGCGACGGGGTACTCCGAGCTCGTGGACCCCGTCGTGCAGCGGCAGCGCTTCGAGGCGCAGGCGCGGATGGCCGCGGCCGGGGACGACGAGGCGATGCTCCTGGACGAGGATTTCCTCACCGCGATGGAATTCGCGATGCCCCCTTCGGGCGGAATGGGCATGGGCATCGACCGCCTGCTGATGGCCCTCACGGGCCAGGGGATCCGCGAGACGATCCTTTTCCCGCTCGTGAAGCCGCAGGCCTGAGGGAAATGAACCACGACGCCGAGCATGTGAGGATCTTGTGATGGATACGACGCTTGCCGTGCTCGCAGGGCTCACGCCCTCTGTGGGTGTCGGCCTGCTGTTCTGGTTTGCGATGCGCAAGATCTTCCGCGCGGACCGGCACGAGCGCGAGGCGCTCGACCGAATGGACCGCGAGGCGGCCAGGGCGGCGGCGGAAAATACGGGGAATTCCCCTTCGCGCTGACTTCCCTCCGATCCGTGCGGGTGAAGTTTTGGTGATCGGTGTCACATACCCTTTATTGACATGCCAATATGGGGTGAGGCATGCTCACGAACTAACCCCGGAATATGTGGCGCGGAAGGAAGTACCCGTATGGTTCAGAAGGTTCAGCTCGTTCTCGAAGATGACATCGATGGCGGTGCCGCCGACGAGACCGTGAACTTCGGCCTCGACGGCGTCTCCTACGAGATCGACCTCAATGCCGAGCACGCCGCGCAGCTGCGGGACGCGCTCGCCTCCTGGGTCGGTCACGCCCGCAAGGTGAAGGCGCCGGCCACCCGGACCGCCACGACGTCGCGTCGGTCGCGCTCCGGCAACGACACCGCGGCCGTCCGGGAATGGGCCAAGGCGAACGGATACACCGTGAGCGACCGCGGCCGCATCGCGGCAGAGGTCCAGGAGGCGTACGCGAAGGCCAACGGCTGACGCACCGCCCGCAGGTCGTGCGGACGCCCCGGTTCCCCGCGCGGGAGCCGGGGCGTCGTGCGTCCGCGAGGCCGGGACCCGGCGGCTGCCCGGCCGCGAGCACCGCGTGGGCGGAACTAGGCTGACGCCATGAGCACCCCGAGCGTCGCCCTGTGGATCGGTACCTACCCGGCGACGGGCGCGGCACCGGGCACCGGTGAGGGTGTCTGGCGCACCGGCGTCGACGCGGACGGGCGGTTCGCCGCCGCCGAGCTGGTCGCGCGCGTGGCCGCACCGTCCTTCCTGGCGCTCGACCCGTCGCGCCGCACCCTCCTCGCGGTCACCGAGGACGAGCCGGGGGCGGTCACCTCCTTCCGGGTGTCCGACGCCGGCGGACTCGCGCCCGCGGGCGGCGTCGCCTCGGGCGGGGCGAGCCCGTGCCACGTCGTGGCGACGGAGACCGTCGCCTGGGTCGCCAACTACGGCGACGGCGTCGCCGCCGTCGCGGACCTGACCGCCGACGGCGAGCTGACCGCGCCGCGCACCTTCCCGCACAGCGGCTCCGGCCCGGTCGACGACCGGCAGGAGGGGCCGCACGCGCACTTCGTCCACCGGTGGGGCGACCGCGTGCTCGTGTCCGACCTGGGCACCGACGAGCTGCGGACCTACCCGCTGGACGGGTCGGGGCCCGACGACGGGGGCGTCGTCGCCGCCGTCCTGCCGCCGGGCACCGGGCCGCGGCACCTCGTGGAGCTCGGGGACGGCACGATCCTCGTCGCGGGCGAGCTCGACTGCCGTCTCCACGTGCTCGTGCCCGCGGGGCCGGGGCGGCTGGAGCACGTGGGCTCGGCCGCGATCACGCCGCGCACCCAGCCCGACGGGTCGGCCGGGTACCCCTCGCACGTCACCGTGGCGGGCGACCTCGTGCACGTCGGCGTGCGCGGGCCGGACGTCCTGGCCGTGCTCCGGGTGCGGCCGGCCGACGGCGCGGGCGCCGGCGCGGGGGTCCGTGTCGGGCACCTGGTCGTCGAGCACGCCGCCGACGTCGACCTCGGCGCGGGCGCCTGGCCGCGGCACCACGCGGTGCTGCACGACGGCGGCACCGTCGTCGTCGCCGCGCAGAACGCCGACGCGCTCCTCGCGGTCCGCCTGGACCGCACCTCCGGGACGGGCGAGGTCACGGACCGGCTGGAGCTGCCGGTGCCCGCGTGCGTCCTGGTGGCTTGATGCGCGACAGCCTGCCCCCCGACCTCAGGGAGCCCGAGGAACCGCGCCCGCTGCGGATCGCCATGGTCTCCGTGCACACCTCGCCGCTCGAGCAGCCGGGGTCGGGGGACGCGGGCGGCATGAACGTGTACGTCCTCGAGCTGTCCCGCGCGCTGGCCCGCCGCGGGGCGCAGGTCGAGATCTACACGCGGGCGACGTCGTCGGCCCAGCCCAAGGTGGCCGACCCCGAGCCGGGGATCCGCGTGATCAACGTGGCGGCGGGCCCGTTCGAGGGGCTGGACAAGAACGACCTGCCCGGACAGCTCTGCGCGTTCGCCGCGGGGGTGCTGCGTGCCGAGGCGCACCGCCCCCAGGGCTGGTACGACGTGCTGCACACGCACTACTGGCTGTCGGGCCAGGTCGGCTGGCTCGCCGCCGAACGGTGGGACGTCCCGCTGGTGCACACGATGCACACCATGGCGCGCGTGAAGAACGCCGCGCTCGCGCCCGGCGACACCCCCGAGCCGCAGGTGCGGGTCATCGGGGAAGAGCAGGTCGTCGCCGAGTCGGACGCGCTCGTGGCGAACACCGACGAGGAGGCCGCCGACCTGGTGCGCGACTACCACGCCGACCCCGAGCGCGTGCACGTGGTGCAGCCAGGCGTCGACCTCGAGGTGTTCTCGCCCCTGCCCGGCTCGCCCGAGGAGGTCGCCGCGCGCCGCACGGAGCTGCGCGAGCGTCTCGGCCTGCCGACGGACCGCAAGATCGTGCTGTTCGCGGGGCGCGTCCAGCTCCTCAAGGGTCCCGACGTGCTCGTCCGCGCGCTCGGGGAGCGGGTCTGGGACTGGCGCCCGCCGCGGCTCGTGGTGCTCGGTGGCGCCTCGGGGCGGCCCACCGCGGTCCGCGAGCTCGAGGCGCTCGCCTACCAGGAGGGTGTGGGGCGGCACCTGATGGTCCGGCCGCCCGTGCCGCAGGACGTGCTCGCCGACTGGTTCCGTGCCGTGGACCTCGTGGCCGTGCCGTCGCACAACGAGTCGTTCGGGCTCGTGGCGGCCGAGGCGCAGGCGACGGGCACCCCGGTGGTGGCCGCCGCCGTCGGCGGGCTGCGCACCGTGGTGCGGGACGGCGTCTCGGGCGTCCTGGTGCCCGACCACGACCCGGGGCGGTGGGCTGTCGCGCTCAAGACCCTGCTCGACGACGACGTCGCGCGCGAGCGCCTGGCCGCGGGGGCCCGCGCGTCGGCGGCCCGGTTCGGCTGGGACCGGACGGCCGAGGAGGTGCTCGACGTGTACGAGCGGGCCCGCAAGCGGCACGCCGGCCGGTAGCCGTTCCGCCCGGCGGACCGCCGTCGGGCCCGGCGTGGAAACTGCGGCAGGATGGGGGTATGACCTACACCCTCGTGCTGCTCCGCCACGGCGAGAGCGAGTGGAACGCGAAGAACCTGTTCACCGGCTGGGTGGACGTCGCCCTGTCCGAGAAGGGCGTCGAGGAGGCCAAGCGCGGCGGCGCCCTGCTCAAGGAGGCCGGGGTGACCCCGGACATCCTGCACACGTCGCTGCTGCGCCGCGCGATCATGACGGCGAACCTCGCGCTCGACGTCGCCGACCGGCACTGGATCCCGGTCAAGCGCAGCTGGCGCCTCAACGAGCGCCACTACGGCGCCCTGCAGGGCAAGGACAAGAAGCAGACGCTCGAGGAGTTCGGCGAGGAGCAGTTCATGCTCTGGCGCCGGTCCTACGACGTGCCGCCGCCCGAGATCGAGCTGGGCTCGGAGTTCAGCCAGGACGCCGACCCGCGCTACGCCGACGCGCCCGTCGTGCGCACGGAGGCCCTCAAGCTCGTCCTCGAGCGGGCCCTGCCGTACTGGGAGAGCGAGATCGTGCCGGACCTCAAGGCCGGCAGGACGGTGCTGGTGGCCGCGCACGGCAACTCGCTGCGCGCGCTGGTCAAGCACCTCGACGGCATCTCCGACGAGGCGATCGCCGGGCTGAACATCCCGACCGGCATCCCGCTGGTCTACGAGCTCGACGAGGAGACCCTCGCGCCGGTCACGCCGGGCGGCACGTACCTCGACCCGGAGGCGGCCAAGGACGCGATCGCCGCGGTCGCCAACCAGGGCCGCTGAAAAGCTGAGTGCGGGACCTTCGCCCTGTGCCGTGTGCCAGGAGGGCGAAGATCCCGCACTCGGCGGGGCGGGGGACGGTCAGTCCTCCGGGAAGTCGCCCGTCACCAGGAAGGTGACGCGCCGGGCGACCGAGACGCCGTGGTCGCCGAACCGCTCGTAGTAGCGGCCCACCAGCGTGACGTCGACGGCCTCCTGGACCGTGCCCGACCACGCGGGCCCGAGCAGGGTCGCGAAGGTCTGCTGGTGCAGCTCGTCGATGATGTCGTCGTCCCGCTCGATCGCCTCGGCGACCTCGAGGTCGCGCGTGGCGAGCAGCCGCGTGGTGCGCTGGGCCACCCGGACGGCGGCGTCGTGCATCTTCGCGAACGTGTCGCGGGCCTCGGGGACGATCGCCTGCGCCGGGTAGCGACCGCGCGCCACCTGGGCGACGTGCCGCGCCAGGTCGCCCATCCGCTCGAGCGACGCGCTCATCCGCAGGGCGCTCACCACCACACGCAGGTCGGTCGCGACGGGCGCCTGCTGCGCCAGGAGGTGCACGCACCGCTCGTCGAGCGAGGACTCGATGGCGTCGATGGTCTTGTCCGAGGCGATCACCTCCTGCGCCAGCCGCAGGTCGGCCTCGAGGAGCGCCGTCCCGGCACGCGTGATCGCGGACTCGACGAGCCTGCTCATCTCGGTCAGATCGTCTCCGACCTGCTGGAGCTCGGCTTCGAAGATCTGTCGCATCGGTTTCCTCTCGAGTTCAGGGCGCGCGCGACCGCACGCCCCTGCCCAGCGTCGCCGTCGCGCCGTACCGGGAGGTTAACGCGGTTCCACCCGGACATGAACATCAGACGACACGACGGTCGGGGCGCCCGTCCCTGGCGATCGGCGCCCCGGACGTCGACCTACCCTGGAGTCGTGGACGGAATCATCTCCGGGGTACCGGTGCTGGCCGCCGGGATCTTCGGCGTGATCGTCGGCGTCGTCGCGACGCTGGCGTTCCGCGTGTCGGAGCGGCAGCAGCGCGCCGTCGACCGGTCCGAGCCCGACGAGCTCGACGCCGGTCTCGTCCGCGTGCTCTCGGTGCTGCGGTCGGCCGCCGTCGTGCTCGACGGCGACGACGAGGTGGTGCGCGCCTCGCCACCCGCCTACGCGCTCGGGGTGGTGCGCAACGACGCGATCGTGCACGCGGCGATCAACGACCTGGTGGCCCTCGTGCGGCGCGACGGCGTCATCCGTGAGCAGGAGCTCGAGCTGCCGCGCGGTCCGGTGGGCCAGGGCACGGTGCTGCTCCAGGTGCGCGTGGCCCCGCTCGGTCTCGAGCGGGTGCTGGTGCTCGCCGAGGACCGCACGGAGGCCCGGCGCGTCGAGGCGATCCGCCGCGACTTCGTCGTCAACGTGTCCCACGAGCTCAAGACGCCGGTGGGCGCGCTGGCCCTGCTCGCCGAGACGGTGGCCGACGCCGCGGACGACCCGGTCGCCGTCCGGCGGTTCACGGAGCGCATGCAGCGCGAGGCCGTGCGCCTGTCCGCTCTGGTGCAGGAGATCATCGAGCTGTCGCGCCTGCAGGGAGCCGGCGCCGTACCGAAGCTCACGCCCGTGCCGATCCGCGACGTCGTCGAGGAGGCCGTGGACCGGGCGCGGACGACCGCGCAGTCCAAGAACATCGCCATCACGACGGGCGGCGCCCTCGACAGCGAGGTCTACGGCGACCACAACCTCCTGGTGACCGCCGTGCGCAACCTCGTGGACAACGCCGTGGCCTACTCGGGGCCGGCCAGCCGTGTCGGCGTCGGGGTGAGCGAGCGGGCGGGCCTCGTGGAGATCGCCGTGGTGGACCAGGGCATCGGCATAGCGGAGGATGCACAGGAGCGCGTGTTCGAGCGGTTCTACCGCGTGGACCCCGCGCGCTCGCGCGACACCGGTGGCACGGGCCTCGGCCTGAGCATCGTCAAGCACGTCGCGGCCGACCACGGCGGCGACGTCACGATGTGGTCGGAGCCCGGCAGGGGGTCGACCTTCACGCTGCGCATCCCGGCCGCCGACCGGCCGGGCGGTGCGGCCGCGCGCGCGGCCCGTCCCGCGCGGGCCGCCGCGGCGGAGCCCGACGAGGCGGCGCAGGCCGCGACGAACGAGGAGGTGGGTGCGTGACGCGCATCCTGGTGGTGGAGGACGAGGAGTCGTACCGGGACCCGCTGACCTACCAGCTCACCCGCGAGGGCTTCGAGGTGGTCGAGGCGGCCGACGGGCACGCGGCCCTCGCCGCGTACGACGCCGAGGGCGCCGACCTGGTGCTGCTCGACCTGATGCTGCCGGGCCTGTCCGGCACCGAGGTGTGCCGCGAGCTGCGGGCGCGCGGGGACGTGCCCGTCATCATGCTCACGGCCAAGGACTCCGAGATCGACAAGGTGGTGGGCCTCGAGCTCGGCGCCGACGACTACGTCACCAAGCCCTACTCGTACCGCGAGCTGCTCGCGCGCGTCCGGGCCGTGCTGCGCCGCCGCCAGCCCGCCGACACGGCCGACCGCGACGGCGACGGCGTGCTCCAGGTGGGCCCCGTCCGGATGGACGTGGAGCGGCACACCGTCACGGTCTCCGGCCGGTCGGTCGCCCTGCCGCTCAAGGAGTTCGACCTGCTCGAGCTCCTCCTGCGCAACGCGGGCCGGGTGCTCACGCGCGGCCAGCTCATCGACCGGGTCTGGGGCGCCGACTACGTGGGCGACACCAAGACGCTCGACGTCCACGTCAAGCGCATCCGGTCGAAGATCGAGCCCGACCCCGGCACGCCCCGGTACCTGCTCACCGTGCGCGGCCTGGGCTACAAGCTGGCCGACGACGAGGACTGACCGGGCATACCAGGCACCGGGCGTTCATCTCGCGTTCGCCTGCCGGCCTCCGCCCGGCAGTAGGTTCGCGCAGCGTGACCACGCCCCGCGCGACCCGCCTCCTCGCCGCCGCGACCGCCGGCGCCCTCGTGCTCCCGCTGGCCGGGTGCGCCGGGCTCGAGCTGCCCGCCCTCGGCGTCTCGCCCGAGCCGACGGCCTCGGCGGACCCCGCCGTGGTCGGCGCGTTCCACGGCATCGGGGCCTCGTCGCAGTCCACCGCCATGGAGGCGTGGATCGCCGGGTTCCGGCAGGAGCACCCCGACGCCACCGTGACCTACGACCCGGCGGGGTCCGGCGACGGCCGCGCGGCGTTCCTCGCCGGCGAGGCCGCCTTCGGCGCGAGCGACGTCCCCCTGAGCGACGAGGAGATGGCCGCCTCCGGCCCGGCGTGCGACGGCGGCAACGCCATCGACCTGCCCGTCTACATCAGCCCGATCACGGTGGTCTTCAACGTGCCGGGTGTGCGGCGGCTGAACATGTCGTCCGAGCTCCTCGCCGGCATCTTCCGCGGTGACGTCACCCGCTGGGACGACCCGGCGATCGCGGAGGCCAACCCGGGTGTGGAGCTGCCCGCCCAGGGGATCACGCCGGTCCACCGCTCCGACGACTCCGGCACGACCGAGAACTTCACGGACTACCTCCACGCGACGGCGCCCGACGCGTGGCCCTGGGAGCCGGACGGGACGTGGCCGCAGCCCGGCGGCTTCGGGGCCGACGGCACCGAGGGCGTGACCACGACCGTGCGGTCGACGCCCGGCGGCATCACCTACGCCGACGCGTCGGCCAGCGGCGGCCTGGGGACCGTCGCCGTCCGGGTCGGCGACACCTACGTGGAGTACAGCGCCGACGCGGCCGCCGCCGTCGTCGACCTCTCGCCGCGCGTCGAGAACCGGTACGAGCACGACCTCGCGTTCCAGGTCGACCGGACCATCGACAAGCCGTTCGCCTACCCGCTGCTGCTCGTGTCCTACCTGATCGTCTGCTCGCGGTACGACGACCGCGCCGAGGGCCGGTTCGTCAAGGAGTTCGTGCGGTACGTGGCCTCCGCCGAGGGGCAGGAGCGCGCGGCCGGCGCGGCCGGCAGCGCTCCGGTGTCCACCGACGTGCAGCAGTGGATCGCGGAGGCCGCCGACGCCGTCTACCTGACCCGGGAACGGTGAGCACAGGGGCCGTCCTCGACCCGGAGGTGGCAGGGATCACCCCCTGACCGGCGGTGTGTTCACCCTCCGTTCATCTCCGCCTGGGGAGCAGGTCACCACCGCTCCCTAGCGTCCTGGATGAACGGTGCGGCGCTCGCCGCGCGCGTACGACGTGAACAGGATGGAACGACACGTGAAGATCAGCCGATTCCCCCGCGTTGGCTCCGCTGTCATGGTGGGCGCGCTCGCGCTGAGCCTCGCAGCCTGTGGCCAGAACCCGGGTGCGGACGCCGCGGCCGACGGCGCCTCCGCCTCCGCAGGAGACCTGTCCGGCGAGCTCAGCGGCGGCGGCGCCTCGTCGCAGGAGTCCGCGATGGAGGCGTGGCGCGCCGGCTTCCAGGGCCAGTACCCCGACGTCACCGTGAACTACGACCCGGTCGGCTCGGGCGGTGGCCGCGAGAACTTCATCTCCGGCGCGTTCCCGTTCGCGGGCTCCGACGCCGCGCTCGACGACGACGAGCTGGCCGACGCCGAGGCGCAGTGCGGTGAGGGCGGCGTCATCGAGTACCCCGCCTACATCTCCCCGGTGGCCGTCGCCTTCAACCTCGAGGGCATCGACTCGCTGAACATGACCCCCGAGACGATCGCGGGGATCTTCAAGGGCGACATCACGACGTGGGACGACGCGGCGATCGCCGACGACAACCCCGACGCCGACCTGCCGTCCACGGACATCACGGTGGTGCACCGCTCGGACGACTCGGGCACGACCGAGAACTTCCAGGAGTACCTGAGCACGGTGGTCCCGGACGTGTGGACCTACGAGCCGGAGGGCATCTGGCCCGTCGACGGCCAGGAGTCGGCGCAGGGCACCTCCGGCGTGGTCAGCGCCGCGCAGGCCGGCGAGGGCACCATCACCTACGCCGACGCGTCGCAGATCGCGGACCTCGGCACGGTGGCCGTCGGCGTCGGCGAGGAGTTCGTCGAGTACAGCCCCGAGGCCGCCGCCGCGGTGATCGAGGGGTCGCCGCGGGTCGAGGGCACGAGCGAGCACGTCTTCGCCTACGACCTGGCCCGTGACATCGAGGGCACGTACCCGATCGTCCTGGTGTCCTACCACCTGGCCTGCGCCACCTACGAGGACGCCGAGCAGGCCGAGCTCGTGAAGGGCTTCCTCGGCTACGTGCTCAGCGAGGAGGGCCAGAAGGCGGCCGCCGACTCGGCCGGCTCCGCCCCGCTGCCCACCGCGCTCGCGGAGGAGTTCGCCGGCGCGGTCGACGCGATCACCGCCGGCTGACCGGCGACCCGAGCAGGACCGAGCACCACCGGCCGGTGGCCGGGTCCCGGGGCGGAAGAGCCCCGGAGCCCGGTCACCGGCACGGCCGTGCCAGGCACACGACACCGACCCGACGAGCCGAGGACACCTCGTGACCACCACGGACAGCCCACCTGCCGTACCGGCGCCCGCGCCGGCGCGCCCGCGCCGCCGACGCTCCACCGGAGACACCGAGCGGGGCTTCAGCCGGACCTTCCGCTGGATCACCACCGGTGCGGGAGCCCTCATCCTCGCGACCCTCGCCGCGGTCGCGCTCTTCCTCGTCGCGCGGGCGTTCCCCGCCGTCACCGCGAGCCCGACGGAGCTGGCCGACGCCGTCCCGCGCTACCCGGACGACACGTCGTTCATCGCGTACGTCGGACCGCTCGTCTTCGGCACGCTGCTCGCCGCCGTCCTGGCGCTCCTGCTCGCGACGCCCGTCGCGATGGGCATCGCGCTGTTCATCTCGCACTACGCCCCGCGGCGCCTCGCGCAGGTGCTCGGCTACCTCGTCGACCTGCTCGCCGCCATCCCGTCCGTCGTCTACGGGCTGTGGGGCATCGCGGTCCTCGCCCCCGCGGCCGCGCCGGTGTGGGGCTGGCTGAACGACTACCTCGGCTGGTTCCCCCTGTTCGCGGGCGAGGCGTCGCCGACCGCGCGGACGCTCGCGACCGTCGCCGTCGTGCTGGCCGTGATGATCCTGCCGATCATCACGGCCGTCTCGCGCGAGGTGTTCCTGCAGACGCCGCGGCTCCACGAGGAGGCGGCGCTCGCGCTGGGCGCGACCCGGTGGGAGATGGTGCGGACCGCGGTGCTGCCCTTCGGCCGCTCCGGCGTCATCTCGGCCGCGATGCTCGGCCTCGGCCGCGCGCTCGGCGAGACCATGGCCGTGCTGATGATCCTGTCGCCCGGCTTCCTCTACTCGTTCAAGGTGTTCCAGGCCGCGCAGCACCAGACCATCGCGGCGTACATCGCCCTGGACTTCCCGGAGGCGAGCGGCCTGGCCGTCAACGCGCTCATCGCGACCGGTCTCGCGCTGTTCGTCATCACCCTCGCGGTCAACATGGCCGCCCGGGCCGTCGTGGCCCGCCGCAAGGACTTCTCGGGAGCCAACTGATGAGCACCGACACGACGACGCCGGACGCCACCGAGCGGACCCGCGCGCTGCTGACCACGGCGGAGCCGCGCCGCCGCCGCACCGACCGCATCATGACGGTGCTCATCTGGGGAGCCTTCGTGCTCGCCATGGTGCCCCTGGTGTCGCTGCTGTGGACCGTGCTGTTCAACGGCGCGGGCCGGATCAGCATCGAGTTCCTCACCTACTCGATGCGCGGCATCTTCGGCGGCGACCCGAGCGGCGGCATCTACCACGCGGTCGCGGGCACGCTGATCATCACCGGCTGGGCCACGGTCATCTCGGTGCCGGTCGGCCTGCTCGTCGCCATCTACCTCGTCGAGTACGGGCGCGGTCCCCTCGCACGGTCCGTGACGTTCTTCGTCGACGTCATGACGGGCATCCCGTCCATCGTCGCGGGCCTCTTCGCCGTCTCGCTGTTCACGATCTTCTTCGGTCCGGGCGCGCGGTTCGGCCTCATGGGCGCGGTCGCGCTGTCGGTGCTCATGATCCCTGTCGTGGTGCGCTCCTGCGAGGAGATGCTCAAGCTCGTGCCCAACGAGCTGCGCGAGGCCTCGTACGCGCTCGGTGTGCCGAAGTGGCTCACCATCGTGCGCGTGGTGCTCCGCACGTCCGTCGCGGGCCTGACGACGGGCGTGCTGCTGGCCGTCGCCCGCGTCATCGGCGAGACGGCGCCGCTCCTCGTCGCCGTCGGTGTCACCGACTCCATCAACTTCGACGCCTTCGACGGCCGCATGATGACGCTGCCGGTGTTCATCTACCGGCAGTACAGCCAGGGCCTCGCCACGTGCCGCGACGGCCAGGCGGACTGCGTCGCCGACATCGCCCTGCAGAACGCGTGGGGCGCCGCCCTGACCCTCATCGCGATCGTCATGCTCCTCAACGTCGTCGGCCGGCTCGTGAACCGCTGGTTCGCGCCCAAGCTGCGCTGACCGGCCCGACCCGACCGACCCGAAGCCACAGCCCGAAGGAACTCAACGATGGCTCAGCGAATCGACGTCAAGGACGTCAACATCTACTACGGCGACTTCCTCGCCGTCGAGGGCGTCACCATGACGATCGACCCGCGTTCCGTGACGGCCTTCATCGGCCCGTCCGGCTGCGGCAAGTCGACGTTCCTGCGCACCCTCAACCGCATGCACGAGGTGATCCCGGGCGCCCGGGTCGACGGTTCCGTCGAGCTCGAGGGCGTCGACCTCTACGGCGACGACGTCGACCCGGTGGCCGTGCGCCGCACGGTCGGCATGGTGTTCCAGCGCCCCAACCCGTTCCCCACGATGTCCATCCGGGACAACGTGCTCGCGGGCGTGAAGCTGAACAACCGCCGCATCTCGAAGTCGGACGCCGACGACCTGGTCGAGTCATCCCTGCGCGGCGCCAACCTGTGGAACGAGGTCAAGGACCGGCTGGACCGGCCCGGCTCGGGCCTCTCGGGCGGTCAGCAGCAGCGCCTGTGCATCGCCCGTGCCATCGCGGTGAAGCCGCAGGTGCTCCTCATGGACGAGCCGTGCTCCGCCCTGGACCCGATCTCCACCCTGGCGATCGAGGACCTCATCCAGGAGCTCAAGAAGGAGTACACGATCGTCATCGTCACGCACAACATGCAGCAGGCCGCGCGTGTGAGCGACCGGACGGCGTTCTTCAACATCGCGGGCACCGGCAAGCCGGGCCGCCTCATCGAGATGAACGACACCGCGACGATCTTCTCCTCGCCCGCCGAGAAGGCGACGGAGGACTACGTCTCGGGCCGCTTCGGCTGACCCCTGGCGAGGTAGTCACGTGGCGAGGTAGTCACGTGGCGAGGTAGTCAGCTGGCGAGGTAGACATGCAGCGAGGTAGTCATCCGGTTCGCGCTGGGTGACTACCTCGCTGCATGACTACCTCGCCAGATGACTACCTCGGCGGGTTCGTCACTGGTTGGGGGTGGCCGACGGCGAGGCGGCGGCCGACGGCAGGCGGTCGGCGTACTCCGGCAGCGTGCCGTCGAGGACCGGGAGCTGGAACTCGGCGCTGTCCGCGCCCACGGAGAGCACCGCGTCGAGGTAGTCGCCCGGGGCCGCGCCGACGGTGTCGAGCGACACGGTCTCGCCGGTCTCGGTGCCCAGGTAGACGGTCCCGCCGGCGGGCACGTCGAGCGTCACGGGGGCGGCGCCGGGGGCCTCGAGGGTGAACGACGCGTCCTCGCTCGTCTCGTTGGCGAGAGCGCCCAGCACGTTGCCCGGCTCGCCCTCCGCGGCCGACACGACCATGAGGTTGATGCCACGCAGGTCCCTGTCGTCCTCGCCGAGGACCGAGACGCCGACACCGTCCGACGGGTCGTAGTTCAGGGTCGTGGTGGTGGGCGAGCAGGCCGCCAGGAGGAGGGCCCCCGTGGCGGAGACCGCCGCGAGGGCGATGGTGCGGGCGCCTCGGGCGGCGGTGGCGCGACGGGACACGGTGAACTCCCTGATCTTCGGCTGGTGCTGGTCGGTCTGCACGGGGTCGGATCCCCGCCACATCCTAGTGCTCCCCGGGGGGTGCCCGCGCATCGCGCGGACAGTGAAATGCCCGGTCAGGGCGTGGTGACGGTCACGGCTCCGGAACGATCCGACAACGCCCGGCAGGCCCGCACGGGGTGCGCCCGCGCGGCCGGCAACCCTGCTGACCTGCGTAAACAGAGGCGCGAATCATGCCCTCAGGGGCTCAAGGGCGCAAGTTCTGCAGATCACGCCGTGGTAACCTGGTGTCAGGGAAAGGGGACATCTGCAGATGACGTTCACAGTAGGCGAGACGGTTGTCTACCCGCACCACGGCGCGGCGCTGATCGAAGAGATCAAGACCCGCAAGATTCGCGGCGAAGAGAAGATGTACCTCAAGCTCAAGGTCGCCCAGGGCGATCTCACCATCGAGGTCCCGGCGGAGAACGTCGACCTCGTGGGCGTGCGCGACGTCGTCGGCCAGGAGGGCCTCGACCGCGTGTTCGAGGTCCTGCGTGCGCCGTACACCGAAGAGCCCACCAACTGGTCGCGCCGGTACAAGGCGAACCTCGAGAAGCTCGCCTCCGGCGACGTGATCAAGGTGGCGGAGGTCGTGCGCGACCTGTCCCGCCGCGACGCGGACCGCGGCCTCTCGGCCGGCGAGAAGCGGATGCTGGCCAAGGCCCGGCAGATCCTCGTCTCGGAGCTCGCGCTGGCGGAGCACACCGAGGAGGAGAAGGCCGAGGCGATCCTCGACGAGGTCCTCGCCTCCTGACCGACCCACAGGGTCCCCGCACGACTGACGTCCTCGTCAGCACCAGGCGCCCCACGGGATCCTTCGCTCAACCAAGATCCTGTGGGGACCTTCGACGAGATGACGACCCTCGCAATCCTGACGGCCGCCGGCTCGGGATCCCGTCTGGGGCGCGACCTGCCCAAGGCGCTGGTGGAGCTCGACGGCTTCCCGCTGGTGCTGCACGCCGCCCGACGCCTCGCCGCGTCGGGCGTCGTCGACTCCCTGGTCGTGACGGCGCCGCACGGCCTCGCCGGTGTGATGACCGACCTCCTCGCGGGCGACCCGCACGTGCTCGTCCCCGTCGAGGTGACGAGCGGCGGCCCCACGCGGCAGGCCTCCGTGGCTGCCGGGCTCGCACACGCCTCGCCGGGTGACGACGTCGTGCTCGTGCACGACGCGGCGCGCCCCCTCGTCCCGGCAGAGCTCGTCCGGCGGGTGGTGACGGCGGTGCGCGCGGGGCACGGCGCCGTCGTGCCCGGCCTGCCCGTGACCGACACGGTCAAGCAGGTGAGCCCCGACGGCGACGCCGAGCTGGTCGTCGGTACGCCCGACCGCTCCGCGCTGCGCGCCGTCCAGACGCCGCAGGGCTTCGCGCGCGACCTCCTGGTGCGTGCGCACCGCACGGGTGCCGCACGGGCCGCGGCCGAGCACCTGGCGGCGACCGACGACGCGGGTCTCGTCGAGGCCCTGGGCGAGCCGGTGCACATGGTCGCCGGCGACGCCACCGCCTTCAAGATCACCACCGAACGCGACCTGTGGCTCGCGTCCCTCGTGCTGCAGGAGACCATCGCATGACCGACCCGTCGAGCACGCAGGACCCGGCGCCCGTCCGGACCGGGTTCCCCCTGCCGCGGACCGGCATCGGGGTCGATGTGCACGCCTACGCGCCCGAGGGTTCCGACCGCGAGCTCTGGCTCGGCGGCCTGCACTGGCCGGGCGAGCGGGGCCTGGCGGGTCACTCCGACGCCGACGTCGCCGCGCACGCGGCGGCCGACGCGCTGTTCTCCGCCGCCGGTCTCGGGGACCTCGGCTCGCACTTCGGCACCGGCCGCCCGGAGTGGGCGGGAGCCTCCGGGACGACCCTGCTCAGCGAGGCCGCGAGGCGCGTCCGGGCTGCGGGGTACATCATCGGTAACGTGGCAGTCCAGGTGATCGGTAACCATCCACGGGTCGGGACACGACGCGACGAGGCGCAGGCAGCGCTGTCCGCCGCCGCCGGGGCCCCCGTCTCGCTCACGGCGACGACGACGGACGCGCTCGGCCTCACGGGCCGCGGCGAGGGCATCGCCGCCGTCGCGACGGCCCTCGTCGCGTACGACGGCGGGCCGGGGGCAGCGCCGGGAGCAGGGCCGGGTGCGGTCGGCGGGGGCGCGGTATGAACAAGCGCAAGCCCCTCGACGAGCGCCGCGCCGAGATCGTCGAGGCGGGCCTGAGCGTCGCGCTGCGCGAGGGCGTCGAGTCCGTGACCGTGCGGCGCGTGGCGCAGGAGGCCGGCATCTCGCTCGGCACCGTGCACTACTGCTTCGACGACAAGGACGCGATGCTCCGCGCCATGGGCCGCAGCATCGCGATGCGCGCGTCGGAGCCCGTGATCGCGGCGCTGGAGGCGGGCCCCGACCGGAGGGCGCTCGCCGAGGCGACGGTCGACGCCCTGCTCGTCGGGCTCAAGGAGCACCAGGAGATGCGGCTGCTCACGTTCGAGTTCGCCGTCTCGGGCGCGCGCACCCCCGTGCTGCGCGAGGTCGCCCAGGCGCACCTCACGCAGAGCATCGCGATGACGCGGGAGTACCTGCAGCGGCTCGCCGACGTCGCCCAGGTCACGTGGGCCTCCGACATCGACGACCTGGCGCGCATGACGGCGCTGCGGATCGACGGCATCGAGCTGGCCTGGATGGTCGACCAGGACGACGCCGCAGCGCGCGAGGGCTTCGCCGTCCTGGCGCGCGACGTGTTCGCCGACATGCGGCCCGAGCTGCCCGCCGGGTAGGCCGCCGAGCAGCCCCGGACAGAGCCCGCTCAGCCGAACACGCGGTGCGTGTACGCGTTGGCGAACACCCCGTCCGGGTCCGCCTCCTTGCGCACGCGCTGGAAGTCCGCGAAGCGGGGGTACTGCTCGGCCAGGTAGGCGGCGTCGCGCGTGTGCATCTTGCCCCAGTGCGGGCGCCCGCCCACGGCCGTGAAGATCTCCTCGGCCGCGTCGAAGTACCGGGCGTACGGCAGGCGCCAGTACTGCTGCACCGCCACGTACGCCGTCTCGCGGCCGTGCGCGGTGGACAGCCAGAGATCCTCGGCCGGGGCGAACCGGATCTCGAGGGGGAACGGCACGTTCTCGCGCGTGCGGCGCAGCCAGCCGTCGATCTCCCGCAGCACGTCGACGACGCTCTCGCGCGGCACGGCGTACTCCGTCTCCCGGAACCGGACGCGGCGGGGGTTGCACAGCACCTGGTACGACGGCGCCGTGTAGGTGCGTGGCCGCAGCGCGCCGGACGCGAAGGCGTTCAGCCGCGGCGTCACGGCAGGGAACGCCGTGGCGGTGCGGTTGACGAGCTCGAGCCCGCCGTTGGACAGCACCTCCGCGTCGACGAACGTGCGGACCGCCGAGACCGCTCGGCGCACGCCGCGGGCGGGCCCGCCGTGGTCCGGGCGTGCCTCGACCCGCGTGTTGGTCAGCGTCTGCACCCGGCGGGCGGTCGGGAACCAGAAGAACTCGAAGTGGTCGGCGGAGTCGACGAGGTCGTCGAGCTCGGCGAGCACGCGGTCGATCGGCTGCACGTCCTCCTCGGCGCGCAGGTCGAAGGCAGGCACCGCCTCGATCGTGACGGTGCTCAGCACGCCGGTGGCGCCCAGACCGAGGCGCGACGCCTCGAACAGGTCGGGGTTCTCCGTCGGGCTGCACCGGGTGACCGCGCCGTCGGGGCCCACGACGGTGAGGGCACGTACGCGGGACGCGAGGCCGCCGAACCGGGCGCCCGTGCCGTGCGTCCCGGTGGAGACGGCGCCCGCGATCGACTGCCGGTCGATGTCGCCCAGGTTCTGCATCGCCAGCCCGCGCTCCGCCAGGAGTCGGTTGAGCTGGTGCAGGCGGATCCCCGCGCCGACCGTCACCAGGGCGTTGCCCGTCGCGGGGTCGCGCTCCACGCGGTGCAGCGCGGTCAGCCGGTCCAGGTCGAGCAGCACGCCGTCGGTGGCGGCCGCGGGGGAGAACGAGTGGCTCGCGCCCACGGCGCGCACGGTGTGACCGTCCCGCACCGCCTGGCGCACGGCGTCGGACAGCTCCTCCTGGGTGGCGGGATGCACCTGCCGCACGGGGTGCGCGCTGGCGGAGCGCGCCCAGTTCGTCCAGATCATCGACGCACTATGTCACGACTCGGTATGCGGGGAGTAGCGTTCGGGCATGAGTTCTGCCGCTGGGACCGTTGCCCGGTTGACCGCCGCCACGGCGGACCTGCCCGCCCCGCTGGCCGTCGTCGACCTGGACGTCTTCGACGCCAACGCGCTCGACCTGCTCAAACGCGCCGACGGCATGCCCGTGCGGGTCGCCTCGAAGTCCGTCCGCGTGCGCTCGCTCGTGCAGCGGGCGCTGGGTCACGGGTTCACCGGGATCATGGCCTACTCGCTGCGCGAGGCGCTGTGGCTGGTCGGCGAGGGCATGCGGGACGTGCTCGTCGGCTACCCGACCGTCGACGCCGGGGCGCTCGCGGCGCTCGCGGCCGACCCGGTGGCACGCGCCGAGATCACCCTCATGGTCGACGACGCCGCTCACCTCGCGTGCATCGCCGTCGCTGACGCCGCGGCCCCTGACGGGGCACCGCCCGTCCGGGTCTGCCTCGACGTCGACTGCTCGCTGCGCGTCGGCGCGGGCCGGCTGACCGCGCACCTCGGCACGCGCCGCTCGCCGCTGCGGGAGCCCGCCGACGTCGCGGCGCTGGCGACCGCGGCGCTGGCGCAGGGCCTGTCGGTGCGCGGCCTGATGTTCTACGAGGCCCAGGTCGCCGGCCTGCCCGACACCAACCCCGCCGTGCGGGCGGTCAAGCGGCTGTCGATGCGCGAGGTCAACGCCCGCAGGGTGCGGGTCGTCGCGGCGGTGCGGGACGTCGTCGGGCACGACGTCGAGCTCGTCAACGCGGGCGGCACGGGCTCGATCGAGGTGAGCGGCACGGCGCCGGGCGTCACCGAGGTCACGGCGGGATCCGGCCTGTTCGCGCCCGGGCTGTTCGACGGCTACCGGTCCTTCGAGGCGCGGCCGTCGGCGTTCTTCGGCCTCGACGTCGTCCGCGAGCCCGCGCCCGGCTGGGTGACGGCCTTCTCGGGCGGCTACGCGGCCTCGGGCCAGCCCGGGGCCTCGCGGCTGCCGCGCCTCTTCACGCCCGGGTACACCCTGAGCGGGACGGAGGGCGCCGGCGAGGTGCAGACGCCGCTGCGGGCCGCGCGCGGCTCCGGGCCTGGCGGGCGCCTGCGCACGGGCGACCGGGTCTGGCTCCGCCACGCGAAGGCGGGAGAGATGATGGAGCGGTTCGACGCCGTGCACCTCGTGCGCGGCGCCGAGGTGGTCGAGACGGTGCCGACGTACCGGGGCGAGGGCAGGAACTTCGGGTGACGCACGACCCCCGGCACGGCAGGTAAGAGGTGGCGCGGCGCCGGTACCCTTGACGGGTGACTCTCCGCCTGTACGACACCGCCACGCGCGAGGTGCGCGACTTCACCCCCCTCACCCCGGGCGAGGTCGGCATCTACCTGTGTGGCGCCACCGTGCAGGCACCACCCCATGTCGGCCACCTGCGCCCCGCCGTCGCCTTCGACGTGCTGCGGCGCTGGCTCACGCGCAAGGGGCTGCGGGTCACCCTGATCCGCAACGTCACCGACATCGACGACAAGGTGCTGACCAAGTCCGCGGCCGCGGGCCGTGAGTGGTGGGCGCACGCCGCGCTCTACGAGCGGGTGTTCACCCGGGCGTACGACGCCCTCGGCGTCCTGCCGCCCACCTACGAGCCGCGCGCCACCGGCAGCGTGCCCGAGATGGTCGCGCTCATGGAGCGCCTCGTCGAGAAGGGCCACGCGTACACCACCGGCGAGGGCAACGTCTGGTTCGACGTGCACTCCTGGCCCGCCTACGGCGAGCTCACGCGGCAGCGGGTCGAGGACCTCAGCCCCGAGGAGGGCGCCGACACCGCGGGCGCCGCGTCCGACAAGAAGAACCCGCACGACTTCGCGCTGTGGAAGGCCCCCAAGCCCGGCGAGCCGGAGACCGCCTCCTGGGACACCCCGTACGGCCGCGGCCGGCCGGGCTGGCACCTCGAGTGCTCCGCCATGTCGCACCGGTACCTGGGCGAGTCGTTCGACATCCACGGCGGCGGGCTCGACCTGCGGTTCCCGCACCACGAGAACGAGCAGGCGCAGTCGCGGGCCGCGGGCTACGGGTTCGCGCAGCGCTGGATGCACGTCGCCTGGGTCACGCAGGCCGGTGTCAAGATGTCGAAGTCGCTCGGCAACGGGCTGCTGGTCGAGGAGCTGCTCACGCAGGCACCCGCGCCCGTCGTGCGCTACGCGCTCGCCTCCGTGCAGTACCGCTCGATGCTGGAGTGGGCGCCCGACACCCTGGACGAGGCCCGCACCACGTGGGAGCGGCTGTCCGGGTTCGTCACGCGCGCGTCCGAGCGCGTGGGCGACGTACCGGCGGACGAGGTCGCCAAGGCCGACGTGCCGCAGGCCTTCGCCGACGCGATGGACGACGACCTGAACGTGCCCCAGGCGCTCGCCGTGGTGCACGAGCACCTGCGGGCGGGCAACACGGCCCTGGCGGCGGGCGACGACGCGGCGGTCCGGACCGAGCTCGTGGCCCTCCGCGCGATGCTCGACGTGCTGGGCCTTGACCCGGCCGACCCGCAGTGGTCGACGTCGTCGGACGACCGGCACGCGGCCGCCCTGGACGCCCTCGTGACGGCCGAGCTCGCCGCGCGCGCCCAGGCGCGCGCCGCGAAGGACTGGGCCACCTCCGACGCGATCCGTGACCGCCTGGCGGCGGCGGGCATCGAGGTCCAGGACTCCGCCGACGGCGCCCGCTGGGCGCTGTCCTGATCCGAACCACCGGCTGAGAGAGATACACGATGGCAGGCAACTCCAAGCGCCCGGGTGCGGTGCGCAAGGCCGGCTCCAAGAAGGGTGCCCAGGTCGGCACCGGCGGGCACAAGCGCAAGGCCCTCCAGGGCAAGGGACCGACGCCCAAGGCGGAGGACCGCACGTACCACCCGGCCCACCAGCGCAAGCTCGCCGCCGAGCGGCGCGCCGCCGCCGCCCAGCGCCGCCCCGGCACGCCCGGCGGGCGCGGGGCGGGCCGCAAGGGGGCGGGGGCCGCCGAGGTCGTGGCCGGGCGCAACTCGGTGCTCGAGGCGCTGCGCGCCGAGATGCCGGCCGAGGGCCTGTACATCGCGTCGCGGATCGACGCGGACGACCGCACCCAGGAGATCCTCGAGATCGCCCACGCGCGCAGCCTGCCGATGTACGAGGCGTCCCGCGTCGACCTGGACCGGATCACCGACGGCGCCGTGCACCAGGGCGTCGCCATGAAGGTGCCGCCGTACGACTACCGGGACGCCGACGACCTGCTCGACGCCGCGGCCGAGGCCGGCGTGCCGCCGCTGATCGTGGCGCTCGACAACGTGACCGACCCCCGCAACCTCGGCGCCGTCCTGCGCTCGGGCGGCGCGTTCGGGGCGCACGGCGTGCTCGTGCCCGAGCGGCGCTCCGCCGGCGTGACGGCGTCGGCCTGGAAGGTGTCCGCGGGGGCGGCGGCCCGTGTGCCCGTCGCGCGGACGACCAACCTGGCGCGCGAGCTCACCGCGCTCAAGAAGGCGGGCTGCTTCGTGGTCGGCCTGGACGCGGGCGGCGACATGCCCGTCGGCGACGTCGCGTACGCGACCGACCCGCTCGTGCTCGTCGTCGGCTCCGAGGGCAAGGGCCTGTCCCGGCTGGTGCGCGAGGCGTGCGACGCCGTCGTGTCCATCCCGATCGCGGACACCACCGAGTCGCTCAACGCCGCCGTCGCGGCCGGGATCACGCTGTACGAGGTGGCGAAGCAGCGCTCCGCGGCCGTCGACTAGGTCTCCGGGGCGGACTCCAGCTCGGCCTCGTCCGGTGCGAGGCCGAGCACCGCGTCCTCGTCCGGGCGGTGCCGCAGCACGTTCTCCACGTACGACCGCGCCGCCTCCGGCAGCGGGATGTCCCGCTGCGCCTGCTGGGAGATGAACCAGCGGTGGTCGAGGATCTCGTGGAAGAGCTGCGCGGGCTCGAGCTTGCGGCGCAGCTCGCGCGGCACGGCGTCGATCGTCGGGCGGAACACCTGGCGCACCCACGCGTGCGCGACGATCTGCTCCGAGTCGTTCTGCCGGTCCGTCGCGGCGCGGTAGCTGTCGAGGTCGTTGAGCAGGCGGCGGGCCTGGTTCTCCTGGACGTCGAGACCCGTGAGGCGCAGCAGCCGGCGCGAGTGGTGCCCGGCGTCGACGACCTTGGGC
Source organism: Promicromonospora citrea (assembly GCF_013004695.1). GTDB lineage: Bacteria > Actinomycetota > Actinomycetes > Actinomycetales > Cellulomonadaceae > Promicromonospora > Promicromonospora citrea. The sequence goes on from NZ_JABEMG010000040.1 coordinate 28,649, forward strand.
TGGATGCGCACCGTGGTGCCGTCGATGTCGGTGGTGATCTCCAGCTCGTCCACGTCGAAGCCGAGGTCGTTGAGCCGCTCGATCCGGGCGGCCACGCGCCAGCGCTCGTCCACGTCGAACGCCTCCGACCCCGTCAGCGCGTCCCACAGCTCGTTGTAGCGCTCCACGAGGGCGTCGCCGATGGCGACCTCGTCCACGTCCTCGTCGAGCAGCTCGCCCGCCGAGAGGTCCATGAGCTCACCGATGATGTTGGTGCGCGCCAGGTCGACGTCGTAGTTGCGCTGGCCGTCGGTGAGCCGGCGGTGCATGTCGCCCGTCTCGGCGTCGACGAGGTAGGCCGCGAAGGTCTCGGCGTCGCGCCGGAAGAGCGTGTTGGAGAGCGACACGTCGCCCCAGTAGAAGCCGACCAGGTGCAGGCGCACCAGGAGGACCGCGAGGGCGTCGATGAGGCGCGTGGCGGTGTCGGGGCGCAGGTCCTGGCTGAACAGGGCGCGGTAGGGCAGCGAGAACGACAGGTGCTCGGTGACGAGCACGGCCTCCAGCCGCTCGCCGTCGGGCGCCTTCCGGCCGGTGATGACGCCGACGGGGACGACGGACGGCACCTCGATGCGGTGGAGCTGCCGCAGCAGCTCGTACTCGCGGTAGGCGACGGTCTCGCCGATCTCCTTGATGGCGATGACGCGGCCGCCGTGGTTGACGAAGCGGACCACGTGCCGCGAGATGCCCTGGGGCAGTGCCGCCAGGACGTCCTCGGGCCAGTCGACCAGCGGCACGTCCCACGGGAGGTCCAGCAGTGCCGGGTCGGGTGCGGCCGCGGTGATCTGAAGGTTCTGCTGGGCCATGGGCACCATTCTCGCTGACGGACTTCGCCGAGGTAGTCGTGTGGCGAGGTAGTCACCTGGCGAAGTAGTACTCCTTCGCTGCGTGACTACCTCGCCACACGACTACCTCGGCGAGGGGTGAGAGGTATCAGCCGAGGCGCTCGCCCGACGTCGCGGAGAAGACGTGCGAGTGGCCCTGCTGGATGGAGACCGAGATGACGTCGCCCTTGTCCGGCACGGTGCGCGGGTCGATGCGGACGATCACCTGGTTGGTGTCACCGGCGGACAGGTCGACGTCGGCGGCGTCGCCCTTGAGCGAGCCGTAGACGAAGGCGTCCGAGCCGAGCTCCTCGACGAGGTTGACCTCGACGTCGAACGAGCCGGGGGTGCCGGTCGAGACGACGTCCAGCGCCTCGGGGCGGAAGCCCAGGGTCACCTTGCCGTTGTCGGAGTCCGGGATGGCCGAGGCGATCGAGCGCTCGAGCGGGATGCTCGCGGAGCCGACCTTGACGCTGCCGTCCTTGACGTCGAACGTACCGATGTTCATGGCCGGGGAGCCGATGAAGCCGGCGACGAAGACGTTGGCCGGGCGGTCGTACATCTCGCGCGGGGTGCCGACCTGCTGGAGGATGCCGCCGTTGAGGACCGCGATGCGGTCACCCATCGTGAGGGCCTCGGTCTGGTCGTGGGTCACGTAGACCGTGGTGACGCCCAGGCGGCGCTGGAGCGAGGCGATCTGCGTGCGGGTCTGGACGCGGAGCTTGGCGTCGAGGTTCGACAGCGGCTCGTCCATGAGGAACACCTGCGGCTGACGCACGATGGCGCGGCCCATGGCGACACGCTGACGCTGACCACCCGAGAGGGCCTTCGGCTTGCGGTCGAGGTACTCGGTGAGGTCGAGGATCTTCGCGGCCTCCTCGACACGCTGGCGGATCTCCGCCTTCGGCGTGCCGGCGATCTTCAGGGCGAAGCCCATGTTGTCCGCCACCGACATGTGCGGGTACAGCGCGTAGTTCTGGAAGACCATCGCGATGTCGCGGTCCTTGGGCTGCACGTCGGTGACGTCACGGTCACCGATGAAGATGTGCCCGCCGTTGACGTCCTCGAGACCCGCGAGCATGCGCAGGGACGTGGACTTGCCGCAGCCGGACGGGCCGACGAGGACGAGGAACTCGCCGTCCTCGATCTCCAGGTTCAGCTGGTCGACGGCCGGGCGCTCGGTGCCCGGGTAGACGCGCGTCGCGTGGTCGAAAGTGACCGTAGCCATGAGAAAACATCCCTCCACCGGCAGGTACGTGCCGGACGATCCGTTGTGGTCGGGTGCCGTTGCTTCCACTGACGTGTCGGCGGTGACACTGTTGCAGCGCGATCGTACCCCGCTTCGTCAAGATCCCGGTATCGGCCAGGTCACGGCGGGGTCAGGCCGCGCTCAGCGGCTCACTGCGGCTCCTCGCCCCGCAGCGTCCGCGCGAGGTCGACGAGCACGCCGGCCAGCGCGTCCGGGTCGTGCACGCGGTGGGACGCCAGGGTGTCGCCCGTGCCGACCTTGATCGACAGGTCGCCCTGCTCGAGCGAGCCGAAGGCGCTCTCGTCCGTGGTGTCGTCGCCCGCGTACAGCACCCGCACCTTCTCGACGCCGAGCTCGGCCGCGACGGTGCCGCGCAGCCTGCGCAGCGACTCGCCCTTGCTCGTGCTCACGACGGACACCTCGACGACGTCCTTGCCGTGCATGGCCGGCAGGCCGAGGTTGGCGGCCACCTCGTCGGCGGCCACGGTGATCGCCGCGGCGTCGTCCACGCTCGCCAGGCGCGTGTGGACGACGGCGGCCGCGGGCTTGACCTGCACCCACGCCCCCTCGCGGCCGGAGACGGCGGACTCGAACCCCGCGACGAGCGCGTCGAGCTGGCCCGACTGCGTGGTGCTCAGCTCGAACGGCACCTGCTCGACCCCCGAGCTGGTGGAGCGCCCCGCCTCGGCGCCGTGGCTGCCGACGAGGAACGTGCCCTCGGGCGCGTCGGCACGCTCGGCCAGGTCGGACAGGTCCCGGCCGGAGACGAACGCGAGCCGCACTGGTCCCTCCTGCGTCAGCTCGTGCACCTGCTCGATGGCGGCGCGGGCCGCCGTCGTCATGGCCGACGCCTTGGGGTCGTCCACGAGCGGGGCGAGCGTGCCGTCGAAGTCGCACGCGACGAGCCAGCCGGTGGTCGGCTTGCGGCGGCGGGTGCTCGTCCCGTTCCGCCGGGTGAGCCGGCCGGTGCGCCCCGCGGCCTCGGGGACGGCCGTGAACGCCGCCAGCGCGTCGTGCAGGCTGTGGTGCCGCGGCTCGGCGGCGCGCGGGTCGGCGACCTGCGGCCGGGGCGGCACGGCGGTGAGCACGCCGAGGAAGGACTCCGACCACTTGGCGACGTCGTCGGCCAGGACCTTGCGGCGCAGGCGGCGCATGCGGCGGCGCTGCTCCTTGGGGTCCATCGTGGCCGCCGCGACGATGATGTCCTTCATGCCGTCGATGTCGTGCGGGTTGACGAGCAGCGGGCCGGGCGAGAGCTCGTCGGCGGCGCCGGTGAACTCGCTGAGCACGAGCGTCCCGCGGTCGTCGGAGCGCGCCGCGATGTACTCCTTGGCGACGAGGTTCATGCCGTCGCGCAGGGAGGTCACGAGCAGCACGTCGGCCGCGAGGTAGAGCGCGGCCATCTCCTCGGGCGGGTAGGAGTGGTGCAGGTAGTGGATGGCGGAGTGGCCGAGCTCTCCGTACTCGCCGTTGATGCGCCCCACCAGCACCTCCACGTGCTCGCGGAGCTCCTGGTAGGCGCCGACGTTCTCGCGGCTCGGGCTGGCCACCTGCACGAGCGTGTGGTGCTCGACGTCGAGCCGCCCGTCCTCGAGCAGTTCCCCGTAGGCCTTGATGCGGTGCCGGATGCCCTTGGTGTAGTCGAGCCGGTCGACGCCGAGCATGAGCACGTCGGGGTCGCCGAGGTCGGCACGGATCTCCTTGGCGCGCGCCTGGACCTCCGGCGTGCGGGCCAGGGTGTCGAACCGGCGCGAGTCGATCGAGATGGGGAACGACGACGCGCGCACGTGCCGCCCGGGTCGTCCGTCGGCGTCGGGGATGGTGATGACGGGGCCGCGCGTCGTGTAGCCGGTGAGGCGGCGGGCCGAGCGGACGAAGTTCGCGGCGTCGCCGTTGCGCTGGAAGCCGACCAGGTCGGCGCCCAGCAGGCCGTCGATGATCTGCCGCCGCCACGGGAGCTGGGCGAACAGCTCGACCGGCGGGAACGGGATGTGGTCGAAGAACCCGATGCGCAGGTCGGGGCGCAGGTCGCGCAGCATGCGCGGGACGAGCTGGAGCTGGTAGTCGTGCACCCACACCACGCCGCCCTCCGCCGCCTGCTCGGCGGCGGCGTCGGCGAAGCGCTGGTTGACGCGGCGGTAGGCGTCCCACCACTGGCGGTGGTAGGCGGGCGGCGCGATGACGTCGTGGTAGAGCGGCCAGAGGGTGTCGTTCGAGAAGCCCTCGTAGTAGCGCTTGATCTCGGTGGCGCTCAGCGTCACCGGGACCAGCAGCATCCCGTCGGCCGTGAACGGCTCGTGCGCGAGGTCGGGGGCACCGGACCAGCCGACCCAGGCGCCGTCGGCGTCCTGCATCACGGGCTCCAGGGCGGTGACCAGACCGCCGGGGGACCTCTGCCAGGTCAGCTCGCCGTCGGGGCCGACCGAGAAGTCGACCGGAAGCCGGTTCGCGACGACGACCAGATCGTACCCGTCTTTACCCGGCAATGTACTGCTCCTTGGAGGTAGAAGAGTCACGCTGTCCAGCGTCAAGACTACCGAGGTCTTGTACCTGGTCAGGGTAACGAGATCTGTTTCACTCGCGTCCCGAGATCCCTCCGGCGCTGGTCAGCGGGTCGGCCGTGCCGGGCGTGGTGGCGCGCACCCGCGGTGGGCGGCCGATAGCGTGTGCCCCATGGAGGAGGTGGAGACCTCGGTCGTCCCGCTCGGCGGGGGGCCCGCGGCCGGCTCGCAGCTCGGCGGGTACACGGTCGTGCGCGAGATCGGGTCGGGCGCCATGGGTGCCGTCTACCGGGCGGTGGACGGCGGCGGCAACGCCGTCGCGCTCAAGGTGCTGCACCGCCACCTCGACGACCCGTCGGCCCGCGAACGGCTGCGCCGCGAGGCCGCCGCGCTGCAGGGCCTGCGCCACCCCGCCGTCGCCCGCGTGCTCGACGCGGAGCTCGAGGGGCCGGACGCCTTCATCGTCACCGAGCTCGTCGAGGGCCCGACGCTCGAGGAGGAGATCGACGAGCGCGGTCCGCTCGACCCCCGCGACCTCTTCGAGCTCGCCGACCAGCTCGCCGACGCGCTCGAGGCGGTGCACGGCACCGGCGTCGTGCACCGCGACCTCACGCCGTCCAACGTGCTCATCGCGCGCACCGGGCCCGTGCTCATCGACTTCGGGCTCGCGCAGGGGCCGAACGACCCGCGCGCGACGCGCACCGGCTTCGTCATGGGCACGCCCGGCTACCTCGCGCCCGAGCTGCTCGACGGCGCCGAGCCCGGCCCCGACACCGACTGGTGGTCGTGGGCCGCCGTGCTCGCGTTCGCCGGCACCGGGCGCGCGCCCTTCGGCGTGCGGCCCACCGAGCTCGTGCTGCGCCGGTCCCGCCGGGGCGAGGCCGACCTCGACGGTCTCCCGCCGCGCGCCGAGCGCGCCCTCGGCTCCGCGCTGCGCGCCGTGCCCGCCGAGCGCTGGGGACCCGACGAGGTGGCGCGCGCGCTCAAGGCCGAGTCGGTCGCCTTCCTCGCCGCCGCCCAGGGCGACGACGGCGAGAGCACCGTCGTGCTC
>NZ_JABEMG010000041.1 GCF_013004695.1 Promicromonospora citrea
ACGTCGAGACCGTGCCGCTCGCCGGCGACTGGCCCGCCGAGCTGGTCACCCGGTGCGCCCGCGGCGCCGTCGTGGTCGCCCTGGAGCCCCGGTCGGCCGTCCTGCGCTGAGCGTCGGCCGGAGCATCGACCGGCCGAGCGCCCGCCGCCCGGCCGTCAGAGCGCGGCGGCGAGCGCCCGCCCGGTCGTGCGGCCCGTGAACAGGCAGCCGCCCAGGAACGTGCCCTCCAGGGCGCGGTGCCCGTGCACGCCGCCGCCGCCGAAGCCGGCGGCCTCGCCCACGGCCCACAGCCCCTCGAGCACCTCGCCCGACGGCGTCAGCGCGCGGCCGGTCTCGTCGCACCACAGGCCGCCCAGGGTCTTGCGCGTCAGCACCGTGAGCCGCACGGCGAGCAGCGGGCCGTCCTGCGGGTCGGTGAGCGGGCGCGGCGGCGCGACGCGGATGGCCTTGTCCACGATGAAGTGCCGCGCGGCCGCCGTCGCGACCACCTGCGGGTCCTTGCCCAGTCCCGAGGCCACCTGGGCGTCCCGGGCCGCGATGAGCGCGGCGAGCGAGCCGCCGTCGATGTGGCCCTGGGAGCCGGGCGTGGCCTCGGTGAGGGCGTTCATCCTCGCGGCCAGCTCGGCGGGGGTGTCGGCCCAGAGGAACTCGTCGGACCGCTCGGCGAACGTGCGCACCGGCACCGACCGTCCGCGCACGCGCTCCAGCAGCAACGGCACGGACTTGCCGGTCAGGTCGGGGTTCTGCTCGGAGCCGGAGAGGGCGAACTCCTTCTCCATGATGGTCTTGTTCAGCACGAACCAGGAGTGGTCGTCGCCGCGCGTGGTCACGTGCCGCAGCGCGCCCAGGGCGTCGAAGCCGGGGAACAGCGGTCCGGGCAGGCGGTTGCCGTCGGCGTCGAGCCAGAGCGACGACGGTCCGGGCAGGATGCGGATGCCGTGGCGCGTCCAGACGGGGGAGTGGTTGGCGATGCCCTCGGGGTAGTGCCACATGCGGTCCTCGTGCACGAGCGCGGCCCCCGACGCCTCGGCGACACCGAGCAGCAGCCCGTCCGTCGAGTCCGGCACGCCCGACAGCATCCGGTCCGGCAGTCGTCCGGCGTCCGCGGACCAGCGTGCCCTGGCCAGGTCGTGGTTCGCGCCGATGCCGCCGCTCGCGACGACGACGGCCTGCGCCGACAGCTCCACCTCGCCGGTCACGGTGCGGCTGGAGGGCTCGCCGCGGCCGGCGGCGTCGTCGGCCAGGATCTCGGCGCGCACGCCCGTGACGCGGCCGTCGGTGACCACCAGCTCGGTCACGCGGTGGCGGAACCGCAGGTCGAGCAGGCCCACCCGGTTCGCCTCGTGCGCCGCGGCGACGAACGGTGCCACGACGGCGGGGCCGGTGCCCCACGTGACGTGGAACCGCGGTACGGAGTTGCCGTGCCCGCCCGCCGGGTAGCCGCCCCGCTCCGCCCACTGCACGAGCGGGAACCAGCGCACCCCCTTGGCGTGCAGCCACGGGCGCATCTCGCCCGCCGCGAACTCCACGAACCCCTTGGCCCAGCGGTACCCGAACCGGTCGGGGCCCTCGCCGTGCTCGGCGCCGGGCGTGAACTGCGCCGACCCGAGCCAGTCCGCGAACGCCAGGTCGAACGAGTCCTTGACCTTGAGCCGACGCTGCTCGGGCGAGTCGACGAGGAACAGCCCGCCGAAGGACCACCACGCCTGCCCGCCCAGCGAGGCCGCCGGCTCCTGGTCGAGCAGGAGCACGCGCCTGCCCGCGGCGGTCAGCTCGGTCGCCGTCACGAGGCCGGACAGGCCCGCGCCGACGACGATCACGTCGGCGGCGGTGCCGGACGCGCTGGTGGACTCGCTGTTGGACGCGGAGTCAGTCATGAGCGCACTGTAACCACGTCCCGGGCGGTGCGGTGAGGACGGCGGGGCAGGTCCGGGGTGAACTACGTACGCCCCGGCGAGAGCAGCACCTGCATGCTCAGCGGGTCGACGGTGGACACCGACCGCGGGCCCTCCTCGTCCGCCGGCACGTGCGGGAAGTCCCAGCCGGAGTCCCAGACCAGCTCCCACGGCGCGTCGTCGTCACCGCGCGGCGGGAGCGTGGCCTCGACGTCGCCGAACCCGCCGTTGAGCACGAGCAGCACGTCCGCGTCGCCCCGGACCGGCCCCGGGCGCAGCATCTGCAGCACGCGGCGGCCCGGCTCGTTCCAGGTCTCCGGCGTCATGAGCTCGCCCGACTCGGCGTACCAGAGCAGGTCCGGGTCCGACTCGTGCGGGCGTGGCGAGCCCAGGTAGAACGAGTCGGCCCGCAGCGCCGGGTGCTCACGGCGCAGACGCAGCAGGTACCGGGTGGTCTCCAGCAGGTCCGTCGCCGCCTCGTCGAGCGCCCAGCGCAACCACGAGGTCTCGTTGTCCTGCACGTAGGCGTTGTTGTTGCCGCCCTGGCTGCGGCCCAGCTCGTCGCCCGCGGTGAGCATGGGCGTGCCCGCGGCCAGGAGCAGCGTCCCCAGCAGGTTGCGCTGCGACCGGCGGCGCGGCGGCACGAGGGCCTGCCACGGCTCGGTCGTCGCGTCGTCGCCCGAGGGGGTGTGGCCCTCGATGCCGTGGTTCCAGGACAGGTTGTTGTCCGTGCCGTCGCGGTTGTCCTCGCCGTTGGCCTCGTTGTGCTTGTGGTCGTAGGCCACGAGGTCGGCGAGCGTGAAGCCGTCGTGCGCCGTCACGTAGTTCACCGACGCAACCGGGCCGCGCACGAGCGGCGGGTCGCCCGGGCCGAACAGGTCGGCGCTGCCGGCCAGCCGCGTGGCCAGCTCGCGCAGCCCGCGCATCTCCTGCCCGCGCACGCCCTGCTTCGGTGCCTCGAGCCAGAATGTGCGCGCCGCGTCGCGGAACCGGTCGTTCCACTCCGCCATGGGCGGGGGGAACGAGCCCGTCTGCCAGCCGCCCGGCCCCACGTCCCACGGCTCGGCGACGAGCTTGAGACCCGACAGCACGGGGTCGGTCTGCAGCGCGACGAGGAACGGGTGGTCGGGGTCGAAGCCGACGGTGCCGCGGCCCAGCGTCACCGCGAGGTCGAACCGGTAGCCGTCGACGCCCACGGTCTCGGCCCAGTAGCGCAACGAGTCCAGGGCCATCTGGATCACCCGCGGACGCCGGAAGTCGAGCGAGTTGCCCGTGCCCGTCACGTCGGCCAGGGCGGCGGGGGAGGCGCCGTCGTGCAGGTAGTAGACCGGGTTGTCGAGGCCGCGCCAGGACAGGTGCAGGCCGTCGTCGCCGCCCTCGCAGGTGTGGTTGTAGACCACGTCGAGCAGCACCTCGATGCCCGCGTCGTGCAGCAGGTGGACCATGCCGCGGACCTCGTCCAGCACGGCCTCCGCACCCTGCTCCTGCGCCGCGCGCGTCGCGTAGGCGGCGTTGGGCGCGAAGAACCCGAGCGTGTTGTAGCCCCAGTAGTTCGTCATCCCCTGCGCGGCGAGCCGCGGCTCGGCGACGCTCTTGTGGATCGGCAGCAGCTCGAGCGTCGTGACGCCGAGGCTCGTGAGGTGCTCCACCACGGCGGGGTGGGCGAGGCCCGCGTACGTGCCGCGCAGCTCGGGCGGCACGTCCTCGCGCAGCATCGTCAGCCCGCGCACGTGGGCCTCGTAGATCACCGTGTCCGCCCACGGCACGCGCGGCCGGGTCAGGGGAGGGGGCGGCGGCAGCGGCCCGACGACGACGGAGTGCGGCACCGACGCGAGCGAGTCCGACTCGTCCGGGGGGCCGTAGGGGTCCCCGAGCCACAGGCCGGGGCCGTCGCCGTCGTCCCGCCGGGTGGAGACCGAGCCGATCACCTCGGACCCGTAGCGCAGCCGCCCCGCGAACCCGCGCGCGTACGGGTCGGCGAGCAGCTTGGCGGGGTTGTGCCGCATGCCGGCCCCGGGGTCCCACGGCCCGTACACCCGGAAGCCGTACCGCTGGCCCGGCGCCACGTCCGGCACGTGCGTGTGCCAGACGCCGTACACCGGGCCGACCATCGGCACCCGGCGCTCGGCGTACCGGCGCGGGTCGTGCTCGTCGCGGGACGGGTCGGTCACGTCGATGAGGCACAGGTCGACGGCGGTCGCGTGCGAGGCGAGCACCGCCGCGTCGATCCCGCCGTCGGGCGTGACGTGCACGCCGAGCGGCGGGACGTGGCTGCGTCGCGCCGTCGGGCGGACGAGCGGACGCACCACCGGACGGGGCACCGGATCGCCGGGGAGCCGCTGCGGCTCGGCTTCTCGTGACTGCACCATGTGACCAATCGTTGCAAACCCACCTGCGGACTCGGTCCGTGCCACACGGCCCGGCGTCGTACGGTAACCCCATGCGCATCGTCGTCACCGCAAAGTACGTGCCGGACATCAGTACCGAACGAGGCTTCGCCGACGGCCGCGTCGTCCGCACCGCCGCCGAGGGCACCCTCAACGAGCTCGACGAGAACGCGATCGAGGCCGCGCTCCAGCTCGTCGAGGCCGGGCGCGCCTCCGGCGCGGTCGGCGCCGACGAAGGCGAGGTCGTCGTCGTCACCATGGCGGGACCCGACGGCGACATGGCGCTGCGCAAGGCCTTCCAGCTCGGTGTGGACCGCGGCGTGCGCGTGACCGGCGACGAGCTGGCCGGCTCCGACTACTTCGGCACCGCCGCCGTGCTCGCCGCCGCCGTGCGCCGTCTCGGGCAGGAGGCGCCCGTCGACCTCGTCGTGACCGGCATGGCCGCCCTCGACGGCCTCGGCTCCGTCGTGCCGACGCTGCTCGGCGCCGAGCTCGGGCTGCCCACCCTCAACCTCGCCAAGAAGGTCGAGCTCGCCGACGGCGTCCTGACCGTCACCCGCGAGGTCGACGACACCACCGAGGTGCTGTCCGCGCCGCTGCCCGCGGTGCTGTCCGTGACCGACGGCGCCAACTCGCCGCGCCTGCCCGGCTTCAAGCTCATCATGGCCGCGCGCACCAAGCAGATCGAGGTCTGGTCGCCCGCCGACCTCGGCCTCGCCGCCGACGCCGCCGGCACGGCGGGCGCCCGCACCGAGGTGCTCGTCGCCGCCCCGCGGCCCCCGCGCGCCGAGCCGGAGATCGTCACCGACAAGGGCGAGGGCGGCATCGCGCTGGCCGACTACCTGATCCGCAACGACCTGGTCCGACCGGCCGAGGAGACACGATGACCCACAGCAACCGGACCGTCCTCGTCCTGCTCGACCCGGCCACCGAGGTGCGCCCGAGCGCCCTCGAGCTGCTCACCCTCGCCCGCGACCTGGGCCGCGTCGAGGCCGTCACGCTGGAGGCCCCCACGGTCGAGGTGCTCGCCCAGCTCGGCGGCCACGGTGTCGAGACCGTGCACCAGGCAGAGCTGTCCCGTGACGGCGAGTGCGTCACCGGCGACGAGCGGCACCTGCCCGCCGTCGTCGCGGCCGCCCTGGCCGCCGCCGTCCGTCTGACCGACGCCGACGTGGTGCTCCTGCCCACCTCGTTCGCCGCCAAGGAGGCGGCGGCGCTCGCGGCTCGCGACCTCGGGGCCGGCCTGGTCATCGACGCCGCGTCGGTGCGCGAGGCCGACGGCCGCGTCGTGGCCGGCAAGCGCGTGTTCGCCGGCGCGTGGGACACCGAGTGCGCCGTGACCACCGACGTGGCCGTGGTGACCGTGCGGGCCAACTCCGTGGTGGCCCGGCCCGCGCCGGCGGCCGTCGAGCCCGTCGTCGAGGGGTACGCCGTCGAGCTGGCGCCGTCGCCCGTGACGCTCGTGTCGCGCGAGGTCAAGGCCGACACGAGCGGCCGCCCGCCGCTGGACCAGGCCGCGGTCGTCGTCGCGGGCGGGCGCGGCACCGAGGGCGACTTCGGTCCGGTCGTCGAGCTCGCGGACGCGCTCGGCGCGGCCGTCGGCGCGTCGCGCGACGCCGCCTTCGAGGGCTGGTGGGACACGTACGTGGGCCAGACCGGCGTGACCGTGGCGCCGCGCCTCTACATCGGCGCCGGTATCTCGGGGGCGCCGCACCACCGGGGCGGCATGCAGGCCTCCCAGGTCATCGTGGCCGTGAACAGCGACCCCGAGGCGCCGATCTTCGAGATCTGCGACTTCGCCGTGGTCGGCGAGCTCGCCGAGGTGCTGCCGCAGGCGGCGGCGGAGATCCGCAGGCGCAGGGGCTGAGGGGAGCCCGGCTGGGCGGGAGCGGGGCAGCCCGGCCTGCGTGGTGAAATGGGTGGCATGGAGCCGTTCGTGTCCGGGAAGGGCGGGCTGGAGCCCGCCGAGCGGCGGCGCACCGCTCGGCACCTGCTGCTCGACGGGTTCGGCGTCGCCGCACAGGAGCGCCTCGCGGCGTCGCGCGTCGTCGTCGTGGGCGCGGGCGGCCTCGGCTCGCCCGCCCTGCAGTACCTCGCGGCGGCGGGCGTCGGCACGCTCGGCGTGATCGACGACGACGAGGTCGAGCTGTCCAACCTGCAGCGCCAGGTGCTGCACACGGCGTCCGACGTCGGTCGCGCGAAGGCCGAGTCCGCGGCCGACGCGCTGCGGGCCCTGGCGCCCGACGTGACCGTCGTCGCGCACCGCGAGCGCCTGACCCGCGAGAACGCCGCCTCGATCCTGGACGGGTACCACCTGGTGGTCGACGGGTCGGACACCTTCGAGACGCGGTACGCGGTGTCCGAGGCCGCTGCGGCGCTCGGCCTGCCCGTCGTGTGGGGGTCGGTGCTGGGCTGGGACGGTCAGGTGAGCGTCTTCTGGTCGGCGGCGCCGGACGGGCGAGCGATCACGTACCCGGACGTGTTCGGCCCGCAGCCGCCCGAGGGCGAGTCGTGCGCGACGGTCGGCGTGCTGAGCCCCGCGTGCGGCGTGGTAGGTGCGACGCTGGCGGTCGAGGCGGTCAAGGTGCTCACCGGCACGGGCGACGCGGCGCTGGGCCGGCTGCTCGTGTACGACGCGCGGACGTCGGCGTGGGACACGATCGTGCTGGCGGCGCCGGCGCAAGATCGAGGGGCGGCGCCGGAGCCGGGTGCGGGCACGAGCGGCGCCGGTGGCCCGGGCGCTCGTGGTGGGTCCGGTCCGGAGGCGGATCGACCCGCGGGGGCCGGACCCGAGGCGGAGACCGTCGCCGGGCCCTTTCCTGCCTCCGCCGCAGAGGCCGCCGCCGAGGCCGCCGCTGCGGGGGTCCTGCTGCTCGACGTCGGCCTGGTCCCCGGCGCCGTGCCCGGTGCGGTGCACGCGCGCCTGGAGGACCTGGCGGCCGGCGTCTTCCCCGACGCGCTGCTCGACCACCCGCTGGACCGGCCGGTCGTGGTGGTCTGCGAGCGTGGCCTGCGCTCGCGCGGCGCGGAGCAGCTCCTGCGGGCCGAGGGCTGGCAGGACGTCACGAGCCACGCGCTGCTGGCGGGCCGGCCGGCCTGACGTCGGCAGTCCGTCCGGCCCTGCTCGCCGAGGGACCGGTCTCGGGGCATCCTCGGAGGAGAGCGCCTGGCGGACACCTGCCGTTCACCCCGCCGTACCGGCGCGGTCGCGGCAGGGACACCGGCCGCTCCTAGGTTGACGACGACCAACCCCCCGCTCGGACCGGAGACCCTCCGATGACGATCGCTCCTGAGAACCGCCCGCTGCTGACCGTGCACACGACGGTGCACACCCACGCGCGTGGCAAGCGCAGCCCTGTGACCTGTCGCCTCAAGTGCAACGACGCCTGCCTCCACCCCGCGCCGAACGAGAGCGCCAACGAGTACTTCAAGGACGTCGTCGGCGCCGTGCTGTCGCGCCGCGCGATGCTGGGCACCCTGGCCGTGGCCGCAGGTGCCGTGGTGATCGGCGCCCAGGCCGTCGGGGCGCCGTCCGCCGCGGCGGCGACGCTCGCCGAGGGTCGTCTCCCGGCGCACCGGCCCGGCCACGGGCACGGCGGCCGCGGCCTCGCGTTCGGCGCGATCGACCCGCAGCCGGTCGACGTCGACGCGCTCGTCGTGCCGGACGGCTACCGGTGGGACCCGATCATCCGGTGGGGCGACCCGATCCTGCCCGGCGCCCGCGCGTTCGACCCGCACCAGCAGTCGCCCGAGCAGCAGGCCAAGCAGTTCGGCTACAACTGCGACTACCTCGACATCCTGCCGTTCCGGCCGGGGGCGAAGGACCGCGGTACGCGCGGCCTGCTCGTGTCGAACCTCGAGTACACGAACGCCGAGATCATGTTCCCGCCGACGGAGAAGTACTGGGACCTGGCCGAGGACGGTACGCGCAGCAAGAACGCGTACGCCCGCGCCATCGAGCGCGCGGCGCACGGCATGGCCGTGGTCGAGGTGCGGCGTCGGGCCACGGGCTCGCCGTGGGACTACCAGCGGATCAGCGCGTACAACCGGCGCATCCACCTGGGCACGGAGTTCGTGCTGGACGGGCCCGCAGCGGGCTCGGACCTGCTCAGGACGGCGGCCGACCCGACCGGCCGGCGCGTGCTGGGCACCATGAACAACTGCGCGGGCGGCACCACGCCGTGGGGCACGGTGCTCTCGGGCGAGGAGAACTTCAACGGCTACTTCGTCGCGGCGGGCGTGAACCCGGCGGCGGACGCCCGGTACGGCCTCGGTACGCAGACCAGCTACGGCTGGGAGCAGGACGAGCCCCGGTTCGCGCAGTCGGCCGGCTACGAGAACGAGTCCCACCGGTTCGGCTGGGTCGTCGAGGTGGACCCGTACGACCCGCACTCGACGCCCGTGAAGCACACGGCCATGGGCCGGTTCAAGCACGAGGGCGCCAACGTCACGCTGTCCCGCTCGGGCCACGCGGTGGCCTACATGGGTGACGACCAGGCGTTCGACTACGTCTACAAGTTCGTGTCGCGCAAGCGCGTGGCCCAGGGCCACTCGCGGTGGGCGCGGGAGCACAACAAGACGCTGCTGTCGGAGGGCGACCTGTACGTCGCGAAGTTCCGTGGGGACTCGCCCGCCGGCCAGATCGACGGCTCGGGCGCGCTCCCGGCCGACGGTGCCTTCGACGGCACCGGCGAGTGGATCCCGCTGGTCAGGAACAACCGTAGCCGGGTGCCCGGCATGTCGGTCGAGGAGGTGCTGGTCTGGACGCGGCTCGCGGCGGACAAGGTCGGCGCCACCAAGATGGACCGCCCGGAGGACGTGGAGATCAGCCCCGTGACGGGCCGGGTCTACGTCGCGTGCACCAACAACTCCGGCCGCACCCCCGGCAACGCGACCGAGGGCGCCACGGAGCCCAACCCGCGCGACCGCAAGGTCGTCGGGGGCGTCACGACGAACGGCAACCGTGACGGCCACGTGGTCGAGATCGTCCCGGTGGGCGACCAGACCTCGACCCGGTTCACGTGGAACCTCCTGCTGGTGGCGGGCGACCCCGCCGTCGAGGGCACGTACTTCGCGGGCTACCCGCGCGACCGGGTCTCGCCGATCTCGTGCCCCGACAACCTGGCGTTCGACGCCGAGGGCAACCTCTGGATCTCGACGGACGGCGCCCCGAGCTCGTCCGCGATCGGCCGCTGCGACGGCCTGTTCAAGGTGCCGGTGGCCGGGCGCGAGCGCGGGCACGTGCAGCAGTTCCTCTCGGTGCCGTCCGGCGCGGAGACCTGCGGGCCCGTCGTCGACTCGCGTGACGGCATGGTCTACGTCAACGTGCAGCACCCGGGCGAGGACGGCACCTACGAGGCGCCGGACTCGTTCTTCCCGGACTACGTCCCGGCCGGCCGCCGCCCCGAGGCGGGTGACTTCCGCGGTCCGCGGCCCACGGTGGTCCAGGTCTACCGCACCCGCTGAGACCCCGCTGAGACCCCGCTGAGACCCCGCCGAGACCCCGCCGGGTGCGGGATCGTCGCCCTCCTGGCCTCCGGGAGAGGGCGAGCATCCCGTGCCCGGCGGGAGTCGGGACGGGGTAACGGTTCGGTGTCAGGACGACCTTCCGGTTCGTGGGCACGCTAGGTTGCGGGCGTGTCGCACACCGAGCCGTGGCCGGGCCTCGTCGAGGACGCCCGCCACTACCCGTCCCCGCACAACTCGCAGCCGATCAAGCTGCGGCCCGTGGACGGGACCACCGCGGAGATCTTCTACGACCTGGACCTCGGCCTGCCTGCCGAGTCGTTCGGCATCCCGTTCGGGCACGTCTGCGCCGGGGTCTTCCTGGAGTCGCTCCGCACGGTCGCCGAGGGGCACGGGTTCGCCGTCACCGAGCACCTCGACCGCGGGGAGATGGACTTCTCCAGCACCGACCGCCTGCACCCGCTGGGCACGGTGAGCCTCACGCCCCGCCCGGTCACCCCGGAGGCGCAGGCCCGGCTCGAGCTGTTCTGCGCCCGCCGCACCTCGCGCCGCCCCTACGACCGGCGCCTCGTGCCCGACGACGTCGTGGCCGCCGCCGCGCGCACCGCCGCCGAGGCGGGGCACACCTTCCGCACGACCGCCGACCGGGGCACCGTGCGCCGGCTCGTGCACATCAACCAGGCGACGCTCTTCTCCGACCTGCGCAACGACGCCGTCTACGAGGAGATCATGACCTGGCTGCGGTTCAGCAAGGACGACGCACGGACCCGCGCCGACGGCCTCAGCGCCGAGGCCATGCTCATGCCCGGCGGGCTGCTGCGGTTCGCGATGTCGCACCGCGGGCTGTGGGACGCGCCGGTGGTCGGCGCGGCGATCCGCGGCATGTACCTCAACACCATGCGCGGCGTGCGGCAGCTCGGCTGGCTGGAGGGCCCGTTCGGCGGCCCGGCGGACCACATCGAGGCCGGCCGCACCTTCATGCGGCTCTGGCTCGACCTCACGGCCCACGGCGTGCGGCTGCACCCGTTCGGCACGGTGATCACCAACCCCGGCTCGCACGAGGCGTTCGCGCGCGAGGTGTCCGCCGACGAGAGCGGCGACCGCATGGCCTGGATGCTGTTCCGCTTCGGGTACAGCAGGACCCCGCCGGTGGCGCACCGCCGTCCGGCCTCCTCGATGCTGATCGGAGCCGCGGCATGAAGCGCCTGCTCGCGTTCGCGCTCGTGGGTGTCGTCGACGCCGTCGTGCGCCCCCTGACCCACAGCGTGCACACCCACAAGCTGCTCCTCGGGCCCGGCATCGAGCCCCTGCGCTGGTGGCTCGGCCGGCTGCGCGCCTGGCGCACGTTCCACATGGCCGCGCGGCGCGTGCCCGCCTACGGGGCGTTCCTCGCCGAGCAGGGCAGCGACGGGCGGCTGCCCCGGGCCCGCTCGCTGGCCGAGGCGTTCGCGGGCGTGCCCGAGATGGACAAGGCGTCGTACGTGAAGCGGTGGAGCATCCCCGAGCGGTGCGTCGACGGGCGGCTGCCGCGGCGCGGGGTCGTCGTCGACGAGTCCTCCGGCAGCTCCGGCACACCGACGAGCTGGGTGCGCGGCCGCGAGGAGCGCGCGGCCACGCGGCAGCTGCTCCAGGTCGGCTTCGCCCGCACGGCCGGGACGCTGACCAGGAAGCCGTTCGTGCTCAACGCGTTCTCCCTCGGCGCCTGGGCGACCGGCATGAACGTCTCCGCCTCGCTCACCGAGGTCACGATGATCAAGTCCTGCGGGCCGGACAAGGACAAGATCATCGACACGATGCGGGAGTTCGGGACCGGGTACACCTACATCATCACGAGCTACCCGCCGTTCCTGAAGTCGCTGTTCGAGGACGACCGGCTCGACTGGGCCGACTACGACATCGTCGCCGCGTTCGGCGGCGAGGGCATCAGCGAGAACATGCGCTCGCACATCCTGCGCTACGCGCACAGCGCCTTCGGCTCCTACGGCGCCAGCGACCTCGAGATCAACCTCAGCATCGAGACCGACTTCACGGTCGCGCTGCGACGCGCCGTCGCGCAGGACCCGCGCCTGTCCGAGCGTCTGACCCGCAGCGCCGAGTACGGCGTGCTGCCGATGATCTTCCAGTTCAACCCGTTCGACTACCTCATCGAGACGAACGACGCCGGCGAGCTCGTCGTCACCATCGCGCGCGACCGGAACATCAACCCCCGCATCCGGTACAACATCCACGACCGCGGCCACGTGACCCGCATGCGCGACGTGCTGCCGGTCCTGGAGGAGCTGGGGCACGACGCCGTCGTCGCCGAGAAGTTCCTCGACCTGCCCCTGCTGTTCCACTACGGGCGCTCCGACCTGTCGGTCGACTACAACGGCGCCGTCGTCGGGCCCGACACGCTGCGCGACGTCGTCCACAGCAGCCCCGAGCTGCTCGAGGCCGTCGAGAACCACCGCCTCATCAGCTACGAGGACGACCGCGGCGACCGGCAGCTGCACGTCGCACTGCAGCTCTCGCCCGGCGCCACGGAGGCGGGCGACCTCGACCAGGAGCGGTTCCGGACCCTGGTCGCCGACGAGCTGCGCCGCCGCAACACCGACTTCCGCAACGGCGTCCGCACCGCGCCCGACGGCACCCTGCCCACCATCGCGTTCTACGCCCACGGCACCGGCCCGTTCACCGCGGACGGCGGCACGCTGAAGAACGAGTACGTCTGGCAGCTCGGCGCCGACGAGGTCGGCCGGTGGGACCTCGACCTGTCGCACGTGTTCACCCGCGAGTGAGCATCGCGCGTCTCACAGGCCGGGAAGCGATCCGGACCGCGCGACGTTCGTAGACTTGATGACCGTGACCACGTCCCCCGAGCCCGACGGCGCCTACCTCGACCACGCCGCGACCACGCCCATGTCGGCGGCGGCGCTCGCGGCGTTCGTCGCCGAGGCGCAGCGCACCGGCAACGCCTCGTCGCTGCACTCGGCGGGCCGCGCGTCCCGCCGCGCCGTCGAGGAGGCGCGGGAGACGGTCGCGCACGCGCTGGGCGCCCGGCCGAGCGAGGTCATCTTCACCTCGGGCGGGACCGAGGCGGACAACCTCGCGATCAAGGGCATCTTCTGGGGCCGCCGCGCCCAGGACACGCGCCGCACCCGGGTGCTCGTCTCCGCCGTCGAGCACCACGCCGTGCTCGACCCCGCGTTCTGGCTCGCCGGGCACGCCGGCGCCGAGATCGTGCTGCTGCCGGTCGACGGCGAGGGCCGGCTCGACCTCGACGCCCTGCGCGCCGAGCTCGCCGCCCACGGCGACGAGACCGCGCTGATCAGCGTCATGTGGGCCAACAACGAGGTGGGCACGATCCAGCCGGTGCGCGAGGTGGTCCGCGCCGCGCGCCACTACGGCATCCCCGTGCACACCGACGCCGTGCAGGCGGTCGGGCAGGTCGAGGTCGACTTCACGGCCAGCGGCGTCGACGCCATGACGATCAGCGGGCACAAGCTGGGCGGACCGACCGGCGTCGGCGCCCTGCTCGCGCGGCGCGACCTCGCGCTCGACGCCGTCCTGCACGGCGGGGGGCAGGAGCGCGGCGTGCGGTCCGGCACCCTCGACACCGCGTCGATCGCGGCGTTCGGCGTCGCCACGCGGCACGCCGTCGACTGCCTGCCGAAGCGCGCCGCCCGCCTCACCGCGCTGCGCGACGACCTGGTCGCGCGCGTCCGCGAGGCCGACCCGCAGGCCGTGCTGCGCGGCGCCGACCCGGCGTCCGGCGACCGGCTGCCCGGCAACGCGCACTTCACGTTCCCCGGCGCCGAGGGCGACTCGCTGCTCTACCTGCTCGACTCCGCGGGCGTGCAGGCGTCGACCGGCTCCGCCTGCCAGGCCGGTGTGCCGCAACCGTCGCACGTGCTGCTCGCCATGGGCGTGCCGGAGGCCGAGGCGCGCGGCGCGCTGCGCTTCACGCTCGGCGCCACGTCCACGCCCGCCGACGTCGACCGCCTCGTCGCGGCGCTGCCCCAGGTGGTCACCCGGGCGCGCGCGGCGGGTCTCGTCTCGGGCCGCGCGCTGGGGAGCGCGTCGTGAGGGTGCTGGCCGCCATGTCGGGCGGCGTGGACTCCGCGGTGGCCGCCGCGCTCGCCGTCGAGGCCGGGCACGACGTCGTGGGCGTGCACATGGCGCTCTCGCGCGACCGGGACCAGTTCCGTACCGGCTCGCGCGGCTGCTGCTCGATCGAGGACGCGGGGGACGCGCGCCGCGCGGCCGACGTGCTGGGCATCCCGTACTACGTGTGGGACCTGTCCGAGCGGTTCGAGGACACGGTCGTGGCCGACTTCCTCGCCGAGTACGAGGCGGGCCGCACCCCCAACCCGTGCGTGCGCTGCAACGAGCACATCAAGTTCGAGGCGCTGCTCGACAAGGCGACGGCCCTCGGGTTCGACGCGGTCGCGACCGGCCACTACGCCCAGATCGTCACGCGCGAGAGCACGGCGCCCGACGGCGGCGTGCGCGCCGTCCGCGAGCTGCACCGCTCGCCGAACGACGCCAAGGACCAGTCCTACGTGCTGGCCGTCGCGGGTCCCGAGCGGCTCGCGCGCGCGATGTTCCCGCTGGGCGGCTTCGCCACCAAGGACGAGGTGCGCGCCGAGGCGGCCCGCCGCGGCCTGTCGGTCTCGGCCAAGCCCGACTCCTACGACATCTGCTTCGTGGCCGACGGCGACACCCGCGGCTTCCTGCGCGACCGCCTGGGCTCCCGCCCGGGCGAGGTCGTGGACGTCGAGGGCCAGGTCGTCGGCGAGCACGACGGCGCGTACGCGTTCACCGTCGGGCAGCGGCGCGGCCTCGCGCTGGGCCGCCCGGCCGCCGACGGGAAGGCCCGGTACGTGGTGGACGTCCGGCCCGCGACGAACACCATCGTCGTCGGGCCCGCCGAGCTGCTGAGCGTGGACCGGATCGCGGGGGAGAAGGCCCTCTGGTTCGACGACGTGCTGCCCGGCCCCGCGGGTGCGGGCGCCGTCGCCCCCGACGCCGACGGCTGGTTCGACGCCGAGGTGCAGGTCCGCGCGCACGGTGCGGCCGTCCCGGCGCGGGTGCGTGCCGCCGGCTCCACCGACCTGGAGGTCGCGCTGACCGCCGGCCCGCTGCGCGGCGTCGCGGCCGGTCAGTCGCTGGTGGTGTACCGGGGCACGCGGGTGCTGGGCCAGGCGACGGTCGCCCGGTCGTGGCGCGCGCGGTGACCTGCCGGCTCATCTGCCGGTAACGCAGCGGAAAAGACCGAGCGGGTACGCTCTGATCTTTTCCCGCGAGGCCGCGCGCAGCGGTGTTCTCGCAGGTGCGGGCGCAGGACACGAACAGGAGTGACGATGACCGCGGTGAGCGGGCACGGGCCGTGGCCCGGCGGCGAACGGGACGTGCTGGAGGCGCAGCAGACGGCGCTCGGCGAGCTGGGCGAGCTGCCGACCGGGGTCGAGGTGGTGCCCTTCCTGACCCAGCTCCCGCAGCGCGGCCCGGGCGCCGACGCCCTCGGGCGGACGGCGGCGCGGCTGGCCGAGATGCCCGTCGAGCTCGGCCCGCACGGCTGGAAGCTGACCGACCGCCCGGGCGTGGACCTGCGCAGGGCCGAGGCGTTCTGGCGCGAGGACCTCGGCGCCCTCGCCGTGGCCGCCCACGGGCACGCCGGGCCGCTCGCGGTCGAGATGCTCGGCCCGTGGACGCTGGCCGCCCAGCTCTGGTCGGCGCGCGGCGACCGCGTGCTGGCCGACACCGGCGCCCGCGCCGACCTCGCGCTCGCGCTCGCCGAGGGCGTGCGCACCCTGGTGGCCGAGGTCGTGGCGCAGGTGCCCGGCGCCGAGGTGACGGTCCAGCTCGCCGAACCGCTGCTCGGCCAGGTGCACGCGGGCGTGCTGCCCACCTTCTCGGGCTACTCGCGCCTGCGCGCCGTCGCGGGCCCGGAGATCGTCGCCGGGCTCGAGCCGGTGCTCGGCGCGGTGCGGGACGCGGGCGCGCGCTCGGTGGTGCACCTGGGTGCCACCTGGGTGGGCGTGCCGCCGGTCGTCCTGGCGGGGGCGGACGCGCTCGGCCTCGACCTCGCCGACGTCGGCCCGGGCGGCTGGAACGAGAAGGCGTGGGAGCTGCTCGCGCGGGCGACCGAGCGCGGCACCCGTCTGTGGGCCGGTCTGCCGCCCGCGCAGGTCTCGCAGTGCGCGGGGCCCGCGATCGGACAGCTCGCGGACCTCGTGGCCGTGCCCTGGCGGCGCATCGGCCTGCCGGCCGCGGGCCTCGCCGACGTCACGCTGCTCGGCGCGCCCCGCGCGGAGCCCGGTCCCACGGACCTGCACCGCGCGGAGCTCGCCAACCTCGGCCGTGTCGCGGAGTCGCTGGCGGAGAAGGCTCAGGCCTGAGCCGAAGGCCCCCGGCTCAGGCGTCCCCGCCCAGGCGCTGCCACAGGAAGGTCCAGTGCGTCGCCGCCATGTACGCGGCCTGCGCGTTGTCGGCCGCGCCGCCGTGACCGCCCTCGATGTTCTCGTAGTACGTCACGTCCTTGCCCGCCGCGAGCATGAGCGCCGCCATCTTGCGGGCGTGGCCGGGGTGCACCCGGTCGTCCTTGGTCGACGTCGTGAACAGCACCGGCGGGTAGTCGCGCGCGGCGTCGAACAGGTGGTACGGCGAGAACCCGCGGATGAACTCCCAGTCGTCCGTGTCCGGGTCGCCGTACTCCGCCATCCACGACGCGCCCGCGAGCAGGTGGGAGTACCGCTTCATGTCCAGCAGCGGGACGCCCACGATGACCGCGCCGAACAGCTCGGGGTACCGCGTGAGCATGTTGCCGGCGAGCAGGCCGCCGTTGGAGCGGCCCTCCATGCCGAGCCGCTGCGGCGTCGTCACGCCCGTGGCCACGAGGTCGCGCGCGACCGCGGCGAAGTCCTCGTACGCGCGGTGCCGGTGCGCCGTGAGCGCCGCCTGGTGCCAGGCGGGCCCGTACTCGCCCCCGCCGCGGATGTTCGCCACGGCGTACACCCCGCCGCGCTCGAGCCACGCGCGCCCGATCGTGCCCGAGTAGCCGGGCAGGATCGCGTGCTCGAACCCGCCGTACCCCCACAGCAGGGTCGGCGCGGGACCGTCCGCGCCGGAGACCAGGCCGGTCCGGCCGACGACGAAGTACGGCACCCGCGTGCCGTCGTCCGACGTCGCGAACCGCTGGGCGACCTCGAGTCCCGTCGCGTCGAAGTACGACGGCGCCGCCTTGAGCACCTCGGGCGCCTGCCCCGAGCCCACCGTGGTGCGGCTCAGGGTCGACGGCGTGAGGTAGCCGGTGGTGACGACCCACACGTCGTCGGAGTCGACCACGTCGACGGCGCCGACACCGACCGTGAGCAGCTCGCCGCCCAGCGGGAGGTCGCCCCGTGCCCACGTGCCGCCCGCCGCGGGCCCCTCGGCCGGCGGGGTGAGCACGTGCAGCAGGTTCTTCACGTCGTCGAGCACGTTCAGCACCAGGTGGTGGCGCGTCCACGTGACCCCGGCGAGCGACGTCGTCGCCGTCGGCTCGAAGAGCACCGTGAGGTCGCGCGAGCCGGCCATGAAGGCGTCGAACCCGGCGGCCAGCAGGGAGCCGGCGCGGTAGGTCGTGCCGCCGACCGTCCAGTCGTCGCGCAGCCGCACGAGCATCCACTCGCGGTGCAGGCCGACGTTCGCCGAGTCCGGCACGTCGATCTTCGTGAGCGTCTGGTCGGGCGTGCCGACGCCCGTGGCCAGGTACGTCTCGTCCGCGTAGAACCGCAGGGCACGGCGCACGAGGTCGCGCTCGAAGCCGGGCGTGTGCGAGCGGGACGCGCTCACGGCCATGTCCTGCTCGGTGCCCTCGTAGACGAGGGTCGCCTCGGCCGGCGGCGTGCCGCGGCGCCACAGGCGCACCTGCCGCGGGTAGCCCGACGGCGTCATGGTGCCGGGGCCGAAGTCGGTCGCGACGTACACGGTGTCGGCGTCGACCCACGACAGGCTGCCCTTGGCCTGCTCGCGGACGAACCCGCCCTCGGCCGCGGGGACGAACCGCTTCTCGACGAGGTCGAACTCGCGCGTCACGTCGGCGTCCGAGCCGCCGGGGGAGAGGTCGACGAGCGCGTGCCGCCGCGGCTCGCCCGCGGCGAGCTGCTCGGGCGTCGGGCGCAGCACGCTCGCGCCGTGCCAGACCCAGCTCTCGCCCTCGGCCTCGGCCAGCGCGTCGAGGTCGAGCACGGTCTCCCACTCGGGGTCGTCCGTGCGGTAGGAGTCGAGCGTCGTGCGGCGCCACACGCCGCGCCGGTGCCGCGCGTCCTGCCAGAAGTTGTAGTAGTGGTCGCCCACCTTCGAGACGTGCGGGATCTTGTCGTCGGAGTCGAGGACCTCGCGCACCGCCCGCTCGGTCGTGGCGAAGGCGTCGCCGCCGAGGGCGCGGGCGCTGTGCGCGTTGCGCTCGCGGACCCACCCGAGGGCGTCGTCGCCCTCGACGTCCTCGAGCCAGGCGAACGGGTCGGCGACAGTGGGGTCGAGGGGGGTCGGGGGCAGAGCGGTCCCGGGGGTGCTCTGGGTCTGGTCGACGCTCATGGGCAGCACCCTACGTGCCACGCCCTCGCATCGCGCGCTCCCGGTTTTAACCGTATTGTGGTGTTATCCCGTCATCGGGGAACCACATTCCTCAATGGCACATATTTTCGGCTCGCGCACCACAGTCGTGGCCTTCCACGCTGTGCTCGCTCTGTGGTAGAAACTGCACTTCAAGGGGGCTGTCCGCCCTCGTCAGCCGAGTCTTCTCAGACTCTCGACGAGACAACTACTAGGGGGATCGGCTCGGTGAGCTCGATGTCTTCTTCTCCTCCGCCGAGCAGGCTGCGCCAGGTCGCACCCTGGGTGTGCGTCGCCGGTGTGCTCGCCTACGTGCTCGTGGCGCCCGTCCTGTTCACCGCGACAGGGGCCTCGTCGATGTGGCCCGCCTGGCTGGTCGGCATCGCCGCCGTCGGCCTGGCCGTCGCCGCCGCGCTCATCGCGGCCCGCTCGTCCCGGGACGACCTCGCGGCGCACGAGAACCTCGTGCACGCCTACCGCCGGGCCGAGGAGCGTGCCGCCGCGGCGTCCGCCGCGCTCGACGCCCTCGCCAAGGAGCAGCTGCCCGCGTTCCTGGACAGCGAGCCCGCCCCGCCGCTGCCGCACCTGCCGGGCGACGCGGCGGCGCAGACCCGCCTCGACGAGGCGGCCGCCATGCTCGCCCGCGTCCAGGAGGAGCGGGTCGCCCGCCGCGACGCGGTCCAGGTCGCGGTCGTCGCCCTGAGCCGCAAGGTCCAGGCCGCGGCGCACCGCATCCAGGAGGAGGCGGCGCGCATGGTCCAGCGCCACCCCACCGACCCGGACATCCTGCAGACGTCGATGCGCGTCGACCACGCGGCGGCCCAGCAGGCCCGCCAGGCGCAGAGCCTCGCGGCCCTGTGCGGCGAGTGGCCGGGCCAGCAGTGGAGCGAGCCGCTCCCGCTGCCCGACGTCGTCAAGGGCGCGGCGAGCCGCATCACCGCCTTCCACCGCGTCGAGGTGTCGGGCGACCCGGGCGTCGCCGTCTCGGCCCGCATCGTCGAGCCGCTCATCCACCTCGTGGCCGAGCTGCTGTCCAACGCCACCCAGTCCTCCCCGCCCACCACCCAGGTGCTCGTCGCCCTGCGGCAGGTGCAGCGCGGTGCCGTCATCGAGATCGACGACTGCGGCGTCGGCCTCGACCTCAAGCAGCTCGAGCAGGCGCGCGAGATCGCCTCGGGCAAGCGCGAGATCAGCATCACCGAGCTGGGCGAGATCCCGCAGACCGGCCTCGCCGTCGTCGGCACCTACGCGCGGCGCCACGGCTTCCGCGTCGACGTCACCGAGTCGGTGTACGGCGGTCTGCGCGCCATCGTCATGATCCCGGCCGAGCTGACCGAGGCAGTGGTGCCGTCGGGCATGCTCACGCCGGCCGCCACCCTGCCGAGCGCGTCGACCCCGTCCTCCGGGGTCTCCGCGCTGGGCTCCGGCCGCAGCAGCGCGACCGCCGTCGTCGAGGCACCGCTCGCTCCCGAGCTGCCCACCGCGAGGCCGGCGGACGACGACGAGTGGCCCGCCCCGGCGGCACCCGACCCAGCGACCAGCGATGTCCTGACCGAGCCTCTCGAGCCCCTCGAGGCGGGCGAGACGGTCGACGACGAGGAGGAGACGCCCGTGGCCGGTGCCCCGGTGCAGGCCCCTGGCGAGCTGCCCCTGCGTCCTGGGCGGACCAGCCCGCAGGACGACGAGTTCCCCGAGCCGTCTGCGCTCCCGCAGCGGCGTTCGCGCCGAGGAGAGGCGGACGTGCCCGACGAACGGACCACGGCAGCACCGGAGCCCCGTACGACAGCTCCGGGTGCCGCGCAGACGGCCGAGGAGGCCGGCGAGTGG
Organism: Promicromonospora citrea; assembly: GCF_013004695.1. GTDB lineage: Bacteria > Actinomycetota > Actinomycetes > Actinomycetales > Cellulomonadaceae > Promicromonospora > Promicromonospora citrea. Next base: position 20,153 of record NZ_JABEMG010000041.1, read on the forward strand.
ATGGGCGCGTTCTTCAGCTCCAGCGAGGCGCGGTTCGGGGACTCACCTGACAGCAGCGAACCGCCGGCCGGCGCCGGCGGAACTTCGGAGGACCGATGACGACGCAGGCCGACGGCATGACGAGCACCGACGGCAACAGCTGGATGCTCGAGCTCATCAGTGGTGTACGGGGGGTCAGGCATGTAGTCGTGCTCACCTCGGACGGCCTGATGAAGGTACGCACGGACCAGACCCCGCTCGACATCGCCGACAAGGTGGCGGCGGCGTGCGCGGGGCTCGCGGCCCTGGGTATCGGAATGAGCAGGGAGTTCGGGAACAGCGACACGATCCGCCAGGTCATGGTGGAGTTCGACGGCGGGTTCCTCTTCGTGCGGGGCGCCGGCGACGGCTCGCGCCTCGCCGTGATCACCGAGTCGGTGATCGACCCGGCGCTGATCGCCCAGCAGATGCAGGCCCAGGTGCTCATGATCGGCGAGCGCACCCTGGGCACGGAGGCGATCAGCTGACCCGCCCGAACGGCACCACCCACGGAAAGCAGTGACCGGGCACGACCGGATCGGTACGGCCCGAAGGTTCAGGCACCACCAGCTCGACCAGGACCCGACCGACCGACAGGGGGGCGAGGGGATGGACACCGAGGAGTACCGCGACCACCCGGTGCGCTCGTACGTGCTCACCTCGGGGCGGGCGCACCCGTCGCGCAACACGCTGCGACCGGAGACGCTCGTCCGCGCCGTGGAGAGCCGGCCGCTGCTCTCGACGGCGAGCCGCATGGAGCGTGAGCTCGTGCAGCTCTGCCGCGGCACGCTGGCGCTCGCCGAGGTGGCTGCGTACCTGCAGCTCCCCGTCAGCCTCGTGGCGGTCATGGTCTCGGACCTGATCGACGCGGGACACCTGGCGATCCGTTCCAACCACCAGGCGCATGTCCTGCCCGGCAAGGACATCTTGGAGAAGATTCTCGATGGACTCCGCAAGCTCTGACCGCACCGCCTCCGGGCAGCACCTGGCGCCGACCGTCGCGCGGTCGGTCAAGGTGCTCGTCGTGGGTGCCTTCGGGGTGGGCAAGACGACGCTGATCGGGTCGGTCAGCGAGATCGAGCCGCTGCGCACGGAGGAGCGGATCACCACGGCCAGCGTCGGCATCGACCCGGGGCAGCCGAACAAGGACACCACCACCGTCGCGATGGACTTCGGCCGCATCACCGTGACCGAGGACATCGCGCTGTACCTGTTCGGCACCCCGGGTCAGCGCCGGTTCTGGGACCTCTGGTCGGGCCTGGCGGACGGCGCGGTCGGTGCCCCCGTCATGGTCGACACGCGGCACCTCGAGGACAGCTTCGAGGTGCTGGACCAGCTCGAGCTGCGCACCAAGATCCCCTTCGCCGTCGTGGTGAACCAGTTCCCGGACTCGCCCGCCTACCCGCTGGAGCGGGTGCGGGCGGCTCTCGACCTCCTGCCGGAGACCCCGATCGTCGAGTGCGACGCGCGCGACCGGCAGTCGGCGGTGCTGACGCTCATCACGCTCGTCGAGCACGCGATGACGTTCCCCGTCTTCCAGAAGGTCAACGCGTGACACTGGCCAACAGACTGCACCAGCGGCTGGAGGACATCCCCGACCGCATGCAGCTGGCCGACATCACCGCGGCGCGCGACCCGCACAAGGTCTACGAGCGGCTGCGCGACGAGTGGGGCCCGGTCGCGCCCATGGACCTCGAGCCGGGCGTGCCCGCCTGGCTCGTGCTCGGGTACGACGAGGCCAGCGGCGTCATGCGCAACGAGCTGCTGTTCTCCCGCAACTCCCGCAACTGGCGCTACGTCCAGGAGCGGTCGCTGCCCGCCGACTCGGGCGTCTTCGCGACGCTCGCGCCGCGCGACAACGCCTACTACCTCGACGGGATGCAGCAGCGCCGCCTGCGCGCCCCGCTCGACGACGCGCTGGCCGCCGTCGACGAGAAGCGGCTGGCCCGCACCGTCGCGGTCACGTGCGACGCGATCATCGACCGCCTCATGCCCCGCGGCGAGGCGGACCTCGTGGCCGACTACGCGGTCGCCGTCCCCGTGATGGTGATGACCGAGCTGTTCGGCATGAGCCTGTCCGACGGCAACAGGATGCACGAGCTCTCGGAGGCGCTGTACGAGGGCACCGACAGGGCGCGGGCCGCCGCCGTCGAGCAGGAGGCGCTGCTGGCCGTGCTCGTGGCCACGCACCGCGCCGAGCCGGGCGAGGACCTCACCACGGCCCTGGTGAACCACCCCAACCATGCGAACGACGTCGAGGTGATGGCCTCGATCGGCGTGATGTTCACGCTCGGGCACGACGCGGAGATCGCGTGGATCGCGAGCACCCTGCACATGATCCTGACCGACCCGGCGTTCGCCGCCCGGGTGCGCCGCGGCCGGCTCGACCTCGACGACGCGCTGGACGAGGTGTCGCGCCGCAACCCGCCCGCCCCGCACGTGCTGCCGCGGTTCGCGCGGCAGGACTGCGAGCTCGGCGGCCGCCGGATCGCGCTCGGCGACGCCCTGGTGCCCGCCGTCGCCGCGGCCAACGCCGACCGGGCCATCCGCACGGACGACCCGTGGGAGGAGCTGGGCAGCCGGTTCCACCTCACGTGGGGCGCGGGTGCGCACGCGTGCCCCGCGCACCGCATCGGCCCGCTCATCGGGCGCATCGCCGTGGAGACCCTGCTGCGGCGCATCCTCGACATGGAGCTGCGCGTGCCGGCGGAGGCGCTGACGATGTCGCGCTCGCCGTGGTCGCGTCACCCGCGCAGCCTGCCGGTCCGCTTCACGTCCCCGGACGACACCCCGCCCCCGGAACGCTGACCCCTCCCCTCTGCCGAGGTAGTCACGTGGCGAGGTAGTCACGTGGCGGTCGTGCTTACGTCGGCGGGCCTCTGATGGGCGGGCCTGTGATGGGCCGGACGAAGCCGCTGTGGCGGCCTGCCCGGTGACGACTTCGCCAGGTGACTACCTCGCCAGGTGACTACCTCGACGGAGGGTGGGGGTCCCGCCGGGCGGCGTCGTGCCGGCGGCGGGACCGTCGCACCGGGGTCAGGCGTCCGTCGTGGCGGGGGCCGCCGTCGCGCCGGCCGCCTGACGCTCGGCGACGCGCTGCTTGAGCCGCGGCACGACGTCGCGGTAGACCGACGGGTTGATCGGCAGGAGCCACTGGACCGTCCGGGCGCGCGGGCCGATGTTCACGCCCGCCTCGTCCAGGGTCTCGTCGATCTGGTGCATCGAGAACGGGATGACGTTGGTGCCGCGGGCGTGCTTGCCCTTGGTCCGCTTCTCCATCCAGGCGACACGCTCCGCCACCTGCTTGCGCCGCTCCTCGGGCGAGGGCAGGTCCACGACACCGGCCAGGTACGCGGCGATCCAGATCGCGCCCGCCTCGGCGGACAGGGGCGAGAAGAACGACGAGTTGTATCCCGCGAAGGTCAGGTGGGGGACGCCGTCGGGCAGGATCTGGCGGTAGAGCTGGTAGTTGCCCTGCTCGTCCACGAGCCGCGAGGCGATCGTGTCGTCGAGGAAGGGCACGCGCTGGTGGAAGCCGGTGCCGCAGACGACGAGGTCCGAGCGGACCTTCGCACCGGTCGTGAGCTCCGCGACGGGCCGGCCGTCCTCGATGACGAACCGCGTGATCTCCGCGTCGCGGTGGACCGTGATGTCCCCGCGGTCGACCTGCTCGTAGAAGCCGTCGGTCGAGAGCGAGACGGTGCTGTTCGCGATGTCGGCGAACTCGCCGTGCGGCACGAGACCGAGCTTCTTGAGGCGCAGCTGGCGCGTGGTGACGGACCCGATGCTGGACAGCATCGCGGCGCGCACCTTGTCGCCGGGGCCGTGCAGGAACTGCTCCATGCGGCCCGAGAGGGTCTGGTAGCGGAACAGGGCCTCGCCGAGCCGCGACAGCAGCAGGTACTTCATGTTGAGCACCTTGGCGATGCGCTTGGGCATCTTCCACAGCAGGTGCCGGGCCACGACGTCGGTGGAGGCGGCCACACCGGCGATCTCGGCGGCGACGTCGCACGCCGACTTGCCGTAGCCGACGACGACGACGTGCTTGTCGCGGGCGTCCTCGAGGTTGTTGAGCTGGCTGGAGGCGACGAGCTTGCCGCCCGCCCGCACGAGGTCCGCGTAGCCCTCGTACTGCGGGAAGACCGGGTCGGAGAAGATGCCGTTGGCGACGACGAGGTGGTCGAACCGCTCGGGCGCCGAGACCGGCGCGCCGATGCGCCGGGCGGTCACCATCCAGCCGTCCTCCGCGTCGGTCAGCTCGGCGCGCACCACCTCCGTGGCCAGGCGCAGGCTCGGCCGCAGACCGAAGGTCGTGACGTACCGCTCGAGGTACGCCTGCACCTGCTCGCCCGTGGGCCACTCGGGGTAGTCGCGCGGCATCGGCAGGTCGGAGAACGCGTACGAGTCCTTGTTGTTCTGGGTGCGCAGACCCGAGTACCGGCGCGTCGCGCTCCACACCCCACCGACGTCCGGCGCCTTCTCGAAGACGGTGACGTCGTGATCGAACTCGCGGAGGATCTTCGCGGTTGCCAGCCCAGCGAAACCGGCACCGACGACGGCTATCTTCAAGGGACCCCTGCTCTCAGTAGATTCCTGGCAATTTGCTCGAATGGTAGCGGCACCGACCTGCGCGCGACAGAGGCGGACCTGGGCGAATGCCCTGGTCCGCAGCTCTTTTCCCCGGCGCTCCGGCGGCTGGCCGCTCGGATGTCAGTGGTTCAGTCCATGATTGTGTCCGTGAGCGAGACGACAGGCATCCCGGAAGCGGCCGGAACCCAGGGCGACACGGCGGCGGGCGACGCCGCGGCCGACGAGACGGCCGCGCGCCGTCGCTGGGCCGAGCTGGTCGCCCGCATCGAGGAGGACCGCCGGGCGTACTTCGAGGACGACTCGCCCGTGTCGTCCGACGCGGAGTACGACGCCCGGATGCGCGAGCTCAAGGACCTCGAGGCCGCGCACCCCGCGCTGGTGACGCCGGAGTCGCCGACGCAGAGCGTGGGCGGCGCCGCGGCGGCGGGGTTCGCCACGGTCGAGCACATCGAGCGGATGCTGTCGCTCGACAACGTGTTCAGCACGGACGAGCTCGCCGTCTGGGCCGAGCGTGTCCAGCGGGACCTCGGCACCGACCGGCCGGGTTTCCTGTGCGAGGTGAAGATCGACGGGCTGGCGATCTCGCTCGTGTACGAGAAGGGCCGGCTGGTCCGGGGCGTCACGCGCGGTGACGGGCGGGTCGGCGAGGACGTGACGCGCAACGTGCTGCGGATCGCTGCCATCCCGCAGCGGCTCTCCGGCACCGGCCACCCCGACGTCGTGGAGGTGCGCGGCGAGGTGTTCATCCCCGTCGCGACGTTCGCCCGCCTCAACGAGCTCCAGGGCGAGCTCCGCGAGCGGGTCGTCGCCGAGGGGCAGGAGCGGGCGGAGCGGCAGGGGAGGGCCTTCGACCCGGAGAAGGCCCGTGTGGCGGCGCTGCGGCGCTTCCCGCAGTTCGCCAACCCGCGCAACGCGGCGGCCGGCGGCCTGCGCCAGCTCCTGGAGAACAAGGACGGCCCCGAGCTGGAGGCCGGGATCGCGCGCGTCGAGGGCCTGCGCATGTATGCCCACGGCATCGGGGCGCTGCAGTGGGAGGCGGGCACGCACGAGGAGCTCGCGCGGCAGTCCGACGCGTACACGCTCTTCGAGGAGTGGGGCATCCCTGTCTCCCCGCACAACCGCGTGGTCGACGGGCTCGACGGGGCGCTCGAGATGATCGAGTACTTCGGCGAGCACCGGCACGACATCGAGCACGAGCTCGACGGGATCGTCGTCAAGGTCGACGGCCGCGAGCAGCAGCGCAGGCTCGGCACCACGAGCCGCGCGCCGCGCTGGGCCATCGCGTTCAAGTACCCGCCCGAGGAGGTCAACACACGGCTGGTGGCCATCCAGGTGGGCGTCGGACGCACCGGCCGGGCCACGCCGTACGCCGTGATGGAGCCCGTGACGGTCGCGGGCTCGACCGTGCGCCAGGCGACCCTGCACAACCAGGACGTCGTGCGGGCCAAGGGCGTGCGCGTCGGCGACGTCGTGGTGCTGCGCAAGGCGGGCGACGTCATCCCCGAGATCATCGGGCCCGTGGCCGCCCTCGCGGACGACGGCTACCCGCGCGAGGACTTCGTCATGCCCGCGGAGTGTCCCGAGTGCGGCACGCCCCTGCGGCCCATGAAGGAGGGCGACGTCGACCTGCGCTGCCCCAATGCGAAGTCCTGCCCCGCGCAGGTGCGCGGGCGCGTCGAGCACATCGGCTCGCGCGGCGGGCTCGACATCGAGGTGCTCGGCGAGGTCACGGCCGCGGCGCTCACCCAGCCCGACGTCCCGGAGACGCCCCCGCTGGTCACCGAGGCCCAGCTGTTCTCGCTCACGCTCGACCAGCTCCTGCCCATCGAGGTGGTGGTCCGCGACGCGGAGACCGGCCTACCCAAGATCGACGACGACGGCGAGGTGCGCCGACGCGCTCCGTTCCGCCGCAAGCTGTCCTACACGAAGGCCCAGCGGGCCGCCGCGCAGGAGGCCGGCGAGACGCTCGACGAGGCCGCGCCGTCCGCCGCCGCGACCAAGCTCCTCGAGGAGCTCGAGAGGGCCAAGTCCAAGGACCTCTGGCGCATGCTCGTCTCGCTCAACATCCGGCACGTCGGCCCGGTCGCGGCGCGGGCGCTCGCGGGCTGGTTCGGCTCGGTGGACGCGATCGAGGCGGCGTCCGAGGAGGAGCTCGCCGCCGTCGAGGGCGTGGGCCCGGTGATCGCCGCCGAGATCAAGGCATGGCTCGCCGTCGACTGGCACCAGGAGATCCTGGCGGCGTGGCGCGACGCGGGCGTGCAGCTCGCCATCCCCGGGCACCCCGGCCCCGCCGCGATGGCCGAGGCGGACACCGGGCCCACCGGCCCGCTCGCGGGGCTCACCGTGGTGGTGACCGGCTCGCTCGAGGACTTCACGCGCGACGGCGCCAAGGAGGCGATCATCGCGGCGGGTGGCAAGGCCTCCGGGTCGGTCTCGAAGAAGACCGACTACGTGGTGCTGGGCGAGAACGCCGGGTCCAAGGCTGCCAAGGCGGAGGAGCTCGGGATCCCCACCCTGGACGAGGACGGTTTCAAGCTGCTCCTGGACGGCGGTCCGGACGCCCTGCCCTCGGCGGGGTGAAGGGCCCGGCTCGGTCGGCGAGGACGACCTGAGGGACCGGGTCCGGACGGCCCGGTGCCGCCGGTCGGTCCCGAGCGTGAGGTCCGTCGTCGAGGGTCAGCGGCGGCCCGGGAGGCGCATCGTGAGCAGGCGGGCCCGCGGGGCGAGCCGCGACGCGAGGGCGAAGACGCTGTCGGTGCGCTCGCGGTCGGGGTCGATCACCGAGAACAGGTTGACGCCGAGGTAGAACGTGAGGGCCGCGTCGGCGACGTCGCGGGCGGGCAGCAGCCTGCCCAGCGGCGACCCGCCCACCACGCGCTCCCAGTGCTCGGCCACGAAGTCGACCCAGGGCTCGGCCCGCGTGCTGATCTCGTCGCGCAGGGCCGGCTTGGTCACCGCCGCCGCGACGAGCTCGCCGAACTGGGCGAGGTACCCGCGCTCGAGGTCGGTGCGGTAGATCGTCGCGGCGGCCTCGACCAGCTCCTCGACGGTGCGCGCCGCCGACGCCGTGGCGCGGTGCAGCGCCATGCGCTCCTCGGTCGCACGGTCGAGCGCGGTCAGCAGGAGCTGGTCGACCCCACCGAAGTGGTAGAAGACCAGCGCCGAGTTCACCTCCGCCGCCGTGGCGATCGTGCGTGCGGACACGCCCGCGTATCCCTGCTCGCGCAGCACCTGGTCGGCCGCGTCGAGCAGCCGTCGGCGTGTCTCCTCGGCGGGCCTGCGCCCCGTCTGAGCCATCGCGGCCTCCTTCCCTCGGTTCTTGATCATATGCTTTAATCGAGCGATTAAATCGACCGATCAAGAAGCGAGGACCGATGAGGGACAGGGCTCGGGCGGACGCGGACGACTCCTGGCGCGCCGGCGCGGGTGGTGAGCCCGTCGGCGAGGAGCCGGAGCCGGCTCCGTGGCGTCCGCGCCCGCCGCTCACGCCGGCAGCCCGGCGTGCCCGCCTGCTGCTGGCCGGTGTCGCGCTGGCACTGTTCGCCGCCATGCTGCTCGCCAAGCTGCTGGGCTCGGCCGACGCGCAGCAGACCGCGCTGTTCTACGTCGGCATCCCCGCCGTCATCGCGCTGACCGTCATCCTCGCCGCCCGGCCGCGCAGCGCCGTGGGCACCGCGCTCGCCACGACGACGGTCGGCCTCGCGCTCGCCGGCCCCTTGCTGGACGAGGGCGTCGTCTGCCTCGTCATCGCAGCGCCCCTGTTCTACGGCGTCGCGGCACTCGTCGGGGTCGTCGTCCAGGCGGCGCGGAACCGGCGGGGGCGGGCGGTCGCCGTGGCGCCCCTGCTGCTCGTGCTCGTGGCCGAGGGGGTCGGCGGCTTCACGCTCCTGCCGCGCGCGGACGTCGGTACGGCGAGCGTCGTCGTGCAGGCGACGCCGCGACAGGTCGCCGAGGCTCTGGCCGAACCGCCTGTCTACGGCGCCTTCGAGGCCCCGTTCCTGCGCGCGGTGCCGTTCCCCGAGCCGGTGTCGGCGACCGGTTCCGGGCTCGAGGTCGGGGCCGAGCGCCACGTCACGTTCACCGACCGGCACAGCCTCGGCCTCGGCGCCGAGGCCACGCCTCGCGCGATGTCGCTGCGCGTGGTGGCGTCCGAGGTGTCCGACGCCGGCGGCAGGCTCCGTCTGGACGTCACCGCCGACACGACACTGAAGCGCTGGATGGACCTGCACGCCGCCGACGTCACGTGGGTCGCCGCGGGACCGGGCCGGACGCGGATCACCTGGTCGTTGGCGTACACCCGCACCTTCGACCCGTCCTGGTACTTCGGCCCGCTGCAGCACTACTCGACGGGGCTGGCGGCCGAGTACCTCGCCGAGACCTTCGGCCGCGCGGCCCAGGAGGCGGGGGACGGCGCATGACCGCAGGCCTCGACGCGGCGGCCGCCGTCGTGCGCGGGGCGGGGCTCGGTGCGCCCCTGCTCGCCGTGGTGGTGCTGTGCGCCTGGCGCCCGCCCGGCCCGCGCGTGGTCGCCGCCGCGATCACGTCCACCGCGTGGGCGGCGCTGCTTCTCCTGGCGCTCCACCACGCCGCGGTCGAGCGGGGCTGGTGGACGTACCACGCCACCGGCGCCGTCTGGCGCGGCCTTCCCGTCGACCTCTGGCTGGGCTGGTCCCTGCTCTGGGGCGCTGTCCCGGCGCTGTGCCTCGCGGCCGCGCGCCACGACCGCGTGGACCGCGGGGCCTCGTGCCGTCAGGTCGCCGTCGTCCTGGCCGGGCTCGTGGTGCTCGATCTCGTGCTCATGCCGTACGGCGCTCCGGTGGTGGTGCTCGGGTCAGCCTGGCTCGTGGGTGAGGTGGTCGGCGTGCTGACGGCGCTGGTCCCCGCCGTCCTCCTCGCACGGTGGACCCTGCGCCGCACCCGCGTGACGGCCAGGGCCTGGGCGCAGGCCGTCTGGGCGGGCGGGCTGCTCGTCGGCCTGCCCGTGCTCGCCGTCTCTCCCGTACCGCCGTGGCCCGCGGCCGTCACCTCCGCCGGGCTCCAGCTCGCGCTCGTCGCCTGCCTGCCCGGCCTGGCGGCCATGCGCGAGCTCGCCGTCGTCGGGCGCGGCACGCCGCTGCCGTACGACCCGCCGGCCCGTCTCGTGACCTCCGGCCCGTACGCGTACGTGCGCAACCCGATGCAGCTCACGGTCGCCGCGACCTTCGCCGTGCTGGCCCCGGTGCTGGGCGAGCCCGAGCTGCTCGTGGGCGTCCTCGTGGCCGTCGCCTACTCGGTCGGCATCGCGGACTGGCACGAGGGGGAGGGTCTGCGCCGCGCGTTCGGGCGAGCCTGGACGGAGTACCGCGCCGCGGTGCGCCCCTGGGTGCCGCGGCTGCGGCCGGCCCCGGTCGTGGCACCCGCGACGCTGTGGGTCGCGGCCGACTGCGAGCCGTGCACCGGCGTCGCGCTGTGGTTCGCCCGACGTCGTCCCGTCGGGCTCACGATCCGGCCCGCTGCGGAACACCCCGAGGTGCTCTGGCGCGTCACCTACGAGCTCACCGCCGAAGCCTCTCCGCCGCCGGGGAGCAGGGACGTCCGCCCGCTCCTGCGCACCCAGGGTGTCTCCGCCGTCGCCCGGGCGCTGGCGCACGTCCACCTCGGCTGGGCGCTCGCGGGCTGGGCGCTCGACCTCCCGGGAGTCCGTCATCTCGCCCAGCTCGGTGCCGACGCGTTCGGCGCGGAGCCTCGCCCGTCGCGTCCCGTGCCGACGTCCTGCCCCGCGCCGCGCCTAACGATGAACACCTGACAACTTTTGCTTGACGGGCGACAGAAGTCCGCTTAGGTTGCTAGCCGCAAGGTCAATGCCGACCGAGGAGACCTCATGCGTCAACGTGGAACCAACCACCGCACCAGACAGGCGGCCGCCGGTGCGACCGCCGTGGCGCTGACAGCGGTGATGCTGTCGGGTGCCGCTCCCTCCGCCACCGCGGCGGACGACCTCCCGCCCCAGGAACCGGGCGTCACGCTGCGCAGCTACGACCTGGCGCGCGACATCAGCGAGCTGTGCACGCTGCGCTCGGGGCAGACGCCGAACGTCGACCAGCTCAAGCCGACCATCGACTACTCCTCCGAGGCCGACTTCGGCCTGAGCGAGCGGTTCATCGCGCACGCGCTGGCGAACCTCTCCGTGGAGTCGTCCGGCACCTACGAGTTCCGCCTGACCAGCGACGACGGCTCGCGCCTCGTGATCGACGACGTCGAGGTCATCGACAACGACGGCCTGCACGGCGCCGAGTCGAAGGAGGGCAGCATCGCCCTCCAGCCCGGTTACCACGACCTGCGGGTCGAGTTCTTCGACAACACGAACGACAACATCCTGCGCCTCGAGTGGCGGCCGCCGGGGAGCAGCGACTACGTCGTCGTCCCCGAGAGCGTGCTGAGCACGGAGGCCGGCGTCGTACGCGTGACGGCGCCCGGCACCAAGTACTGCGAGGGGCAGGACGAGACGGCGGGCGACGGCATGCGCCTGGACTCGGTCTTCCCCGGCTACTCCCTCACCGACCTGCGGCCCGACGGCTTCGAGCCGATGGTCGCGGCGCTCGACTGGACCGAGGACGACCGGCTGGCCGTTCTCACGTCCGGCTCGGTGAGCCCGGGCGGCTGGGTCGAGGACCCGGAGCCCGGCGAGGTCTTCCTGCTCGACAACGTGACCGGCGAGACGTCCAAGGACGAGGTCACGGTGGAGAAGGTGGCGACCGACCTGTTCAACCCGATGGGCATCGCGGTCATCGACGACTCGATCTTCGTCTCCGAGCGCGACCGGCTCACCGAGCTCACCGACCCCGACGGGGACGGCTTCTACGACCGGCACACCACCGTGGCCGAGTGGCCGTTCGGCGGGAACTTCCACGAGTTCGCGTTCGGCCTGCTGCACGACCGCCGGTACTTCTACCTGAACCTGTCGGTGGCCATCAACAACGGCGGCGCGACCACGGACCCGCAGCCCGCGGAGAACCGCGGAACCGCGATCCGCGTCGACCGGCGCACGGGCGAGGTCGAGTACGTCGCCGGCGGCCTGCGCACGCCCAACGGCCTGGTCAAGGGCCCGGACGGCGAGCTGTTCGTCATGGACAACCAGGGCGCGTGGCTGCCCAGCTCCAAGCTCGTGCACATCGAGCAGGGCAAGTTCTTCAACCACTTCACCAACCCGTCCGGCCCGTACGACGATGTGCCCGTCTCCGCCCCGGCGCTGTGGGTGCCGCAGAACGAGATCGGCAACTCCCCGAGCTCGCCGGTGCAGCTCGAGGAGGGCCCCTACGCGGGTCAGCTCGTCTTCGGCGACGTCACCTACGGCGGCCTGCAGCGCGGGTTCCTCGAGAAGGTCGACGGCGAGTACCAGGGCGCCGTGTTCCGCCACACCGCTGGTCTCGAGGCCGGCGTGAACCGCACCGTCGTCGGGCCCGACGGTGCCCTGTACGTGGGCGGCATCGGCGAGGCCGGCAACTGGAGCGAGCCGGACAAGCTGCGCTACGGCCTGCAGAAGCTGACGCCGAACGGGCAGGACGCCTTCGACATGGTCGAGATGCGTGCGACGCGCAAGGGCTTCGAGGTCGAGTACACGCAGCCGCTCTCCGACGAGACGGTCGAGAAGATCGCGCAGGACCCGAACGCGGCGTTCCGGATGGACCACTGGCGGTACGTGCCCACGCCGGCCTACGGCGGGCCGAAGGTCGACGAGCGCCCGCTGGTCGTCTCGCAGGCGAAGGTCTCGCGCGACCGCACGAAGGTCACGCTCACGGTGGACGGCCTCGAGCCGGGCCGCGTGGTGCACCTGCGCAGCCCGCGCCCGTTCAGCGACGTCGAGGGCCGCGAGCTGTGGAACACCGAGGCCTGGTACACGCTCAACGCGATCCCGGGGTACAAGGCTCCCGCCGAGCAGGGGTACCTCGAGGCCGAGGAGGCGACGCTGCGCGGCTCGGCGAACGTCGACAGCGAGCACAACGGCTACTCGGGCTCCGGCTTCGTCGACGGGTTCGGCGACGTGGGCGCCTCGGTGACGTTCACGGCGACGGCGCGTCAGGCGGGCGAGCAGCCCGTGACCCTGCGCTACGCCAACGGGCCGCACCCGTTCGAGGGCACCAAGCAGGTCTCGGTGCTCGTCAACGGCGAGGAGGTCGAACCGTGGGCGCTCGAGCCGACGGGGAGCTGGGAGACGTGGGCGACCGCGACCCGTCGGCTCCCGCTGGAGCGGGGCGAGAACACCATCACGCTCCGCTACGACGAGGACGACGACGGCAACGTGAACTTCGACGTGCTGACGGTCGGCAAGGGCAGCGGCGACATCTGCGCGCCTGAGCGCTACGAGCGGGGCTACCGTGCCCTGTTCGACGGCACGCTGGCGTCCCTCGACGGCTGGCGCATGGCGGGCCCCGGCTCGTTCGGCCGGCAGCCCGACTGCTCGATCCGCAGCACGGGCGGCATGGGCCTCCTCTGGCACCCCGAGGAGCTGCAGGCGTACAGCCTCAAGCTCGACTGGAAGCTGCTCAAGGACGACAACGGCGGCGTCTTCGTCGGGTTCCCCGACCCGGGCGACGACCCGTGGGTGGCCGTGGACAACGGCTACGAGATCCAGATCGACGCGAGCGACGAGCCCGACCGCACGACCGGATCGATCTACACCTTCCAGGGCGCCGACCTGGCCGCCGTCGAGCGGGCGCTCAAGCCCGTGGGGTCGTGGAACGCGTACGAGATCCGGGTGGTCGGCCAGACCATCAAGGTCTTCCTCAACGGCACGCTGGTGAACGACTTCGTCAGCACCGACCCGGCCCGTGACCTCGAGCAGGGCTTCATCGGCCTGCAGAACCACGGGGGAGGCGAGACGATCCACTACCGCGACATCCGCGTCAAGGACCTGACCTGACAACCACCCGCCGAGGTAGTCACGTGGCGAGGTAGTCACGTGGCGAGGTAGTCAGAAGGCGAGGTAGTCACCTGGCGAAGTAGTACTCCGTCGCCAGGTGACTACCTCGCCACGTGACTAGGCGGATTCAACTGGTGGTCGCAACACCCCTGATGATCGGGGTGTTCGATGAAGTCTTGGAGCCGTTTACCCGTGCCCCGGGAGCACCGGCGGGTCTTCTGGTCTGATCTACGTGCTCATGGTCGGA
>NZ_JABEMG010000042.1 GCF_013004695.1 Promicromonospora citrea
GTCTCGGCCGTCGACGGCGTCGACCTCGACCTGAGAGCCGGCGAGGTCCTCGGCGTCGTGGGCGAGTCCGGCTGCGGCAAGTCCACGCTCGCGCGGATGCTCGTCGGCCTCGAGCGCCCCGACGCCGGGACCCTCGCCTACCGCGGCACCGACGTCACGCGGATGCGGCGGGCCGAGCACGCCGTCATGCGCCGCGGCGTCCAGATGGTCTTCCAGGACCCGTACGCCTCCCTCGACCCGCGGATGACCGTCGAGCAGGTGGTGGCCGAGCCGCTCGCCGCCGCCCGCACGGGCACCCGGGCGGACCGCCGCCGGCGCGCCGGGGAGCTGCTCGAGCTCGTCGGGCTCTCGGCCGGGATGCTGGGGCGCTACCCCCACCAGTTCTCCGGAGGGCAGCGCCAGCGCATCGGCATCGCCCGGGCCGTGGCGCTCTCGCCCGACCTCGTCGTCGCCGACCCGACGATGTGGCTCTGGCACGGCGGCGCCGCGCTCGCGACGGTCGCCGTCCTGTACGGCGGGGAGCGCCTGCTCGCCCGGCTCCGCGCGCTCGGCCTGCGGGCCGCCGCGTGGTTCCGGCCCGGCCTGCCGACGCCGGTCCGGCTGCCCGTCGCCGTCCCGCGCCCGGCTGTGCCCGACTGGTTCACCGGGACCGTCCCCGCCCGGCCCGAGGTGTCGCCGTCGCGGCGCCGCGGGCCGCCGCCCGCCCTCGCGTACTGAGCCCACCACCCTCGAGCACCGGCCGGTCCCGGCGTGCCCGCGCGCCCGCGCGCGGCCCCGGGACGGTCCGTGCTGCCCTCAGGACCCGAAGGCGAGAGCCATGACGACGAGCACGACCACGACCCCGACGACACCGACTTCCGCACCACCGGCACCGGCACCACCGGCCGCCCGGCGGTCCCGCCGCCCCGGGTGGTTCGGCGCCCTGCTGCTGCGGCTGCACTTCTACGCCGGCCTGCTGGTCGGCCCGTTCATCCTCGTCGCCGCCGTGAGCGGCGCGCTGTACGCGCTCACCCCCGCGATCGAGCAGGTCGTGTACCGGCACGAGCTGACGGCGCCCGTCACGGCCGACCGGATCGACCTCGCCGAGCAGACCCGGATCGCGGTCGCCCACGTCGGTGACCCGGGCGCGACGCCGTCCGCCGTCCGCCCCGCGCCGGGGCCGGGGACGACGACCCGGGTCCTGTTCGCGCAGGACGGCCTGGGCGAGAGCGAGTCCCGCGCCGTGTTCGTGGACCCCGGGACGGGCGAGGTCCGCGGCGACCTCACCGTGTACGGCACGAGCGGCGCCCTCCCGCTGCGCACCTGGCTCGACCAGCTCCACCGGAACCTGCACCTCGGGGAACCCGGTCGTCTGTACAGCGAGCTGGCCGCGTCGTGGCTCGGCGTCGTCGCGCTCGCGGGGCTGGGGCTGTGGGTGCAGCGCGTGCGCCGGTCGCGCGCCCGGAAGGACTTCCTGCGGCCCGCGCGCGGCCGCCGCGGGTACCGCAGGCTCTTCGGCTGGCACACCTCCGCCGGGTTCTGGGTGCTGCTCGGCGCGCTGTTCCTCTCCGCGACCGGCATCACCTGGTCCCAGTACGCGGGCGGCAACGTCGACGCCCTGCGGGGCGCGCTCGATGGGGGCACGCCCGCCGTCGACCGGAGCCTGCCCGGTGCCGGCGCCGCGCCCGCCGGTGACCACGCGCACCACGACGGCGGGGCGGGCGCCGGCGCAGGCCCCGTCGACCCGGCGCTCTTCGACGCCGTCCTGGCCACTGCCCGGACGGTCAACGTGAACACCGACCTGGTCGAGATCACGCCGCCGTCGGGCCCCGGCGAGGCGTGGGTGGTGCAGGAGATCCAGCGCAGCCATCCGACGGAGGTCGACGCCGTCGCCGTCGACCCCGAGACGCTGCGCGCCGTGCACCGGGTCGACTTCTCCGGGTTCCCGCTCGCGGCCAAGCTCGCGCGGTGGGGCATCGACGCCCACATGGGGTCGCTGTTCGGGCTGCCGCACCAGATCGCGCTGTTCCTGCTCGGCAGCGCCATCGCCACGCTGGTGGTGCTCGGCTACCTCATGTGGTGGGCGCGGCGCCCCACCCGGGCCCGCGGCCTGAGGGGCGGGACGCCGCCGGAGCGCGGCGTGCTGCGGGGCGCGCCGTGGTGGGGCGTCGCGGCGGTGCTCGCGGGCGCCGTCGCCGTCGGCTGGTGGCTGCCGCTGGTCGGCTGGACGCTCGCCGGCTTCGTCGTGCTGGACGTGCTGCTCGGGTGGCGCGCCGCCGTCAGGCCTCCAGCAGCACCTTGATGGCGCGCCGCTCGTCCATGGCGCGGTAGGCCTCCGCGACGTCGGCCAGGGGCAGGGTCAGGTCGAAGACCCTGCCCGGGTCGATCTCGCGGCGCCACACCAGGTCGAGCAGGCGCGGCAGGTAGGCGCGCACGGGGGCGACGCCGCCGCGCAGCCCCTTGTTGCCCCAGAACAGGGCGTCGACGGGCAGGTCGCCGTGCGGCACGCCGACGACGCCGATCGTGCCGCCCGGCCGCGCCAGCTCGACCGCCTGTGTGCGGGCCTCGCCGGTGCCGACGCACTCCAGCACCCCGTCGGCGCCGATGCCCTCGGTGAGCTCGAGCACCTGCGCCCTGCCCTCCTCGCCGCGCTCGGCGACGACGTGGGTCGCGCCGAACTGCCGCGCCACCTCCTGGCGGTCGGCGTGCCGGCTCATCGCGACGATCGTGCCCGCGCCGAGCTGGGCGGCGGCGAGAACGCCGCTCAGCCCGACGGCGCCGTCGCCCACGACGACGACGTTCGACCCCGGTCCCACGTCCGCGCTGACCGCGGCGTGCCAGCCCGTGCACAGGACGTCCGAGAGGGTGAGCAGGCTCGGGATGAGGTCGGCGTCGGGCTCGCCGGGCGTGGCGACCAGCGTGCCGTCGGCGTTCGGCACGCGGATCCTCTCCGCCTGGCACCCGTCGTACCCGCCGCCGTGCAGGCAGTTGGCCTGCATGCCCCTGCGGCACACCGCGCACGTGTTGTCGCTGTGCAGGAACCCGCCGACGACGAAGTTCCCCGGGCGCACGGTGCGCACGGCGTCGCCGACCTGCTCGACGACGCCGACGTACTCGTGCCCGATCGGTGTCGGGCGCCTGACCGGGCTGACCCCGCGGTACCGCCAGAGGTCCGAACCGCACACGCAGGTGGCGACGGTCCGGACCACGGCGTCGGTCGGCTCGACCACCTGCGGGTCGGGCCGCTCCTCGAACCGGACGTCACCGGCTCCGTGAATGATGGCTCCTCGCATGGGTCCATTCACGCACGGCGTGTCCAGTCGGGTGGTGCCGGCGGACCTCAGCCCCGGGCGGCGGCGCGCACGACGTCGGCGAGCGGCGTCGGCGTGCGGCCCAGGAGGCGGGCCAGGTCGTCGCCGGGGGCCACGAGGTCGCCGGCCGCGATCGAGCCGTCGAGCGCGGCGACGAAGCCCGCCGTGCCCTCGTCGAGACCGGCCTGCCGGAGCTCGGCGGCCAGACCCTCGACCGACAGGTCGCGGTACTCGACGGTGGTGCCGGTGACCTCGGTGACGGTCGCGGCCAGCTCGCCGAGCGTGAAGGACTCGCCGCCGAGCTCGTGGACGACGAGGTCGCCGTCGTCCTCCTGGAGCGCGGTGACGGCGGCCGCGGCGAAGTCGGCGCGCGGCGCCGCGGAGATGCGGCCGTCGCTCGCGGCGCCGACGATCTCGCCGCGCCGCAGGTACTCGTCCAGGCGGTCGGTGTAGTTCTCCGTGTACCAGCCGTTGCGCAGCAGCGAGACCGGCACGCCCGCCTCCCGCAGCACCTTCTCGGTGCCCTGGTGCTCGCCGGCCAGGGGGTTGGAGGTGGCGTCGGCGTTGAGGATGCTCGTGTACGCGATGCGCTCGACGCCGGCGGCGCGCGCCGCGTCGATCACGGCGGTGTGCTGGGCGACGCGGTTGCCCGGGTCGCTGCCCGAGACGAGCAGCAGGCGCTGCACACCCGACAGCGCCGCGGCGAGGGTGTCGGGGCGGTCGTAGTCGCCCTCGCGCACCTGCACGCCCCGCTCGGCGAGGTCGGCGGCCCTGGCGGGCGTCCGGGCGATCGCGACGGCGTCGGCGGGCGCGACGCCCCGCTCCAGCAGCTCGGCGACGGCGAGACGGCCGAGGTGGCCGGTGGCGCCGGTGACGGCGTAGGTGGTCATGGAGACTCCGATTGCGTGAGGGAAGCACTAACGAATCGAAAGTACACCACGACCGGTGGGCACGGCGGTAGTCTTGTCGGCATGGCTCACGACGCGCGCACCGACGGCCCCGCCCAGGAGCTGGTCGTCGACGTCTTCGCGCGCGACTGCACCTCGCGCGCCGCGTTCGAGGTGGTCACGTCGAAGTGGGCGTCGCTCGCGCTGCTCGCGCTCGTCGAGGGCCGGTACCGGTTCAACGCGCTGCGCCGCAAGGTCGAGGGCGTCAGCGAGAAGATGCTGTCCCAGACGCTCCAGGCCCTCGAGCGCGACGGCATGGTCACGCGCGACGTCGTCACGACGATCCCGCCGCGCGTCGAGTACGCGCTGACACCCCTGGGCGAGCAGGTCGCCGGCCACCTGCGCGCCCTGGCCGACCTCCTGGAGGCGCGCGCGACGGAGGCCGTGGCCGGCACGTCGCCCCGGCCCGCCCCGGGCGACGCCTGACCGGCCCCGCCGTCGCCGCCCTGCCGCGTCCTCGGCTTTGAACCCGACGTTTCTCGGCTTTGGAGGCATCCAAAGCCGAGAAACGTCGGGTTCAAGGACGAGGCCGTCGTCAGCGGGTCAGCGTCGCCGCACCTCCAGGGCCGACGTCGCCTCGGACGCGTCGTGGTCGTCCGAGCCGGCGTACTGCGCGGTGATCGTGTGGTCCCCGGACCGCAGCAGCGGCGGGACCAGGATCTTCGCGGTGCCCTTGCGGAGCTTCACGGTGCGCTCGTACGGGTGGCGGTCGCCCTCGCGGGCCACGGTGACCGTGACCGTGCCGGCCGGCGTGCCCGACGAGCCCTTCCCGGACGACGCGACCGCGACCTTCACCCGGAACGGCTCCAGGAGGTGGACCGAGGCCGGGGCCTCGACCGTGGTGGTGGTCGCCCCGGGCTGCGCCCCCTCCGGCACGAGGTCACGCACCGCGGTGCGGTGCACGCCGCCCTCGTCGGTGCCGGCGTAGACCCAGGCGCCGTCCGGGCTGACCGTGAGCGAGCGCACGGACATCGCCGTCAGCCCCTTCGAGGCCGCCGCCCACGTGGCGCCGCCGTCGGCCGAGACGAGCACGCCCGCGCCGTTGGCCGCCAGGCCGTACGGGCGCCACCGGGCGGCGCCCGCGACGAGGAGCTCGCGGCCGTCCGGCACCTCGACGGCCGCGAACTCGGTGACCGCGGCCGAGGAGTTGGGCACCTCGGCCGCGACGAAGGTCGTGCCGCCGTCGCGGCTGACCCGGATCCCGGGCTGCTCGCCGACGACCACGCGGCGGGGGTCGGCCGGGTCGACCCAGACCGACCGCGCCGCGTCCTCGGTCATGCGCGTGCGCTTCGCGCCGAGGTCGTCGGCTCGGTAGAGACCCGTGGACGTGGCGAGCCACAGCCTGCGGGGGTCGGCGGGGTCGGGCACGATCTGCTCGACGACGGCCCGGAGGTTGTACGTCGTCCACGTCTCGAACCGGTCGGTCGAGACGAGGATGCCCGCCTCGTAGGGCGTCTGGTAGCCCACGAGCACGGTGTCCTCGTCGTGCGGGGAGACGGCGACCGTCGTCGGCGTGAAGCTGCTGTACGGGCCGACCTGCTCGAGATCGGCGTCCGTGCCGCCCGCGCCCGTGGTGAGGATGCGGCTCAGGCCGTTGGCGGTGGACCCGACGGCCCAGACGTCGTGGTCGCCCAGCGGCGACTGCGTCACCGCGGTGACCTGACGCCCGATGATGCCCTCGTGCCCGATCGAGCCCCAGTCCTGCGAGCCCTCGTCGAGGTCCGCCAGCGACCGCTGGTGCAGGCCCTCGTAGTCGACGGCGCGCAGCACCGGCTCGCCCTCGGCGTCGACGCCCGCGTGCACGCCCGTGACGTCGGAGCCGGAGACGCCGGTCTTGGTCCAGGTCTCGCCGTCCTGCGTCTCGTAGTACCCGGCGCCCTCCATCGCGACCACGAGGTGCTCGGCCGGCGTACCCGGCCAGTGGTCGACGTCGGTGGCCAGCGGCCCGTACACGGGCAGCGGGTGGGTGTCCCAGGTGACGCCGAGGTCGGTGCTCGTGCTGTAGGTCGTCAGGCCCATGGCGTACACGGTGCCCTCCGTCAGCGTGGTGACCGTGACGTAGGACTGGCCCGTGTCGGCGCCCGTGGTCCAGGTGGCACCGGAGTCGCGCGAGGTCATGGCCACGCCGTCCCCGAGCACCACGGCCGCGGCGGACCCGTCGGCCACGACGCCCTGCGGGCGGTCGACGTAGTCGGTGGTCGCGTAGGTCTGGGTGACCTCGCTGCCGCCGGACAGCACGTCGGCGACCCGGTAGACGCCGTCGAAGGTGGAGATGAGCAGGTGGTCGCCCGCGAAGGCGGCACCGTTGACGAAGCCCGTCCAGGCCGGGGCGACGTGACGCCAGCGCTGCCCGCCGTCCCGGCTGAGGTAGAGGCCGTCGCTCGTGACGGCGGCCAGCGCGTCGCCCTGGGCGACGAGCTCGTCGATCGCGACGTCGGGGAACGGCAGGACCGTCCAGGTACGGCCGGCGTCCGGCGTGTGCACGATGCGGCCCGCGTACGACGGGTCGAGCACGACCTGTCCCACGGCGCCGTTCAGCGCGACGTAGAACCCGCCGGGCGTCGCGGTGTCGGCCACCGGGATGCCCCACCCGTCCGCGACGGGCATGCTGCGCACGCGCTCCCACGTCGCGCCCTGGTCGGTCGTGACGAACGGGTGCACGCCGCTGCTGGTCATGGCCAGGCCGGTGCCCGGCGCGGTGGGGGAGACGGCGAGCTCCCGGGCCGTTCCGGACAGCCCGACCTGCGCCCAGCCGCCGGCCTGGTCGGCGCCCTCGGACTGCACGCCGCCGGTCCCGGTCACGGTGCGCCCGGTGATCGTCGCGCGCGCGTCGAGCCCGTAGGTGCCGGGCTCGTCCAGCGGCACCGTGCCGCGGAACCAGCCGGGGTTGCCCGCGACGGTGGTCAGCGCGGTGGTGTACTGCTCGCCGGACGGCGCGGTCGCCCGCACCGTCGGCGGTGCCTCGGGCGCCATCGGGGCGTGGACGAACACCTCGGTGCTGCCGGTCGCCAACGTCGGCGACGCCTGGACCTGCAGCGGCCGGACGTAGCTCGCGTACGGGACGCGCACCGTGCTGCCGTCGGAGACCGTGCCCACGACGACGCCGGACGTCTCGGCGTCCACCACGCCGGTCCGCGGCGTCACCGTCAGGTCCACCGACGCGCTCCGGCCGGCCGGGATCCGCACGGTCCTCGCCGACAGGCGCGCCGTCCCCGTGCTGTCCGCCGACGGTTCGGCGGCCAGCCGCACGGTCACCGCCTTCGTCCCGGCGTTGCGCAGCACGACCGTGCTGGTGCGGGTGGCGTCGCCGCCCATGTCGGCCAGACCGAGCGACAGCGCGTCGGGGGAGGCGGTGACCCGCTGGTCGACGGCGGCCGCGACGTCGAGCTTGCCCGCGCCCTGGGCGGACGGGGAGGCGTCGGCGTCGGTCGAGACCAGCGGCTGCGCGCTGCCCACGAGGGTCGCCCGCAGCTGCTCGCCCGACAGCTCGGGGCGGGCCTGTGCGAGCAGGGCGGCGGCGCCCGCGACGTGCGGGGCGGCCATCGACGTGCCGGACAGCCGGTACTGGTCGCCCTCCACGCCGAGCTCGGCCGGGATGTCGGACATGATCTCGAAGCCCGGCGCCACGATCTCCGGCTTGAGCGTCATGGCGTCGCTCGGCCCGCGGGAGCTGAAGTCCGTGACCCGGTCGGTCTGGTCCACCGAGCCGATGGTGGCGCGCGCCGTGCCCGCCAGGACCTCGTCCTTGAACGTCTGGTAGAGGGACGAGTCGATGTTCATCATGACCAGGCGCTCGCGGCGCAGGTCGAACCCGCCGCCGGACAGCACGCTCGCCGCGCCCTGGGGCCCGACGTCGCCCTCGCCCGCGGGGTCGGTCGGGCTCGGGGTGTAGAGCAGGGCACCCGCCGCGCCGTGCTCCTCGGCGAGCAGCGCCTGCTGCAGGTGCGGGCCCTCGACCTCGCCCAGGGAACCGACGGCCAGGCTCTGCATGACCACGATCGCGCCGCGCACGTCACCGGCCTGCTCGTAGTCCTCCTCCTCGAGCCCGTCGCCGACGTCGACCAGGCGCGCCGTGAGGCCCTTGGTCGGCGGGTTGGCGGACATCGGGAAGCGCGTCACGTCGAGCGGACGCTCCTGCTTGCCCGGACCCTTGCCCTTGCCCTTGCCCGGCCCCGTGCCGAGCAGGGTCAGCGTCGGGTCGGCCACGCCGGTGACCTGCGCGCCGACGGCGAGGACGCCCTCGGCGGCGGCGGGCGAGCCGATGGTCTGACCGTACGGGCCGGAGTTGCCGGCCGCGGCCACGACGACGACGCCCTGGCGCACGGCCTCGGTCGACGCCCGGCCCAGGGGGTCGGTGCCGTCGCCGGGGGTGCCGAGGCTCATGTTGACCACGTCGGCGGGGTGGTCGCCCAGCGGGTCGGTGGCGGCCTCCAGCGCGAGGAGCAGGTCGTCCGTCGTGCCGGCGCCGCGGAAGTCGAGCGCCTTCCAGGCGGTGAACGTCACGTCGGGCGCCATGCCGGTGAGGTTCGCGCCGCCCGCGCCCACGATGCCCGCCACGTGGGTGCCGTGCATGTGGTCGTCCATGGGGTCGGCGTCGTCGTTGGCGAAGTCGTAGCCGCCGACGACGCGGTGGCCCGGGCCGAAACCGCCGCCGAGGTCGGCGAGCGTGTAGTCGATGCCGGTGTCGATGATCGCGA
This sequence comes from Promicromonospora citrea, assembly GCF_013004695.1. Classification (GTDB taxonomy): domain Bacteria; phylum Actinomycetota; class Actinomycetes; order Actinomycetales; family Cellulomonadaceae; genus Promicromonospora; species Promicromonospora citrea. The sequence goes on from NZ_JABEMG010000042.1 coordinate 8,935, forward strand.
CGGTGCGGCCCGTGCCCCGGACGGCCGCGCCGTCGGCGTCGGTCCGCTTCCACACCTGCGGGGCGCGCGTGGCGGGGATGTTCGCCTCGCCGCCGAGGATCCGCACGGCGGCGGCCTCGGTCACCCGGGCGACGCCGGGGGCCGAGCGCAGCTCGTCGAGGTCGGCCGGGTCGACGGTGGCCACGACGGCCGAGAGCAGGCCGGTGACCGTCTCGGCGTCCTCCAGCTCGACGCCCTCGCGCTCGATGCGGGCCGTGACGGTCTCCTGCGCGTCGGTGACCTCCTCGACGGCCGCGCGGTAGTCGGCCGCGAACGCGCTGCGCGCGCTCGCCGAGACGGAGCCGGTGGACCGGGCGGCGGCGAGCTCCTCCTGGCCGACGACGTCGGCGGCCGTGGGGGTGTCGAGCTCGACGATGACGCGGACGGGGTCGCCCGGCGGGCTGTCCGGGGCGGCGAACGCGGCCCCGGAGGACAGGACGAGGGAGGCCGAGGCGAGGGCGCTCGTGGCGAGCAGACCCCGGCTGCGGCCGGATCTCTGAGAGTGCATGAGGGCTGTCTAGCCGCCGCCCGCGCGTCCAGGCAATGGTCAGGATGGCCGGATGCGGCCAATGGCCGGTAACGGCCCGCGAAGTTTTACACGCGCGACACGTAGCAGGGCGCTTTTCACCCCCGCACGCGGGTGCGGCTCAGAGCCAGCCCCGCCGCACCGCCTGCATGCCCGCCTGGAACCGGTTGGCGGCGCCCAGCCGGCGCAGCAGGTCCGTCGTCCGCCGGCGCAGCGTCCGTTCCGACAGGCCCAGCTCGCGCGCGATCGCCTCGTCCTTCGCACCCGAGCCGAGCAGCGCCAGCAGTGCCCGGTCCGCCGCGCTCGGCCCCTGCTCCGGCGCGGCCGCGTCCGCCAGGTCGTCGTCGGCGGGCAGCTCGACCGAGCGCGCCCACACCGCCTCGAACGCCTCGCACAGCAGGTCCACCAGCGGCCCGCCCTCGATCACCACCGACGTCGGCCGCCGCGGGTCGAGGTCCGCGCTGACCAGGGCGGTGCGGCGGTCGGCGATCGCGAGCTTGGCGGGCAGCGACGGCGCGACCCGAGCCTGCTCGCCCATCGCGGCGGCGTGCCGGACCTCCGCCCACGCGCCCGGCCGGTCGAGCACCTCGGCCGCGTACACCGCGCGCCACGTCACCCCGCGCTGCAGCACCAGCGGCTCGACCGGGTTGTCGTCGGCCAGCACGTACGGCGGGCGGTCGAAGGCCATGAACTCACCCCGGACCTCGTGCTCCATCCGCGTGTACCAGGCGCCGACGAGCGCAGGGTCGTCGAGCACGTGCACGCGACCCGCGGCGCCGCCGCCGTCCGCCGTCTGCTCGAAGAGCTCCGCGAGGTCGGGGATCGTCGCCCGTACCCGGTCCAGCCGCGCCGCCGTCCGGTCGGTCAGCGCGCGCAGGGCGACGCGTGGGTCGACCGCCGTGTACTCGCCCGCGTTGCCCGCCGTCCGGTTGATCAGGCCCGCGGCGCGCAGGCGCGCCAGCATGCCGTCCGGGTCGGTCCCCGTCAGCGGGACGTCGCGCTCCACGTCCGCGACCCGGACCGTGCCCTGGGCCAGCACGTACCGGTAGACCAGCCGCATGTCCTCGTCGATGCCCACGGCCGCCAGGTCGCCGACCGGGTCCCCGGCGGTCCCGCCCTCGCGCACCGGCTCTGCCTCCGCCACCATGGGCGCCAGCGTAGTGCGGGTGAAGTCGGGCGCCGTCGCTCCCCGCGCGCACTACGGTGGCCCCGAGAGGCGACAGGAGACCCGATGTCCACCCTCACCACGATCGAGCGGTCGCCCGATCCCGAGACCCACCGGCCAGGACCGCACTGGCCGTCCATCGCCACCTGGGTGCGCGCCCTCGGCGAGAGCCGTCTCGGCGCGCTGCTGCTGCTCGTCGGCACCGTCGCGGCCGTGGTGTGGGCCAACGTCTCGTACGAGTCCTACGCCGAGCTCTGGGAGACCCACCTGACGCTCGGCGTCGGCGACCTCCAGCTCGAGTTCACGCTGCACGCCCTGGTCAACGACGCGCTCATGGCGCTGTTCTTCTTCACCGTCGGGCTCGAGGTGCGGCGCGAGTTCGCGATCGGTGAGCTGACGAGCTGGTCGCGCGCCGTCGTGCCCGTGGTGGCGGCCGTCGCCGGGCTCGTCGTGCCCGCGGTGCTCTACGTGCTCATCGCGCGTGGCAGCGGCTGGGAGAGCGCCTGGGGCGTGGTCATCTCGACCGACACGGCGTTCGTCGTCGGCGCGCTCGCGCTCATCGGGCCGCGTGCACCCGGCCGGCTGCGCGTCTTCCTGCTCGCGCTCGCCGTGGTCGACGACATCGGGGCGCTGAGCATCATCGCGCTCGTCTACACCGAGCGGTTCGACCCGCTGCCGCTGGTCGTGGCCGCCGTCGGCCTCGTGGGGGTGTACCTCACGCGGTACGTGCCCACCGGGCGCGGCCCGATCTACGCCACGCTGTCGATCGTCGTGTGGGGCGCGTTCCTCGCCTCGGGCGTGCACCCGACGCTCGCCGGCGTCGCCATCGCGCTGCTCGTGCCGGTGTACCGGCCCAGCCGGCGCGACGTCGAGCACGCGCTGAGCCTCGCGCGCACGTTCCGGCAGTCGCCCAACTCCGACTACGCACGGGCCGCCGCGAACAGCCTGCGCGAGTCGATCTCGATCAACGAGCGGCTCCAGTCCGCCTACGCGCCGTACGTCGCCTACGTCATCCTGCCGCTGTTCGCCCTGGCGAACGCGGGCGTCCGGATCGACGGCGAGATCCTCGCCGCGGCGGCACGCTCCGCCGTCACGTGGGGCATCGTCGTGGGTCTCGTGGTCGGCAAGCTCGTCGGCGTGCTCGGCTCGGGCGCCGTCCTGCGCGCGCTGCGCGTCGGCGACCTCGGGCCGGGCCTCGCCGTCGGCCGGCTGGCCGGCGGCGGTGCGCTGTGCGGCATCGGGTTCACCATCTCGCTGTTCATCGTCGACCTGGCGATCAGCGACCCCGGGGTGCAGAACGAGGCGCGCGTCGGCGTGCTGTCGGCGTCGGTCGTGGCGTTCCTCGTGGCGCTGGTGATCTTCAAGGTCTCCGACCGCGTGCACCCGGCCGGCGAGGCGGGCGCCACGCTGCTGCGGCCCGTCGACCCGGCGCGCGACCACGTGTACGGCCGGTCGGACGCGCCCTACACGCTCGTGGAGTACGGCGACTTCCAGTGCGGTTTCTGCTCCAAGGCGTCGGGTGCCATCCAGGAGGTGCACCGGGAGCTGGGCGACCGGCTCCGGTACGTGTGGCGGCACGCACCGTTGGACCGGTACCACCCCAACGCGGTGGCCGCGGCCGAGGCGGCCGAGGCGGCGGCCCTGCAGGGGCGGTTCTTCGAGATGGAGCGCAGCCTGCTGGTCGACCAGGAGAACCAGCTCCCGTCCGACATCGTGCGGCGCGCGGGCGAGCTCGGCCTCGACGTCGACCGGTTCGAGCGCGACCTCGTCTCGCCGGAGGTGGCCGCGCGCGTGCGCGACGACGTGCTCGACGCCGAGGCCATGGACATCACGGCCGTGCCGACGTTCTTCGTCAACGGCCGCAGGCACACCGGGCCGTACGACGCGCAGTCGCTGATCCGGGCCCTGCACGAGTCGGCGCCCGCTCCGGCGTCCGGGCGGGACTGAGCCTCAGCCCCGCGCCGCGGCGGCACGCAGGCGCAGGGCGTCCTGGCTGGGCGGGAGGCCGAACTCACGCCGGTACTCCCGGCTGAACTGCGACGGGCTCTCGTAGCCCACCCGCTGCCCGACGCCCGTGACGTCCTTCGGCCGCGCGGCGAGCAGCAGGCGCGCCTGCCGCAGCCGGATGCGCTTCTGGAACTGGATCGGGCTCATCGCGGTCACGGCCTGGAAGCTGCGGTGGAACGCGGACACGCTCATGCCGGACAGGGCCGCGACGTCCTGAACCCGGAACGGCTCGGCGTAGTGCTCCCTGATCCAGCCGACGGCGCGCGACACGTGCGCCAGGCCGCTGTCGACCAGCCCGAGCTGCCGCACCGTGGCGCCCTGCTCGCCCGTGACCAGGTGCCAGAGGATCTCGCGCCGGACCAGCGGCGCCAGGACGGGGGCGTCCCGCGGCCGGCCGAGCAGGCGCACGAGGCGCACGGCGGCGTCGACCAGCTCGTCGGACGCGTCGCTCACCACGAGGCCGGGGGCCGGTGCGCCGGCGGGCGGCAGCGCGCCGGGCGGCGCCTGCAGCAGCAGCTCGGCGATGAGCGCGGGGCGCAGCACCATGCCGACGCCGAGTGCGGGCCGGTCGGCCGAGACGCGGAGGAACTCGCCCGTGACGGGGAGGTCGACGCTGGCCACGAGGTACTGGCCGGCGCCGTACTCGAGCACGCGGTCGCCCACGGCGAGCCGCTTGGTGCCCTGCGCGATCAGCGCCCAGACGACGCCGGACATGCTCGGCGCGTCGGGCTCGGCGTGGCGCACGGCGGAGACGTGCACGTCCTGGAGCACGGTCTCGGCCGTGTCCGGTCGGGCGTGCCGCTCGACGAGGTCGCGCAGCTCCTGCAGGCTCATGGTGCCAGCGTGCCACGGTGGTGCACGATCCCGGCAGCACGGAGAGGATCAGGCAAGCCTGCGCGACGATCCGTCTGTCCCGGACGGGGCCGCAGCGGTGTGATGGAGGTGTCGGGAGGCACCGGGCCGACGGGACCCGGGATGCCGCACCCGAGAGGACACCGAGGAGAATCATGAACGTCGCACACGGCTTCCACGCCACCATGACCACCCGCCCGGGCCAGGCCCAGGCGGTGATCGACCTGCTGCTCGCGGCCCCGGCGATGACGCACCCGGACTGCGTCGTCTTCCTGGTCGGCCGCTCGGCGAGCGACCCCGACGTCGTCCACGTCACCGAGGGGTGGACCACCCGGGAGGCGCACGAGGCGTTCGGCGCCACCGAGGGCGCGCGGTCGGTGATCGCGGCCCTGCAGCCGCTGCTCGCCGGCGAGTCGGCGTACGCCGACGAGGTGCCCGTGGCCGGGAAGGCGGCGTTCTGATGACGCCCGTCCGCGCGGCCCGCCCCCGGTTCGACCCCGAGCTCGCGCCGGTGGTCGAGGCCGTGCCGCCCACCGAGCTGACCGCCGCCACGCTCCCGGCGCTGCGGGCCGTCGCGGCGACGCCGCCCGGGACGGTGGACGCGCGCCTGGCCGAGCTCGCCGTCCGATGCCCGGTCGAGCGGCGCGACGTGCACGACGTCGCGCCCGACGGCGAGTCGGTCGAGCTGTCCGTGCTCCGCCCGGCCGGTCGCACGCCGGGTGTGCTCGCGCCCGCCGTCCTGTGGCTGCACGGCGGCGGGATGGTCATGGGGGACCGGTTCTCCCAGCTCGACGTGCCTCTGGAGTGGCTGGAGCGGTTCGGTGCCGTCGTCGTGACGGTCGACTACCGGCTCGCGCCCGAGCACCCGGCACCCGTCCCGGTCGAGGACGGCTACCGGGGGCTGTGCTGGCTCGCCGACCACGCGGCCGAGCTCGGCGTCGACCCGGCACGGCTCGTGGTGGCGGGGATCAGCGCGGGCGGCGGCGTCGCCGCGGGCGTCACGCTGCTCGCGCGCGACCGGGGCGGCCCCGCCGTCGCGGCGCAGGTGCTGTCGTGCCCCATGCTCGACCACCGCAACGACACGCCCTCGAGCCACCAGTACGCGGGCGGGCCCGCCACCTGGACGCGCGAGCAGAACGCGTTCGGCTGGGCCGCCCTGCTGAGCGGGTCCGGTGCGGCGGTCTCCCCGTACGCCTCGCCTGCCGTGGCCGAGGACCTGTCGGGCCTGCCGCCCACCTTCGTCGACGTCGGCTCGGCCGAGGTGTTCCGGGACGAGGACGTGCGCTACGCGTCCCGGATCTGGGCGGCGGGCGGCGACGCCGAGCTGCACGTGTGGCCCGGCGGGTTCCACGCCTTCGACGTCGCCGTGCCCGCCGCGCGGGTGTCGGTGGCGGCGCGCAGCGCCCGGACGGCGTGGCTCGCCCGGGCGCTGGCGGCGGCCTGAGCGCTCAGCCCTTGACCGACCCCGACATGAGGCCGCCCACGAAGTACTTGCCCAGCACGATGTACACCAGCAGCGTGGGCAGGGACGCGAACAGGGCGCCCGCCATGGACACGCCGTAGTTCTGCAGCAGCGCGCCGTTGGCGAGGTTGTTCAGGGCCACGGTCACGGGGCCGTTCTGGGACGAGGAGAAGAACACCGCGAACAGGAAGTCGTTCCACGCCGAGGTGAACTGCCAGATGAGCACGACCACGAAGCTGGGGACCGAGAGCGGCAGCACGATCGACCAGTAGGTGCGCAGCATGCCCGCGCCGTCGACCCGGCCGGCCTCGATGAGCTCGTGCGGCACGGTGGCGTAGTAGTTGCGGAAGATCAGCGTCGTGATCGGGATGCCGTACACGACGTGGAGCAGGATCAGCGTGGGCACGCCCGTCGGGATGCCGAGGTCCAGCACGAGCTGGTTCAGCGGGATCATCACCGCCTGGTACGGGATGAACATGCCGAACAGGATCACCGTGAAGACGATGTCGGCGCCGCGGAAGCTCCAGCGGGCCAGCACGAACCCGTTCAGCGACCCGAGGAACGCCGCGATGACCGCGCTCGGCACCACCACGGCGACCGTGCGCGCGATCGCGGGGGAGAGGGCGGTCCACGCGGTGGCCCAGTTGTCCAGGGTCCACACCTGCGGCAGCGCCCAGGCGCGGCTCGGGTCGGCGTCGCCCGTGCCCTTGAAGCTCGTCACGAGCAGCACGTACACGGGGATGAGGACGACGACGAGGAAGAAGATCAGGGCGGCGTAGCGCAGCGTGCGCGCCAGGGTGTAGCGCCCGGGGCGCGTGCGCCGCGCGGGCGGCGGCGCCATGGTGCGCGGGGCCGCGAGCTGGTCGGCGGCGGCGGTCATCGCTTCTCCTCACGGTTCGTGCGGACCAGGTACGGCACGATGACGAGCGCGACGATGATCAGCAGGATCGAGCCGACGGCGGCGGCGTTCGCGTAGTCGAAGCTCGACTTGAACACGAACATGTCCACGGCGGGCACCTTGGTCTGGTAGTTGGCCGGCTTGGAGATCGACATGATGAGGTCGAACGCCTTGAGCGACATGTGGCCGATGATGATGAGCGCGGACAGCGCCACCGGCGAGAGCTGCGGGAACAGCACGTGCCGGTACAGCTTCCACTCGCTCGCGCCGTCGACGCGGGCGGCCTCGCGCAGCTCGTCGGGGATGCCGCGGAACCCGGCGAGGAACAGCGCCATCACGTAGCCCGACAGCTGCCAGATCGCGGGGATGGCGATGGCGACGATGCCGAACGTGACGTTGTTCCACCAGTTGTTCTGCAGGACGTCCAGGCCGACGACCTGGAACAGCCGGTTCAGGCCGGAGGCCTGCTCGTCCTGGTTGGAGTTGAGCAGCCAGCGCCACACCACACCGGAGGCGACGAACGAGACCGCCATCGGGAACAGGTACACCGAGCGGAACAGGCCCTCGCCCTTGACGGGCTTCTCGAGCATCCAGGCCCACAGGAAGCCCATGACCATGGTGCCGGCGAGGAACACGACCGTGTACAGGACGAGGTTCGTCAGCGAGTGCTGGAAGTCCTCGCTGGCCAGCAGGTCGAGGTAGTTGGTGAACCACACGAACGCCGCGGGCTTCTGGCCCGTGGCCTGGGCCGCCGTGTGGTTGTCCGTGAGGGACGTGGAGAAGTTGGCGGCGATCAGCCCGTAGACGAAGACGCCGACGAGGATCAGGGACGGGGCGAGCAGGAGGAGGGGTGGTCCGACTCGCCGCAGTTTCTTGAGCATGCGGGGCTACCTCGGTGATGGCTCAGGTGATGGCGCAGGTGGGGTGGCGGGCACGGCCGCACGCCGTCGGGCCGGGCCCGACGGCGCGCGGTGGGTGCGTCAGCCCTGGGCGGCGGCGGCCAGCTCGGACTGGTAGCCGGCGAGGTCGGACGCGCCGGTCGTGAACTTGCTGGTGGCGTCCGAGATCGCGGTGAGCGTCGCGACCGGGGCCGCGGCGCCGTGCGCCAGCGAGGACACGATGGTGTCGTTCGAGAACGACTCGATCGCGCCTTGCTGGTACTCCGAGAACTCGGCCGGGTCGGCGTCGGTGCGGGCGGGGATGGAGCCCTTCGCCTTGTTGAACGCGACCTGGCCCTCCAGCGAGCCGACGGTCTCGAGCCACGCCGTGGCGCCCTCGGCGTCCGGCGCGCCGACCGGCAGGGTGAACGAGTCGGCCAGGAAGTCGAACACACCGTCGGTGCCGGGCACGGGCGTGGCGGTGAAGTCCTCGCCGAGCACCTTGTCCTGCTCCTCGAACGCGGCGACGGCCCAGTCACCCATGACGTTGAACGCGGCGCTGCCGTCGATCACGAGCTGGGTCGCCTCGGGCCAGTCGAGGCCGTCCCTGTCGTCGTTGGTCAGGCCGATGATCGTCTCGAAGTCCTCGAGCGCCGCGGTGACCTCCGCGCCCTCCCAGTCGGTGCTGCCGTCCCACAGGCCCGAGTAGGCCTCGGGGCCGAGGTCGGCCAGCAGGACCGTCTCGAGCAGGTGCACCTGGGTCCACGTGGTGCCGACCGAGATGGCCGTCACGCCGGCCTCGTCGAGCTTCTCCAGGTCGGCGATCCACGCGTCGAGGTCGTCGTACTGCGCCTCGGGGTCGATCCCGTTCTCCTCGAGCACCGTCGGGTTGGCCCACACGACGTTGGCGCGGTGGATGTTCGACGGGATGGAGTAGATCGCGCCGTCCTCCGAGGACAGGCGGTCGACGAGGTCGGCGGGGAACGCGTCGGTCAGGCCGAACTCGTCGTAGAGGTCGGAGACGTCCTCGATCTGCGCCGCGTCGATGTAGTCCTGCAGCTCGGCGCCGGCGTGCGCCTGGAACGTGTCCGGCGGGTCCTGTGCCTGCAGGCGGGTCTGCAGCAGGTCCTTCGCGGCCGACCCGGCGCCACCGGCGACGGCGCCGTTGACGAACTCGATGTCGGGGTGCTGCTCGTCGAACACGCCCACCAGCGCGTCGAGACCCGCCTTCTCGGAGCCCGCGGCCCACCACGTGAAGACCTCGACCTGGCCGCCGGCGCTGTCACCGCTGTCATCGCCGCCCGAGCCGCCGCTGCCGCACGCAGCCAGCGTGAGACCGACCACGGCAGCCGTCGCCACCGTCGCGGTCATCCTCCGGTTCACTCGCATCTGGGGTCCCTCAACCTTCCTCGGTCGCTGGAGCACCGGCTCGGCACGTCGGTACCGTCAGGGGGACGACGTCGTGCCCGGGGCCGGCCGGGCGCGCCTGTACGCCCGTGAACCCGCGTCCTATCGAACGTGCCCGGCGTGTTGGTGTCAAGAAATGAACGCAAGCGCCGCCCGATCGTGACCTGATCGTTCAGTTCGTGTACGCAAACCGGTTCCTCACCCGGGATGGCGGTTACCCTGGGCGCTGTGCGCGCGGATCGGGTGACCCCGGGCTCGCAGACCTCACTGCGTGAGGCCAACCGAGCCCGGATCGTGAGCGCCGTCCAGCAGCGTGGCTCCCTCACGCAGATCGAGCTGGCCGGCGTCACCGGCCTGTCCCCGGCCACCATCTCCAACATCGTCAAGGAGCTCTCCGCCGCGGGCGTGCTGCACACCGCCAACTCGGTGCGCAACGGGCGGCGCGCGCTGCAGGTCACGCTCGCGCGCAACCTCGGTCTCGTCGCGGGCATCCGGTTCGGCCAGCGCTCCCTCGACGTGGCGCTCGCCGACGCCTCGATGCGCGTGCTCGCCGAGCAGCGCATGCCGCTCGCGCCCGACCACCGCGCCGACGCCGGGCTCCAGCGCACCGCCATGCTCGTGCGCGAGATGCTCCAGGACGTCGACGCCAAGCCCGACGAGCTGCTCGCCGTCGGCGTCGGCGTGCCCGCCCCGGTCGACATCCGCACGGGCGAGGTCGTCACCGTCGGCATGATGCGCGGCTGGGACGGCGTACGCGTCGACGAGGCGCTCGAGGCCGAGCTCGGCGTGCCGGTCAGCACCGACAACGACTCCACGCTGGCCGCGATCGCCGAGGCCCGCTTCGGCGCGGGCGCCGGCTACGACTCGGTCGCCTACGTGCGCGCCTCGCACGGCGTGGGCGGCGGGCTGGTGCTGGGCGGGCGCGCCGTGCACGGCCGGTCGGGCGTCGCGGGCGAGATCGGCCACGTCTCCGTCGACGAGAACGGGCCCGTGTGCCGCTGCGGCAACCGCGGCTGCCTCGAGATGCTCGTCGGTGCCTCCAGCCTGCTGTCCATGCTGCCGGAGAGCGCGGGCCACCTCACCCTCGCCGACCTCGTCGCCCGTGCGCGCGACGGCGACGCCGGCTGCCGCCGCGTCGTGTTCGACGCCGGGCGCCACCTCGGCGTCGCGCTCGCCAACCTGTGCAACCTCGTGGACCCGGACGTCGTCGTCATCGGCGGCCAGCTCGCCGAGGCGGGCGACGTGCTGCTCGAGCCGCTGCGCACCGCGCTCGGCCAGCGCGTCGTGGCGACCTCCCGCGGACCGGCCGAGGTGGTGCGCTCCGTGCTCGGCGCCGACGCCGGCGTCCGCGGCGCGCTCGCCGCGGCGCTCGACCTGGCCCGCGCGAACGGCTCCCTGGGGGTGACCACATGAGGCTGTCCGCACGGCGCCTGCGGGGCGTCCTGGCCGGGGTCGTCGCCGCGGGGCTGCTGCTCGGCGGGTGCGCGGGCGGAGGCGGCGGGCGCGAGGCCACCGGCGCGCCCGAGGGGACCATCGGGCTGCTGCTGCCCGAGGCCCAGACCGCACGGTACGAGGCCTCCGACCGGCCCACCTTCGTCGCCGTCGCCGGGCGCCGGTGCCCCGGCTGCACGGTGCTGTACGCCAACGCGGCCCAGGACGCCGCCGCCCAGCTCCAGCAGGCCGAGTCCATGCTCGCGCAGGGCGTCGACGTGCTCGTGCTCGACGCCGTGGACACCGTCGCGGCCGTCGGCATCGTCGCGCAGGCCAGGCGGCTGGGCGCACAGGTCATCGCCTACGATCGGTTCGTGGACGGCGCGGACTACTACGTGTCGTACGACTACGAGTTCATCGGCTTCCTGCTCGGCTCGGCGCTGGCGGGGACGGTCACCGAGAGAGCAGCGGAGAGGGCCGGCGAGCGGCCCGACGGCGAGCGGCCGGGCGTGCTGCTCGCGCACGGCTCGGCGACCGACCCGAACGCCCTGGCCATCGCGGCGGGCACCCGCCGCGCCCTCGAGGGAGAGGACATCGACGTGCTCGCCGAGCACTACACGCCCGACTGGAGTCCCGACAAGGCCACGGAGTGGACCGAGGCGATGCTGACCCAGTTCCCGGGCCGCGTCGACGGCATCCTCGCGGCCAACGACGCCATCGCGGGCGGCGCCGTCGCCGCCGCCAAGGCCGCGGGCCTCGACCCGGTGCCCGTCACCACGGGGCAGGACGGCGAGCTCGCCGCCGTGCAGCGCATCCTCGCGGGCGACCAGTTCATGACCGTCTACAAGGCCACCGACCAGCAGGCGTCCACCGCCGCAGAGCTCGCCGTCCGCGTGCTGCGCGGGCAGGACCCGCGCACCACCACCGTGACCGAGGGCGTGCCCACCGTGCTGCTCGCCCCGCGCGCCGTCGCGGCCGCCGACGTCGAGCACGTCATCGTCGACGGGCACGTCTACTCGACCGACGAGATCTGCGTGCCCGCCTACGAGGACGCGTGCGAGCGCGCCGGCCTGACCGGCGCGGGGGAGGCGTCCCGATGAGCGAGCCCCTGCTGCCTGCGCCCCTGCTGTCGGTCCGCGGCGTCTCCAAGCGGTTCGGCGGCGTGCGCGCCCTGGTCGACGTCGACGTCGACGTGCGCGAGCACGAGGTGCTCGCCGTCGTCGGCGACAACGGCGCGGGCAAGTCCACGCTCGCGGGCGTCCTCGCCGGCGCCCACCGGCCCGACGCCGGCGAGGTGCTCCTCGACGGGCGGCCCGTCGTGCTCGACTCGCCCGCCGCCGCCCGCGCGCTCGGCATCGCCGCCGTGTTCCAGGAGCTCGCGCTCGTCGACGACCTCGACGTCGTCGAGAACCTCTTCCTCGGCCACGAGACCCTGCGCGGCCCGCTGCTCGACGAGGTCGCCATGGAGCGCGAGGCGTGGCGCCTGCTCGACCAGCTCGCCGCGAGCGTGCCGTCCGTCCGCGACCCCGTGCGCACGCTGTCCGGCGGGCAGCGGCAGGTCGTCGCCGTCGCGCGCGCCCTGCTCGGCTCGCCGCGCGTCGTCGTGCTCGACGAGCCGACCGCGTCCCTGGGCGTCCGCCAGACCGCCGAGGTGCTCAACCTCATCCTGCGGCTGCGCGAGCGCGGGCACGCGGTCGTCCTGGTCAGCCACCAGGCGGGCGACCTGCAGGCCGTCGCCGACCGCATCGTCGTGCTGCGCCTGGGCCGCGTGCACGACGTGTTCGACGGCGACGCCTCCTACGAGGACCTGCTCGCCGCCATGACCGGCGCCGTCCGGCCCAGTGCCCGCACGAGCAGGGAGGCCCGCCGATGACGACCGCCCCCGCCGGGCTGCCCGGCGCCGGCCTGCCCGCCGTGTGGCAGCGCGTGCGCGGCGGCAGCAGCCTGCTGCCGATCGTCGCGGCCCTCGTCGGCATCTGGCTCGTGCTCGGCGCCGTCGACCCCGCGTTCCTCGCGCCCGAGAACCTCGTCAACCTCACGCTGCAGAGCGCGCCCGTCGGTGTCATCGCGCTCGGCGTGGTGCTCGTGCTGCTCGTCGGGCAGATCGACCTGTCGGTCGGCTCGCTCAGCGGCGTGGCCGCGGCGGTGGTCGCCGTCGGGTCGGTAACGCTCGGCTGGCCCGTGGCGCTCGCGATCCTCGCGGCGCTCGTGTGCGGTGTCGTGGTCGGGCTCGGGTACGGGGTGCTGTCGACCCGGCTGGGGCTGCCCAGCTTCGTGTTCACGCTGGCCGGGCTGCTCTTCCTCGCCGGGGTGCAGCTGCGCGTGCTCGGCCCGCTCGGGTCGATCAACCTGCCGTTCGAGTCGTGGTTCGTGCGCTCCGTCCAGCAGGGCTTCCTGCCCACGCCCGTGGCCTGGGGCCTGGTCGTGGCGATCGTGGCCGCGTACGCGGCGGTGCAGGTCACCGCGCGCGCCCGGCGGCGCCGTGCCGACCTGCCCGCCGCCGGCGTCGGCCAGGTGGTGCTGCGCACGGCGGGGCTCGCGGCCGTGCTGTCGGTGGTCGTCGCCTACCTGGGCGCCGCTCGCGGCATCGGCTACTCGGTGGTGCTGTTCGCGGGGCTCGTCGTCGTCGCCGACGTGCTGCTGCGCCGCACGCGCTGGGGCCGGTCGGTGCGCGCCGTGGGCGGGGACCGCAGGGCCGCGATGCTGGCCGGCGTGCCGGTGCGGCGCACCGTGGTGCTGTGCTTCGTCGCGTGCTCGACGCTCGCGGCGCTCGGCGGCGTGCTCGCGGCCGGGCGCCTCGGCGCCGCCAACCAGGGCACGGGCGGCGCCGACACCTACCTCGTGGCCATCGCGGCGGCCGTCATCGGCGGCACGAGCCTGTTCGGCGGGCGCGGCAGCGCCTGGTCGGCGGTGCTCGGCGTGCTGGTCATCCAGTCCATCGCCAACGGCCTGACCCTGATGAACGTGGACCAGGCGGCCCGGTACATGGTGACCGGCGCCGTGCTGCTGCTGGCGATCATCATCGACATGCTCGTCCGCAAGCGCAGGGAGGTCTGAGATGAACCGTCGTCCGACGCTCGCGGTCGTGGCGCAGGCAGCGGGGGTGAGCCTGAAGACCGCCTCGCGCGTGCTCAACGGCGAGCCCAACGTGGCCCCGGCGACGCGCGAGCGCGTGCAGGACGCCGCCGCGTCCCTCGGCTTCCGGCGCAACGCCGTGGCGGCGGACCTGGCGCGCGGCGGGTTCTCGCGCCTGGTCGGCTTCATCACGGGGGACCTCGCCAACGAGTTCTACTCGGCCCTGGCCAGCGGCATCGAGCGCGAGCTGCGCGAGCACGGCCTGCAGCTGCTCACGGCGTCGTCGGACGAGGACGCCGAGCGCGAGAGCGCGCTGACCGGCGAGCTTCTGGAGCGGCGCGTCGGTGCGCTCATCGTGACCCCGGCCGGTGCCGACCACTCGGCCCTGCGCGGGGAGATCGCCGCGGGGCTCACGGTCGTGGTGGTCGACCGGCCCGCCGCGGGCATGGACGTCGACACCGTCGTGATCGACAACCGCGGAGGCGCGCGAGCCGCGACGCTGCACCTGCTCGAGCACGGCCACCGGCGCATCGGGTTCGTGGGCGACGAGCCGCACCTGTGGACCTACCAGGAGCGCAGCGCCGAGTTCCTTGCGGTGATGGCGGAGGCCGGCGTGCCCGACGCGCGGCGGTGGCTGCGGCACGGGGCGCACTCGGCGGCCGCGGCGCGCGACCTGGCGGCGGAGCTGCTGGCGGGGCCGGACGCGCCCACCGCGGTGCTCGCCGCGAACAACCGCGCGACGGTCGGCACGCTCCAGGCGCTGCGCGACGTGCCGGGCGGCGCGGACGTCGCCGTCGTGGGCTTCGACGACTTCGAGCTGGCGGACCTGCTGGGCATCACGGTGGTGGCGTACGACGCCGTCGAGATGGGCCGGCGGGCCGCGGAGCTCGCGGTGGCGCGGTCCGCCGAGCCCGACCGCCCGGTCGAGCTCGTCGTGCTGCCCACCACCGTGCTCGCCCGCGGCAGCGGGGAGCGCCCGCCCCGTTGACACGGGGCCTGACCTGCACCTACGTTCTGCTCTTGACAGCGCTGTCAGCCGACGAGGAGACCCCGATGTCCACAGTCACCGGCCGGGCCAGGCCCCGGCGGGCGGCCGCCGCACTCTCCGGCGCTCTCGCCCTCCTGCTCGCGACACCGGCGGGCGGCGCGCTCGCCGCCCCGCCCGGCCCGGGCTCCCCGGCCGGCCACCACCGCGACCTCGCCACCTCCTTCGAGGAGGACGACGCCGCGCCCCTGGAGTCGACCCCCGCGCGCCGGGGCGGCGAGCCGTGGCAGGAGAACGTCGGCGAGTTCGTGCCCGGCCTGCCCGGCAGCGTGCTCGACCGCGTGACCGACGTGGCCGCGAGCGGTGAGAACCCGCCGAACGAGGTCGCGGCCAACCTCGCCGACCGGTCCGAGGCGACCAAGTGGCTCACGTTCGCGCCCACCGGCTGGGTCACCTACGCCACGAGCGAGCCCGTCGTGATCACCGGCTACTCGCTCACCTCGGCCAACGACTTCGCCGACCGCGACCCCCAGGACTGGACCCTGCAGGGCTCGGCCGACGGGCAGACGTGGGAGACCATCGACACCCGCGCGGACGAGCGGTTCGGCGAGCGCTTCGAGCGGCGCGTCGTCGAGCTCGACGAGCCGGCGCCCGCCTACACGCACTTCCGCCTCGAGGTGACCCGCAACCGCGGCTCCGACGGCCTCCAGCTCGCCGACTGGGACCTCTCCGAGGACCTCACCGAGCAGCCCCGGCGGCAGCCGATGGTCACCGCCGTCGGCTCCGGGCCGCAGACCGTGAGCTGGACCAACGAGCGCGAGGTGGGCTTCACCGGCACGCGCTCGCTGCGCTACGAGGGCGGGCACCTCGGCGACGGCGCGGCCCACGCGGTCAACGTCCTCTACGACGACGTCGACGTCCGTGTCGGCCCCCGCACCCGCCTGAGCTGGAAGATCTTCCCCGAGCTGCTGCACGACCTGCAGTACCCCTCGACGTACGCGAGCGTGGACCTGCGGTTCACCGACGGCACGTACCTGTCCGACCTGCCGGCGCGCGACGCGCACGGCACGCCCGCCACGGCCACGGGCCAGGGCGAGGGCAAGATCCTCTACGCCGACCAGTGGAACTCCGTGCGCGTCGACCTCGGCGCGGTCGCCCGCGGCCGGACGGTCGACCAGGTGCTGCTCGCCTACGACAACCCCGCCGGCGCGGCCGGGTCGCGGTTCGCGGGCTGGCTCGACGACGTTGCGCTCGAGGCGGAGCCCGAGCGGATCGACGGCCGGAGCCTGACGAACTACGTCGACACGCGCCGCGGCACGCTGTCCAGCGGGTCGTTCTCGCGGGGCAACACCGTGCCCGCCACGGCCGTGCCCAACGGGTTCAACTTCTGGACCCCGATGACCAACGCGTCGACGCAGACCTGGCTGTACGAGTACCAGGCCGCCAACAACGAGCAGAACCGCCCCGTGCTGCAGGGCATCGGCATCTCGCACGAGCCGAGCCCGTGGATGGGCGACCGCAACCAGCTCGCCTTCCAGCCCGCCACGGGCGCGGGCGTGCCCGACGGCGGGCTGTCCGCCCGCGGCCTCGCCTTCGACCACGACGACGAGACCGCCCGGCCCGAGTACTACGGCGTGACCTTCGCGAACGGCGTCCGGGCCGAGGTCACCCCGACCGACCACGCCGCCGTCCTGCGTTGGACGTTCCCGAAGGACGCCGCCGACGCGACGGGCCACGTGCTCGTCGACCGCGCGGGCGGTGCGTCGAAGCTGTCGTTCGACGCGAGCACCGGCGAGCTGACCGGCTGGGTCGAGAACGGCAGCGGCCTGTCGGTCGGCCGCACGCGCATGTACGTGGCGGGCACGTTCGACCGCGCGCCGTCGGCCGTGGGCCGCGCGGCGGGCGACCGCGACGGCGCCCGCTACGCGACGTTCCCCACGGGCCGCGACCGCACCGTCGAGCTGCGGGTGGCCACCTCGTTCATCGGGCTCGAGCAGGCGCGCGCCAACCTCCGCCTGGAGGCCGCGGGCCGCTCGTTCGACGCCGTGCGCCGCGCCGCGCAGCGACAGTGGAACGAGCGGCTCGGCGTCGTCGAGACGCAGGGCGGCACCGAGGACCAGCTCGTCACGCTCTACTCCGCCCTGTACCGCCTCAACCTCTACCCGAACTCGCAGTTCGAGAACACGGGCACGGCCAAGCGGCCGGTGTACCGGTACGCCAGCCCGGTGACCCCGCCGTCGGGCGAGGCGACGGACACCGAGACCAACGCGACGATCGTCGACGGCAAGGTCTACGTGAACAACGGGTTCTGGGACACCTACCGCACCGCGTGGCCCGCCTACTCGCTGCTCTACCCGGACGTCGCCGCCGAGCTCGTCGACGGGTTCGTGCAGCAGTACCGCGACGGCGGCTGGGTGGCCCGCTGGTCCTCACCGGGCTACGCCGACCTCATGACCGGGACGTCGTCCGACGTCGCGTTCGCCGACGCCTACCTCAAGGGCGCCCTGCCCACCGACACGGCGCTGGACGCCTACGACGCGGCGCTCAAGAACGGCACGGTCGCCCCGCCGAACGCCGCCGTCGGCCGCAAGGGCCTGGAGACCTCGCCGTTCCTCGGTTTCACGCCCGAGACGACGCACGAGTCCGTGTCGTGGGGCCTGGAGGGCCTGATCAACGACTTCGGCATCGGCACCATGGCCGCGGCGCTCGCCGAGGACCGGCGCGTGCCCCGCGAGCGGCGCGCGCAGCTGCGCGAGGAGTCGGCCTACTTCCTGGAGCGCGCGACGCACTACGGCGAGCTCTTCGACGAGCGGATCGGCTTCTTCCAGCCGCGGCACGCCGACGGTGAGTTCCTCAACGCGCCGGACGACTACGACCCGCGCACGTGGGGCGGCGGCTACACCGAGACCAGCGGCTGGAACTTCTCGTTCCACGCGCCGCAGGACCCGCAGGGCCTGGCCAACCTGTACGGCGGGTTCGACGGCCTGGAGGCCAAGCTCGACGAGTTCTTCGCCACGCCGGAGGACGCCACGCACACCGGCGGCTACGGCGGCGTCATCCACGAGATGCGCGAGGCGCGCGACGTGCGCCTGGGCCAGTGGGGCATGAGCAACCAGGTCTCGCACCACATCCCGTGGCTCTACGACGCCGTCGGCGCGCCGCACAAGACGCAGGAGATCGTCCGCGAGGTCACGCGGCGCCTGTTCACGGGCAGCGAGATCGGACAGGGGTACCCGGGCGACGAGGACAACGGCGAGATGTCGTCGTGGTGGATCTTCGCCGCGCTGGGCTTCTACCCGCTGCAGGTCGGCTCCGACCAGTACGCGATCGGCTCGCCGCTGTTCGAGCGGACGACGGTGCACCGGCCCGACGGCGACCTCGTCGTCACGGCGCGGAACAACTCGGTCGACAACGTGTACGTGCAGTCGCTGCGCGTGAACGGGAAGAAGCGCACCTCGACGTCGCTGTCCCAGGACGACCTGTCCGGCGGCGCCCGGCTCGACTTCGTCATGGGCCCCGAGCCGTCGGCGTGGGGCACGGGCGCGGACGACGGCCTGCCGTCCCTCACCGAGGGCGACGAGCCGCCGGCCCCGGCGCGCGACGCCACGCCGGCCGGCACCGTGACCGTCGACGACGGCACACCTGCTGACGCACTCGTCGACGACACGTCCGACAGCCGGGCGACCTTCGCCTCCGCGACCCCGACCGTCACCTGGGAGAGCTCCGGCGCCGCCGCGACGGTGGGCGCCTACACGCTCACGTCGGGCGAGGAGGGGGCCGCCGCGCCGTCGGCCTGGCGGCTCGAGGGCTCGCACGACGGCGCGGACTGGACGGTGCTCGACGAGCGGTCCGGGCAGGAGTTCCGCTGGGCGCTGCAGACGCGCGCGTTCACCGTGGCGGACCCCGGGCCGTACGAGCAGGTGCGGCTCGTGGTGACCAGGTCCGAGCCCGGGACCACCGGCGACGGCGACCTGGCGCTCGCCGAGCTCGAGCTGCTGGCCGACGGGGCCGGTGACCTGCCGGAGGCGGACGCCGCGCCGCGGTCGGCGCCCCGGTCCGGGACCGTCGCCGCGCAGGCCGCCGCAGAGGCCGCCGCTGCCGGGGTCACCGTGTGGGCCGTACCGGTCTGCGACCCGGGCGACGCCGGGGCCCTGCGGGTCGGGGTCTCGGGTGGCGACGGCGCCGCGACGTCGGTCACCGTGAGCACCGACTTCGGCACGCGCACCCTGCGTGGTCCGGGCGGGCCGGGCGAGGCGACGTTCGACGTCGGCTCGGGCGTGCTCGGCACGGGCGCGGTGACGGCCGTGGTGACCGCGACGGTCGCCGGCCAGGAGGCGACCGACACCGTGACGGTCCCGTACCAGGCAGCCGCCTGCGGCTGAGCGTGACCACGAGGAGGGCCTGTCCCGGCTGTGCCGGGGCAGGCCCTCCTGCCGTGCCGGGCCGGCTGGCGGCGGGGCTGGACCCGGGGGTGAAAAAGTGGACGGAGCGCGTTTCGGGTACGGGGTAGTACGCGGTGGTTTAGGTACTTTCCACACAGCCGACGCCCAGGCGTCCTGCAGGTGACGTTCCGTCAATACGCTCCCCGGCACACGAGCTTTTCCGGGCCGGACAGAGGAGCACACCATGTCAGGACACCTGAGAGCGCCCCGGTCGCTGAGAGCGCTGTCGGCCGCAGCGCTCGTGGTCGGTACAACGTTCACCGGAGCCGCCGCGGCGGGGGCAGCGTCGCCTCCGTCCGCGGCGGGCATCAGTGCCTCGGCCGACCTCCCCGACGCCCAGGTCCGCGCGATGGTGCGCGACCTCGGCCTCAGCGAGGAGGAGATCCCTGCCCGCCTCGCGCTCGACTCCCGGGCCGCGATCGTCGAGGCGCACCTCGCCGAGACGCTCGGGGAGGACTACGCGGGCGCCTGGCTCCCGGAGGGCGCCGACGCCCCGCGGGTCGCCGTCACGAGCCCGGCGGCGGCGAGGGTCGCGCGGCAGGCGGGCGCGGACGCCGTCGTCGTCGAGCACAGCCTCGAGGCGCTCACCACGTGGAAGGAGCGGCTCGATCGTGCCGACGCCCCGGCGTCGGTGCACGCCTGGTACGCCGACCCGACGACGAACGAGGTCGTCGTCGAGGCGGCCGACCCGGCGGCGGCCCGTGCGCTGGCGGCCGAGGCAGGCGTCCCGGCGGACGCCGTGCGGGTCGAGCGGTCGACCGCGGCACCGCAGCCCGCGCGCGACATCCGCGGCGGCGACGAGTTCCACAAGCCGCTCGGCAACGGGTACGTCACCCTGTGCTCGATCGGGTTCGCGGTCTCCGGCGGGTTCGTCACCGCCGGCCACTGCGGCCGCGCGGGCGACCCGGTCAACGCCCCCGACGGCACGCCGCTGGGCACCTACCGTGGCTCGACGTTCCCCGGGCGCGACTGGGCCTGGGTCGGCACCACGAGCACCTGGACGCCCACCCCGACCGTCAACAACTACGCGGGCGGCACCGTCTCGGTCGCCGGGTCGCAGGAGCAGGGGATCGGCGCCGCGGTGTGCCGGTCGGGCCGCACGACGGGCTGGCGCTGCGGCGTCATCCAGGAGAAGAACGTCACCATCAACTACGGTGACGGCGACGTGCCCGGCATGACGATCGGGTCCGCCTGCGCCGAGGGCGGCGACTCCGGCGGCTCGGTGATCTCCGGCAACCAGGCACAGGGCGTCACCTCGGGCCGGATCGGCGACTGCTCGACGAACGGCCGGTTCATCTACCAGCCGCTGAACCCGATCCTCGCCAACTACGGGCTGCAGCTCACGACGACGTCGTCGGGTGGCGGCGGCCGGCCGCTGGTCGGGCTGGCCGGCAAGTGCATCGACGTGCCGAACTCCGAGTTCACCGACGGCAAGCGCCTGCAGCTGTGGACCTGCAACGGCACGGCGGCGCAGCGGTGGACGTTCCACGCCGACGGCACGCTGCGGGCGGGCGGCCTGTGCATGGACGTCGCGTGGGGCAACACCGCGGACGGCACCGCGGTGCAGCTCGCGAACTGCAGCGGCAACGCGGCCCAGCAGTTCACCCTGAGCGGCGCGGGCGACCTCGTGTCGATCCTCGCCAACAAGTGCGTGGACGTGCCGAACAGCAACAGCGCGAACGGCACGCCGCTGCAGATCTGGACCTGCAACGGCACGGCGGCGCAGAAGTGGCACGTCGGCTGACCCACCCCACCCGCCGAGGTAGTCATGGGGCGAGGTAGTCATCTGGCGAGGTAGTCGCGTAGGTGACTACCTCGCCAAGTGACTACCTCGGCGGGCCGGGGTCAGAGGGTCGCGCGGACCGTTCTGGTCGCCGTGACCAGGTTCGCCAGCGACTCCCTCGTCTCCGCGGGGCCGCGGGTCTTGAGGCCGCAGTCCGGGTTGACCCACACCAGGCGCGGGTCGATCGCCTTGGCCGCGAGCGTCACCAGCTCCGTGACCTCCTCGACGGACGGCACGCGCGGGCTGTGGATGTCGTACACGCCGGGGCCGATGCCCCGCCCGAACCCGGCGTCGGCGAGCTGCGGCACGATCTCCATGCGCGAGCGCGCCGCCTCGACCGACGTCACGTCGGCGTCCAGGCCGTCGATCGCGCCGATCACCTGCCCGAACTCCGAGTAGCACAGGTGGGTGTGCACCTGGGTCGCGACGTCGGCGCCCGCCGTCGCCAGCCGGAACGAACGCACCGACCAGTCCAGGTACTCCGCGTGCGCGGCCGTGCGCAGGGGCAGCAGCTCGCGCAGGGCCGGCTCGTCCACCTGCACGACGCCGATGCCCGACGCCTCCAGGTCGGCCACCTCGTCCCGCAGTGCGAGCGCGACCTGCTCGGCGGTCTCGCCCAGCGGCAGGTCGTCGCGCACGAACGACCACGCCAGGATCGTGACCGGCCCCGTGAGCATGCCCTTGACCGGCTTGCTCGTGAGCGACGCCGCGTACGCCGTCCACGACACCGTCAGCGGCGCGGGCCGGGACACGTCGCCCCAGAGGATCGGCGGGCGCACGCAGCGCGACCCGTACGACTGCACCCACCCGTTGACCGTCGTCGCGAACCCGTCGAGCTGCTCGGCGAAGTACTGCACCATGTCGTTGCGCTCGGGTTCGCCGTGCACGAGCACGTCCAGGCCCAGCTCCTCCTGCAGCGCGACCGTCGCCGCGATCTGCCCGCGCATCGCCGCGGTGTAGTCGGCGTCGGACAGCTCGCCGCGCGCCCAGGCCGCACGCGCGGCGCGGATCTCGGCGGTCTGCGGGAACGAGCCGATCGTCGTGGTCGGCAGCGGCGGCAGGTCCAGCCGCTCCCGCTGCGCCGCGGCACGCCGCGCGTACGGGGCGCGTTCGGCGTCCTCGGGCGTGAGCGCTGCGGTCCGCTCGCGCACCGCGGGGACGACGACGCCGGGCGCCGCCGCGCGCGACCGCACCGCCGCGGCCGACTCGGCGAGCCGGTCGGCGACCGCCTCTCGACCCTGCGTCAGCCCCGTGGCCAGCGTGACGACCTCGGCGACCTTCTGGTCGGCGAACGCCAGCCACCCCGCCAGGGCGGAGTCGAGGCGGGGCTCGTCGGCGACGTCGTGCGGCACGTGCAGCAGCGACGTCGACGTGCCGACCGTCACCGCGCCCGCACCGGCCGCCGTGAGGCCCTCGAGGTCGGCGAGCCGGGCGCCGAGGTCGGCGCGCCACACGTTGTGCCCGTCGATCACGCCCGCGACCAGGGTCGTGGAGTCCAGGCCCGGGACGGCGCCGGTGGGCGCCGAACCGCGCACCAGGTCGACCGCGACCGCCTCGACGTCGGTGCCCGCGAGCAGCGCGAGCCCGTCGCCGGACCCGCCGCGCAGGTCACCGTACGGCGCCGCGACGAGGATCGCGGGACGGTCGCGCCCCGGGGCCAGGTCCGTCGCGAGCCGGGCGTACGCGCGGCGGACGGCGTCCGCGACCTCGTCGAAGCCGGCGCCGAGCAGGTCCGTGACCAGGGCGGGCTCGTCGAGCTGCACCCACGGCGCCCCGGCGGCGGCGAGCGCGCGCAGCACGCCGGCGTACGCGTCGACGACGTCGTCGAGCCGGTCGAGCGGGCGGAAGCCCTCGGGCGAACCGTCGGCCGCCTTGCTGAGCAGCAGGAACGTGACGGGGCCGACGAGCACCGGCCGGGTTACGACCGGCGCGCCACCGTCGTCGGGCCGGGCGAGCTCGGTGAACTCGCGCACGACGCGGTCGTCGGCGAAGGCGATCGGCGTGCCCGGGCCGATCTCGGGGACCAGGTAGTGGTAGTTCGTGTCGAACCACTTGGTCATCTCCAGCGGCGGCGCGTCGCCCGCGCCGCGCGCCACCGCGAAGTAGGCCGCGAGCGGCAGGCGGCCGTGCCCGCCGGGGCCCGCCTCGGTGAGCCCGGCGAACCGGTCGGGCACGGCGCCGAGCAGGGCGACGGCGTCGAGCACCTGGTCGTAGTACGAGAACGAGCCGGGGACGGCGCCGCCGTCGGCGTCGAGACCGAGGGAGACGAGGTGCCGGGCCGTGTCCCGGCGCAGGGCGAGGGCCGTGGACTCGAGCTCGTCGGCGGTGGTGCGGCCGGCCCAGAAGGACTCGACCGCGCGCTTGAGCTCGCGGCGCCGGCCGATGCGGGGGTAGCCCAGGACCGTGGCGGTGGGGAAGGGGTGGGTGAGTGCCATGCGTATCAGCTCCATCGAACCTGGCGTTAGCACCTTGCCTCCGGCGGTGGCCGCCCGGGGGTAGGTTGCTGCGGTGTCACGGAGCCAGGACTCTCGACCGCTCTGGATGATTCGCGTGATCGTAGGCATGACCGCGATGCGGTCGGCAAACCGTCCACCTGCTGGGATGGGTGGTCTAGCCCTGCGGTGAGGACGGCGTCGGGCCGTCGCAGCCCTCCCACGACAGCTCGCTGTCCAGCACGTAGGTGGCCCCCTCGTCCGTCCGGGCCGTGACCTGCGCGCCCCGGGGCTGCCAGGACTCGAGGTCCAGGAACAGGTCGATCCGCGTGACCTCCCCGCCCAGCAGCAGCGACCGATCGGGGGTGATGCGCACCCGGAGCACCGCGCGGGCGTCCTGGGCCGCGAACGCGACCTCGTCGTCCACCTGTCCGGGCACCTCGGGCAGGTTGAGCGCCGTGGCCACCGTCACCTGCTGGAGCGCCCCGAGCGGCTTGTCGGCCAGCGCGACCTTCGGCGTGCCGACGGTCGACGTCGCGGTGTCCGTGCGCAGCGCCGAGTCGGAGTCGAGCGTGGACCGGGTGGTCAGGTCGCAGGCGCCGTAGGCGGTGGCGCCGCCCGCGCGGTCGAGCGCTTCGGCGGGCGTCACCAGCACGGTCGGTCCGGGGGAGGGCAACGCGGAGAAGGGGGCGACCGGCTCGGCGGGCGCGCCGCCCGGGAGCGGGCCCTGCCCGCGCAGGTGCGGGACGCCGAGCGTGAGGCCCGCCGTGACGCCGACCGCGACGACGGCCGCTGCCGCCGCGAGGCCCCACACCACGGGGCGCGCGCGACGCCGGCCGCCATCGTGCCCCGACCGGCGCAGCAGGACCTCGACGTGCGGTCCGGGGTCCGCCGCGACCAGGCGATCCGGCATGCTCCCGGGCCGAGGACCGTGCTCGATCGCCTGATCGCGGCGGACGTTCGGGGCGGTAAGTGGAGGGCGGGGGTCGGCGGCGTGGGCAGTGGCGCGGGCGCGGGCGAGGGCGCGGATCCGGGCGAGGTCGAGCTCGGCGTCGGCGGCACGCAGGGCGCGCCGTGCGCGGGTCAGCTCGTCGCGCCCGGCGTGGTCGGCCCCGGGGAGGTCAGCGTTCGTCATGGCGGTGTCCCTGGTCGAGCTGGTCGTAGGCGGCGCGCAGCCGGCGCCGTGCGCGGTGCACGCGGGTGGCGGCGGTCGCGGTCGTGCAGCCGAGCACCTGGGCGACCTCCGCCGTGGACAGCTCCTCGGCGGCCAGCAGTGCGATGACCTCGCGGTCGGCGGGGCGCAGCAGGGCGAGGGCACGGCGCAGCTCGTCGAGCTCGCCGAGGAGCGCCGCGCCGTCCGGGTCGGTGGTCGCCGCGGCAGGCCTCGTGGTGGCGGCGCACGACGGCCCCGTGGTCAACGACCTCGGCGGCTGGGCCGCGCCGGTCGGCGTCAACCTCGTCGCCGACCCGCTGGCCGCGCTGATGCTGCTGATCAG
>NZ_JABEMG010000043.1 GCF_013004695.1 Promicromonospora citrea
CGCCCCCGCAGCGTTGTCGATCGAACGCGCCACCTCCTGGTACTCCTGCCCACCAGCAAGCACCAGCACCGGATCACCCGGCGTCGGATCAGCATCCAACCCCACCGGCGACCAATCCGACGGCCTCGACATCGCCCACCCCTGTTGTCCGTACCGACCACGATCCGGACGGACATTATGGGAGAACTCGCACGTCAGGCAACGGAAATGCGCCGCCTGTGGACACCCCGCCCGGGCCCGGCTACCGTTCCTGCCATGACGTCGCCCCGCATCTGCCTCGACTGGTGGCCCGCCGACTAGGCGGGCTCGCGACGCATCCACTCACACGTCCACGACCGCCTCGCCCCGGGGCGGTCGTTCTCGTTCTCCGACGAGGACCTTCGGTCCGGGCAGGGCAGCCCGCACCAGAAAGGTCCCGCGCATGCATCCCCTCCTCGACCGCGTCCTCGCCTCCGACGGGTCGCTCCCCTTCGCGCTCCTGCGCCGCCACGGCGGCACCGACGTCGAGGTGCTGACCGGCGACGTCGTCGACGCCGACCTGCTCGGCGACATCCCCCTCGACGGCGCGCCCGTGCTCGCCGTCGTCCCCTTCCGGCAGGCCCGCGAGCGCGGCTTCACCGTGCACGACGACGGCGCGCCGCTGCGCTGCCTCGTGGTGCGCGAGAGCGAGCGCGTGCCCCTGGCCGACGCGCTGGCCACGCTCCCGCCCGAGCCGGTCCCCGCCGAGCCGCTCGGCTTCGACATCGCGGACGACGAGTACGCGGGGATGGTGCGCCGCGTGATCGACGACGAGATCGGCCAGGGCGCCGGCGCCAACTTCGTGCTGATGCGCCGCTTCGAGGCCCGCACGGATGCTCCGCCGGTGGCCACGCTGACGTCGTGGTTCCGGGCGCTGCTCGTGCACGAGGTCGGCTCGTACTGGACGTTCGCCGTGCACGCCCCGGCACCGCACGGGGCGCAGGGCCCGGCCGCCGCGGGGGTCTCGCTGGCGGGGGCGACGCCCGAGCGGCACCTGACGCTCCAGGACGGCGTGGCCCGGATGAACCCCATCAGCGGCACGTACCGCCACCCGGTCACGGGCCCGACCCGCGAGGGCGTGCTGGAGTTCCTGCGCGACACCAAGGAGAACGAGGAGCTCTTCATGGTGGTCGACGAGGAGATGAAGATGATGAGCGCCCTGTGCCCGGACGGTGGCCGCATCCTCGGCCCGTACCTCAAGCAGATGGCGCGCCTGAGCCACACCGAGTACCTGCTGGAGGGCCGCACCGCCGCCGACCCGCGTGACGCGCTCCGCCTGACGATGTTCGCGCCGACGGTCACCGGCTCGCCGATGGAGAACGCGTGCACCGTCATCGCGCGGCACGAGACGCGCCCGCGCGGCTACTACTCCGGCTTCCTCGCCCTGTTCGAACCGGCGCCGGGCGCCGGACCCACCGCCTACTCCCTCGACGCGCCCATCCTCATCCGCACGGCCTACCTGCACGGCGACGGTCGCGTGTCCGTCCCGGCCGGCGCGACGCTCGTGCGGCACTCGGTGCCGGAGCACGAGGTCGCCGAGACCCACGCGAAGGCGGCAGGCGTGCTCGCCTCGCTCGGGCTGGTCGAGCGCGGCGCCGGGCCGGACGCCGTCGTCGACCTCACCGCGCAGGACGGCGTGGCCGAGGCGCTGACGGTACGCAACCGGCAGCTCGCCGAGTTCTGGGTGCGGCCGCAGGACGACGCGCCCGCCGTCGTGGACGCCTCACCGCTCTCCGGGCGCAGCGTGCTGGTCGTCGACCACGAGGACCAGTTCACGACCATGCTGGCCCACCAGCTGCGACACCTCGGCATGGACGCGCGCGTGGTGCGGTGGGACGCGGTGACGGACGTGCTCGCCGACGACCTGGTCGTCCTCGGCCCCGGCCCGGGCGACCCGCGCGACGCCACCGACCCGCGCATCGCCGCCGTCGCCCGCCGGGTCGAGGAGCGGGTCGGGGCCGGGCGGCCCCTGCTCGCGGTGTGCCTGAGCCACCAGGTGCTCGCGGGGCTGGCCGGGTTCCCGGTGCGCCCGCTGCGCGCGCCGCGTCAGGGGGTGCGGCTCGAGTCCGACGTGTTCGGGACGCGGGCCGCGGTCGGCTACTACAACACCTTCGGCGCAGCGGTCACGACGCTCTCGGCGGCGGACGCCGGGACACCGGTGGCTCGGCTGGCCCTCGAGCCGTCCGTCGACGCCGAGGGCGTGGTCACGTCGCTGCGGGGGCCCGGCGTCGCGTCGGTCCAGGGGCACCTGGAGTCGGTGCTGTCGTCGGACGGCTTCGCTGTGCTGGAGTCCGCCGTCCGGCACGCGCTCGGCGTCGCCGACCGGGCGGTTCCCGGCGCCCTGCGCGCGTCCTGACCGCGGTGCCGAGCGCTGTGCCTCCCGGCCCGGCCTGGGCCGGGGGCACGGCACGGCCGCGGTCGGTACCCTGGGCGCCGTGAAAGACGCCGGGCAGGACCAGGACGAGCCGCGCTGGCTGACGACCGAGGAGAACGAGGCCTGGGTCGCGCTGTCCTGGCTGATGCTCAAGCTGCCCGGCGCGATCGAGGCGCAGCTCCAGCGGGACGACGGGCTCACGTTCTTCGACTACATCGTGCTCGCGGCACTCTCCATGTCCCCCGGCCGGAGCATGCGGATGAGCGACCTCGCCGAGTTCGCGAACGGGTCCCTGTCGCGGCTCTCGAACGTCGCCAAGCGCCTCGAGGCCCGCGGCCTGCTCGTGCGCGCCCCGTCGCCGTGCAACGGCCGCATCACCGTGGCGACGCTCACCGACGAGGGCATGGCCGTCGTCGTGAAGGCGGCCCCCGGCCACGTCGAGACCGTGCGCCGGTACGTGTTCGACGGGCTCGAGCACGAGCACGTCACGGCGCTGACCGAGATCGGCCGGCGCATCGCCGCGCAGGTGGAGCCCGGCCGCGTGTGGCCTCCTTCGTCCGACCGCGTGGCGCGCTGACGACCACCGCCCTCTTCCCAGGAGTCTTCGCCCCTGTTGACTTCAAGCTTGAAGCGTTCCTAGGATCGAGGCACCCACCAGCGGAAAGAGCACATCGTGAAGCTTGGCATCATGCTGCCCGTCTCGGGCCCTCACGCCTCCCCCGAGGCCATCACGACCATCGCGCAGGAGGCGGAACGGCTCGACTACGACTCCCTGTGGACCTACGAGCGCGTGCTGCGTCCCACCGCCCCGGCCCTCCCCGGCCCCGACGGGACCCTCCAGCCGGTCTCGGAGATCTACCGGACCGTGTACGAACCGCTCCAGACCCTCAGCCACGTCGCGGCTCTCACGAGCCGCATCACGCTCGGCACGAGCATCATCAGCGTG
Organism: Promicromonospora citrea; assembly: GCF_013004695.1. GTDB lineage: Bacteria > Actinomycetota > Actinomycetes > Actinomycetales > Cellulomonadaceae > Promicromonospora > Promicromonospora citrea. Next base: position 3,339 of record NZ_JABEMG010000043.1, read on the forward strand.
CTGCTACACCCGCCCGTGGTGCTGGCGCGCCGCTTCGCGACGCTCGACCGGTTCAGCGGGGGCGGGCGCGTGGTCGCGGGCGTCGGCCAGGGTTCGCTGCCGCAGGAGTTCGCGACCGCCAACGTGCCGTGGAAGCGGCGCGGCGCGGGGCTGGACGACGCGGTCGCGGCCATGCGAGCCGCCTGGGGCCCCGACCCCGTCGAGCACGAGGGCCGCTTCTACTCGATCGAGTCGTCCGAGATCAACCCCAAGCCCCTGCAGCCCATCCCGATCGTCATGGGCGCGTTCACCGACGCGGGCGTCGACCGCGCTGCTCGCATCGCCGACGGCATCACGCCGGTGACCCTGTCGCGGGAGCACGTCCTCGGCCTCGCCGCGCGGTTCCGCGAGGGTGCCGCACGCAACGGCCGGGACGGCGCGGCCCTCACGGTGACGGCCCAGTCGAACGCGCCGATCGTCGCGACGCCGACCGACGGTGAGCGCTCGTTCCTCGGCGGGACGCCGAAGGAGATCGCCGCGGACATCGAGACGCTGTGGGGCCACGGGATCGACGCCGTGATGTTCGCCTGGCCCTCGCCCGAGCCGCCGGACGTGCAGGTCGAGCTGCTCGAGGAGCTCCGCACGCTCGTTCCGCGCGACTGACGGGCCGGGTCGACCGCCCGATCAGGAGGACCCGGCCGCCGCCCACGCGGCGTCGATCATGTCGAACACCTCGTCGACAGCAGCGGCCGGGTCCTCGGCAGTGCGCGCGACGCCGAACGCGTCGACGACGAACCGCGCGAGCGCCCGCCGGGCCGCCTCACCGCGGTCCGGTGCCGCCGTCGCCAGCGCCTCCGCGAGCGCCTCCGCGTGCCGCTGGCGCATCGCCACCTCGTACCGGCGCAACGCTTCCGTCGCGTCGATCATGCGCCAGAGGCCGGCCGCCTCCCCCGCCGTGCAGTGCCGCACCAGGGCGTGGGTCTCACGGCGCAGCGCCGCCACCAGACCCTCGCCGGGCTCCCGCGCCGTGGCCGCGGCGACCAGGCGCTGCTCGAAGCTCTCGTCCTGGTCGAAGACGAGCGCCTCCTTGGAGGCGAAGTGGGAGAACAGGGTCGTCACCGCGACGTCCGCCTCGGCGGCCACGTCTCGGATCCCGACCGCGTCGTAGCCCCGCTCGAAGAAGAGCCGCAGCGCTGCGTCGGCGATGGTGCGGCGGGTCGCGGCCTTCTTGCGCTCCCGCCGGCCCGGCGTCTCGGTCATACGCACACCCTATCAACCCCGAAGACGTATCCGATCCGAAACACTAACGGGTAGTGATAGCGTCGGCGCCATGAAGAAGGTGAGCTTCGCCAGGTACGGCGGTCCTGAGGTCCTGGAGCTGGTCGACGCCCCGGAGCCGCACGCGGGTCCGGGGCAGATCCGCGTGGCCGTGTGCGCGGCCGGCGTCATCCCGCACGACTGGCGGCAGCGGGCGGGGCAGTTTCGCGGGTCGGCGCCGCTCACTCTGCCCGCGGGCGTCGGGCAGGACGCGTCCGGGATCGTCGACGAGGTGGGCGAGGGCGTGACGGACGTGGCGGTCGGCGACCGGGTCTTCGGCCGGGGGCGCGAGACGTACGCCGAGCACGCGGTGCTGCGCGCGTGGGCCCTCGCCCCGGACGCCCTCCCCCTGGAGGAGGCCGCCGGGTACCCGTCGCCCGTCGAGACGGCGCTGCGGACCCTCGAGCAGGTCGGTGTCCGACCCGGTGAGACGCTGCTGGTCAGCGGCGCGGCAGGGGGCGTGGGGTCAGCCGTGCTGCAGGTCGCACGCGCCCGCGGCGTCGCCGTGATCGGCACGGCGAGCACCGCGAACCAGGACTACGTGCGCGACCTGGGCGCCACCCCCACGACGTACGACGCGGGGTGGCCCGGCCGGGTGCGCGCGCTGGGCCGGGTCGACGCCGCGCTCGACCTCGCGGGTGCCGGTGTGCTCCGGGAGCTGGTCGAGCTCACGGGCGACCCGGACCGCGTGGTGTCCGTCGCGGACCTCACCGCGCCCGAGCTCGGGGTGCGGTTCTCCGGTGTGGCGGGCGACGTGCGTGCGGCCCTGGCGCGCGGCGCCGAGCTGGTCACCGCCGGGCGGCTCCACCTCCCGGTCGAGCGGGTCTACACGTTCGCGGACGCCGCCCGCGCGCACGCCGACAGCCAGGCCGGGCACGCGCGCGGGCGACGCGTCATCGTCCCCTGAGCGCCTCGGCCGGTGCGGCGCGAGGTGGCGAGGCTGCGCGGTGCGGCCGCCTGACCTGCGCGGACGCACAACCTTTCCGCCGGGTGGTGCGTCTGAGAAGGCATGACACCGACACAGAAGAAGGTTCGTACCGCCCTGCTGACCGCCGCGCTCGCCGTCGGCCTCGCCGCCGGCACCACCACGGCCGCCGTCGCGAGCCCCTCCGGCATCGCCTGCTCGGTCGCCTCGGCCCACGCCCCGTCCGTCGCGGCGGGCCTGTCCGGCTGCGACCCCGTCGGCATCCCGATCGACCTGGGCGAGCCGACCGAGGGCGCGACCGACACGTGGCAGGCGACCGACACGGCGGGCGTCGGCTACCTGGTGCCCGGCGACTGGACCGGCGAGGCGGTCGTGGGCGACGGCGGACCGGGCCACGAGTGGACCTCGCCCGAGGTCGCCGCCTCCACCGAGTGGGGCGAGCAGCACTGGCGGATCCTCGTCCAGTCGCCGTTCGTCGACCAGGAGATGCCGGACCCCGAGTGGCTGAACGAGATCGGCTTCTACGCGCAGTACATCGAGGTCGACGGCGCCTCGGAGGCCGTGCTCGTGGCCGCGCAGAAGGGCCACTGGGCCGACCCCACGGTCGAGACGATCGACTTCGAGGTGTACGTCGAGTCGGAGACGACGGGCGTCGTCACCCGCTTCATGGGCGAGCTGCCCGGCGGCGAGAAGGGCCAGTTCCTGCTGGACAACTTCGTGCCGACGATCGAGCCCTGACACCCACCCACCCTGCCGCGCGACGGGCCCTGCCGGTGATCCGGCAGGGCCCGTCGTGCGCGGCCGCGCGCGGCCTCAGGACGCGAGGGCCGCGGCCAGCCGGTCCACGAACGCCCCCTGGGCGCTGACGACGAGCCGGCGCGCGTCGTCGGGCGGGAACCAGGCGACCCGGTCGATCTCCGGGATCTCCAGGCGCCGCCCCGAGCGCGGGGGCCACTCGATCTCGATCGTGTTGCTGCGCGCCCGGGTCAGGTCCAGCCCCGGCTCCGGCCACGCACGCGCCCAGGCGTGCACCACCTTGCCCGCGCGCTGCCGGACCTCGCCGAGCGGCACGTCGGGCACGGACGCCGTCGGCAGGTCGAGCCCGAGCTCCTCCGCGGCCTCGCGCAGCGCCGCCGCGTGCGGGTCCTCGCCGGGCTCGAGCTCACCCTTGAGCAGGGTCCACGCCCCCGCGTCCTTGCGCGCCCAGAACGGGCCGCCCATGTGCCCGAGCAGCACCTCGAACCCGCCGCCGGCGGTCCGCCGGTAGAGCAGCAGCCCCGCGCTCGTCGTCGCCATGAGGCCAGTGTCACCCGTCCCCCGCGGGCCCGCGACTGTCGCCCGGGGCCACTATCACGGCGCCGCTCATTTCGCGCTTTAACAATCAATATCCCCTTCACGTTGCACTGTCCGGCTCGCCTACTTAACGTATAGAACGCGAACACCGTTCGACTCACGGGCAAACGTCCGTGATCCCCAATTAACAAGAAGGAGCTCGCACATGAGCCTCATCGACATCGTCGCCAACCTGGTCTGCAACCTGGGTCTCACCGTCGCCCAGGTGCTGTGCCTGCTGGGTCTCTGACCTGGTAGGACACCCAGGTCTGCGGGAGTCGATCCCCCAGCAGGAGAGCTCCCCCACGGTCGCCCGTGGGGGAGCTCTTCCCTGAGCGCACCTTTTTCTGCGCCGCGGTGCGCACGAGGAAGCCGCAATTGCGCGAGCGCATTTCTCGCGCCTCGGCTGGAAATTTCCTGGCGCCTTTTATAGATAGCCCCGGCACGCCGTGCCGGGGCCTGTCGGCGTGCCCGCAGGCTCTCCTGCGCCCGCCGATGCGCGAGGATGGACGCATGCCCTCGCCCGCCCGCCCCGGCCTCGCCGTCACACCCGCCCTGACCATCCCCCGGGCCGAGCTCACCGAGCGGTTCTCCCGGTCGTCCGGCCCGGGCGGGCAGGGCGTCAACACGACCGACTCGCGCGTCGAGCTGTCGTGGGACGTGCAGGGGTCCACGGTGCTGAACGACGCGCAGCGGCAGCGCCTCACGGAGCGGCTCGCAGCGCGGCTGACCGACGGCGTCCTCACCGTCGTCGCCTCGGAGCACCGGGAGCAGCGGCGCAACCGCGCCGCCGCCGCGGCCCGCCTCGCCGCGCTCGTCGCGGACGCGCTGGCCCCCGGACCCCGCACCCGCAGGCCCACCCGGGCGACCCGCGGCTCGCAGGAGCGGCGGCTGGCCGCCAAGAAGCAGCGCTCGGACACCAAGCGCCTGCGCTCGGCACGACCGGGCCGCGAGGACTGACCCCGGGCCCGGCGTACCCCGATCAGCAGACGGTGGCGCTCACGTGCGCGGCCGGGGCGGAGCGCGGTGGGCGGGATACGATCCCAGACCGATGACCCGCACCGACCTCCCCGCGGCCCTCCGGACCGCCCTGCCCGCCGGCACCGTCCTCACCGACGGTGCCGAGCTCGACCGCTACGCCCACGACGACGCCGAGTGGGCCGCCTACGCGACGCCCGCCGCCGTCGTGCTCGCGACGAGCCTGGAGGACGTCGTGACCACCGTGCGCACCGCCGCGGAGCACGGTGCCCCCGTGGTGCCGCGCGGGGCGGGCACCGGCCTGTCCGGCGGGGCCAACGCCGTCGCGGGCTGCGTCGTGCTGTCGCTCGAGCGCATGACGGCGATCCGCGAGGTGAACGTGGCGGAGCGCTATGCCGTCGTCGAGGCGGGCGTGCTCAACGACGACCTGCGCCGGCACGTCGCCGCCCACGGCCTCTGGTACCCGCCGGACCCGGCGAGCCAGGCGATCTCGACCATCGGCGGCAACGTCGCCACGAACGCCGGCGGCCTGTGCTGCGTCAAGTACGGCGTGACGCGGGACTACGTGCTGGGCATGACCGTCGTGCTCGCGGACGGCTCGGTCGCCCGCCTCGGCCGCACCACGGCCAAGGGCGTGACGGGGTACGACCTCACCGGACTCATGGTCGGGTCGGAGGGCACGCTCGGCGTCGTCGTCGACGTCACCCTCGCGCTGCGCCCGCTCGCCGGGCGCGAGGACCGGGCCGTCGTCGGCTGGTTCGGCTCGCTCTCCGACGCCGGGGACGCCGTCGCCGCCGTCTCGGCCGCCGGGATCGTGCCCGCGGCGCTCGAGCTCATCGACCGGACGTGCGTGCGCGCCGTCGCGGACTGGCAGGGCTGGACCCTGCCCGACGGCGCCGCCGCGCTGCTGCTGGCCAAGGTCGACGAGCCGGGCGCGGCGGGCGAGGAACTGGCCGACCGGGTCGCCGCGCACCTCGCGGACGCGGGCAGCCTCCGGGTCGAGCGCGCCGTCACCCCGGAGGACGCCGACCGCCTGTTCCTCGCCCGCCGGCTCGCCTACCCCGCGCTGGAGCGGCTCGGCCCCGTGCTCACCGAGGACGTGTGCGTGCCGCGCGGGGCCGTCGCGGAGATGCTCGGCCGGATCGAGCGCATCGCCCGCGAGGCCGACGTCGTGATCGCGAACATCGCGCACGCCGGGGACGGCAACCTGCACCCGCTCATCATCGCGCCCGAGGGCGACGACGCCGCCAAGGCGCGGGCCGAGGTCGCGTTCGACCGGATCGTCGACGAGTGCCGGGCGCTGGGCGGCACGGTCACGGGCGAGCACGGCGTGGGCCTGCTCAAGCTGGCGGGCGCGGCACAGGAGCTGAGCCCGGTGGCGCTCGCGATGCACCGCGCGATCAAGGACGCGCTGGACCCGCAGGGCCTGCTCAACCCCGGCAAGGCGTTCCCGGGCTGAGGCGGCGGCTGCGGCCCGCCAGGCCCTGGTCAGGACGAGAGGTCGCACCTACACTGGCTGGCGCGTGTTTGAAACGTTGCAATGGAGCTCGCTTCACCGCCCACGCCTGGAGGCGCCATGACCCTGGACCGCAGACTGTTCCTCAAGACCGCCGGCGTCGCGTCCACCGCCGCCACCCTGCCCGCCGTGATCCCCGCGGGTGCCGCCGCGCGGCCGCAGCCCGGCGGCGGGCACGGCGGCCGGGTGCGGCTGACCGACCCGCTCGTGGAGAAGAAGGCGACACCGCTCGGGATCGACGTCGACCGGCCCCGGTTCTCGTGGACGATCGAGGCGGACGGCCGCGGCGTGGAGCAGACGTCGTACCGGCTGCGGGTCACGGAGGCCGGGCCGGGCGGGCGTACGGTCTGGGACAGCGGTGTCGTGCGGTCGGCCGAGTCGGCGAACGTCGCCTACGACGGGCCGGCGCTGCGCGCCGCCACCGAGCACACGTGGCGCGTCGACGTCGTCACCACGCACGGCGGCGCGTCGACGACCTCGACGTTCCGCACGGGCCTGCACGCCGAGGAGGACTGGGGCGGCGCGCGCTGGATCGGCAACGAGCGGCGGCGGGGCGAGGTCACCGACCTGCGGTTCGACGGCGCGATCTGGATGTGGCTCGCCGACGGCGAGCTGCCCGGCGCCGACCGCATGTTCCGGGTCGGCCACGCCGCGCCCGAGGGGACGACGGCGACCCGCGCGGAGGTGCTGATCACGGCCGACGACGCGTTCACGCTCTGGGTCGACGGCGTCGAGGTCGGCGCGACCGAGGCCGTCGAGAACGGCTGGCAGTCCTCACAGTTCTACGACGCCGAGGTGTCGGGCTCGCGCACCGTCGTCGCCGTGCGCGGCAGCAACGACGCGGTGAGCGCGGGCGCGGTGCTCGCCGTCGTCCGCCTCACGTACGACGACGGCTCGACCGCGCTGCTCACCTCGGGCGCCGGGTGGAAGGCCGCGACCGATGCCCCCGACGACTTCGCACGACCCGACCTCGACGACTCCGGCTGGGCGCCCGCGCAGGAGATCGCGGCGTACGGGTCCGGGCCGTGGGGCAGCGGCGTCCGGCTGCCGGTGCGTGACCCGTTGCCCGCGCCGCTGCTGCGCCGGGAGCTCGAGGTGGGTCCGCGCCTCGAGCGCGCGACCCTGTACCTGGCCGCGGGCGGGTACGCGAACGTGTCGCTCAACGGCAGGCCCGCCGACGATCAGGTGCTCGCCCCGGGCTTCACCGACTACGACGACACCGTGCAGTACACCGCGACCGACCTCACGCGACGGCTGCGCCGGGGCCGCAACGTGCTCGGCATCGAGCTGGGCCGCGGGTTCTACGGGATGACGGGCGGCAACGTCTGGCGGTGGGAGTCGCCGCCGTGGCACGACGAGCCCGTCGTCCGCGCGGTGCTGCACCTGCGGTACGCGGGCGGGCGCGTCGAGCGCGTGGTGACCGACACCTCCTGGCGCCTGCACGACGGCCCCACGGTGTTCGACGACCTGTACGGCGGCGAGGCGTACGACGCGCGCCGGACCGTGCCGGGCTGGGACACGGTCGGGTTCGACGACGCCGCGTGGACGGCCGCCGCCGAGGCACCGGGCCCGCGCGGCGTGCTGGTCAACCAGCGGCAGCAGCCGATCACCGTCGCGGAGTCCCTGCCCGCGGTCGAGGTGACGGAGCCCGAGCCCGGCGTGTACGTCGTGAAGTTCCCGCGCGTGATCGCGGGCTGGGTGCGGTACACCGTGACCGGCCCCGCCGGCGCGACGGTGCGGGCCCTGCACGGCGAGAAGCTCACCGAGGGGGGCCGCGTGAACGCGGCCAACAACGGCGGGTTCCAGGCCGGGTTCCAGACGGACCGGTTCACGCTCGCCGGGACCGGCAGGCCCGAGACGTGGGAGCCGAGGTTCTCCTACAAGGGCTTCCAGTACATCGAGGTGACCGGCTGGCCGCAGGACGGCCCGCCGCCGCTGTCGGCGTTCACCGCACGCGTGGTGCACACGGCCGCGGCGGAGACGGGCCGGTTCGACAGCTCGAGCCGGATCATGAACCGGGTCCACCGCGCCGTGGTCGACACGATGAAGAACAACCTCCACGGGATCCCGACCGACACCCCGATGTTCGAGAAGAACGGCTGGACCGGCGACGCCGCCCTCGGTGCCGAGATGTTCCTGCTCAACCTCGATACGCACGAGCTGTTCGCCAAGTGGCTGCGCGACGTGCACGAGACGCGCGACGACCAGGGCCGCCCGCTCGTCATCGCCCCCAGCTCCGGCGACTGGGGCGAGTGGGGCGTGTGCCCGCCGTGGCACGCGGCCTACGTGATGATCCCCTGGTGGCTGTACCAGTACGGCGGCGACACCCGCGTGCTGACCGAGTGCTACGACGGGATGAAGCGCTACGTCGACCTCGAGCTCGACCGGTCCGACGGCGGCATCGTCCCCGACGCGCGGCTCGGCGACTGGGTGAGTCCCGAGGCCAGCCCGGGCGGCGGCAACGCGCCCGAGGACCTGCGGGTCTCGGCGACGGCGTTCCTCCACGCGATGCTCGTGTCCATGCGGCGCAGCGCCGGGTTCCTCGGCAAGGCCGCCGACGTCGAGCACTTCGCCCGCGGCGCCGCCACCGTACGGGCGGCGTTCAACGACGCGTTCCTCGACCACGACGCCGGGTACTACCGCGGCACGGGCGACCGCGGGTACCGCCAGACGCACAACGTGCTCGCGGTCCAGCACGGCCTCGTGCCCGACGACGCGACCGCGCGGCGCGTGGTCGACAGCATCGTCGCCGACGTGCGCTCGCGCGGCACCACGCTCAACACCGGCGTGCTCGGCACCAAGTGGCTGCTGCCGGTGCTGACCCGGTACGGGCACGCCGACGTCGCCTACGAGCTCGCCGTCCAGACGGCGTACCCGAGCTGGGGGTACATGATCGAGAACGGGGCGACGTCGATGTGGGAGCACTGGTCGCTGGAGGCGCGCTCCTACGGGCACTACTTCCTGGGCACCGTCGACGACTGGTTCTACCAGCACGTCGCCGGCCTCCAGGCCTCGCCCGACACCGGGTTCCGCGACCTCACCGTCGCCCCCGCCGTGACGGAGCACCTCGACCGCGCGAGCGCGTCGGTCCGGACGCCGTTCGGCACCGCCGCCAGCGCCTGGCACCGCTCGGGCCGCCGGCTGCGCCTGACCGTCACGGTCCCGGTGGGCACGACGGCGACGGTGCGGGTGCCGTCCGGCGAACCCGAGGCGGTCACCGAGCAGGGCCGCCCGCTGTCCCGCGCGGAGGGCGTGACGGAGGTGACGTACGAGGCCGACGCCGCGGTGGTGCGGGTCGGGTCGGGGACGTACACGTTCGTGGCCTGACGGGTCCGGACCGATCGCTGCGGCTCGGGGACGGGCCGGCCGGCCCTCCGCGACCGACACCGGCGCCTCCCGGCGGGGAGGTGTACGGCGGGGGCGCGTCGGGCGCTGCTACACCACGAGCTCGCCGACGACCTCGCCGAACAGCTCCCCGACGGGCCGGAACCCGCACCGCAGGTAGAACTGTTCAGGGCTCGCGGGGTGCCGGGCGTCCCACAGCACGGTGATGCGGTCGACACCGCGTCGCCGGGCCTCGGCCGCGACCTCCTCCACGGCGAAGCGCCCGACGCCTCGTCCGCGCGCCGAGGACGCGACGTTGAGGCGCCAGATCCCGGCACGGAAGGCCGGCTCGTGCTCCTCGGGGTTCCAGTTGGCCATGACGAAGCCGACGACCTCGCCGTCGTCGGTGACGGCACGCGGCCACGCGGTGGGCTGCACGTAGGCCTCGGCCACGGACCAGGCCGTCGGCGCGACGGGTTCGTCGTCCCCGGGCTGCGGGGGCAGCCGGAGCACGTCGGCGATGTTCTCCGGACTCAGCTCTTCGATGCGCAGGGCCATGCACCGAACGTACGCGCCACCACTGACACTCCCGCTCGGGCCCTCTGCCGAGCGACGCCGGGGTCCGGCTATGGTGCCGGGATGGTAGACCTCGGAAGCGTCACGTGGCCGCCGGCGCCGATCCGGACCGAGCGGCTGCTGCTGCGCGAGCCCGACGCCGCCGACCGCGACGTGGTGGTGGAGCTGCACGCCTCGGCGCAGGTCAACGCCTACCTCGGCGGGGCGCTGCCGCGCGAGGAGGTCGAGCGGTCGGTGCCCGCCGTGCCGAAGGGACGCCCGGGACACTTCGTGGTGGACCGCGACGGCGGCATGATCGGTCTGGTCACGCTCGACGCCCACGACGGCGAGCACGAGGCCCCGCGCACGGCGGGCCGGATCGAGCTCGGCTACCTGTTCCTGCCGGACGTCTGGGGCAACGGGTACGCCGCGGAGGCGTGCACCGCCGCGCTCGGCTGGTTCGCGAGCGCGGTGCCCGGCGAGCCGGTGGTGCTGACCACCCAGACGGCCAACGTGCGCTCGGTGCGCCTCGCGACGCGGCTGGGGTTCGTGGAGACCGAGCGCTTCGAGGCGTACGGCGCGCAGCAGTGGTTCGGCGTCTGGACGCCACGCGCCCTCGCGTAACGGGCCGGGGACGACGTGCGGCCGCTTGCCGCGGGACCGGCCGGGCATCGACCGGTCCCGCGACGAGCGACCGCGCTCGCGAGGACTACTCCTGGGTGATCACGAACTGCGAGCCCGACTGCACCTCGATGTCACCGTCACGGGAGTTCGTGATGGTCACGTCCGACAGGGTCGCGCTGCCGCGGGCGCCGTTCATCGCGAGGATGCCGGAGCCGTTGTTCGACCTGTCGATCCGCACGCCGCTGATCCGCACGTCGGGCATGTTCCCGTCCTTGAACTGGATGCCGTCGTACGTCGAGTCGACGATGTCGGTGTCCCGGATGACCACGCCCACGATCGGGTGCGTCTGCGCGAACAGGGTGATCGCGCCGAACTCCTGGTCCTCGTTCCAGAACGCCCCGCCGGTGCGGTAGAGCCCGTTGTCGGCCACCAGCGTCGTGCCGGAGAACGGCAGCGGGCTGTGGTCGGTGGCGAGCATGATGCCGGGGTAGTTCATCGTGTCGTAGACCAGGTTGCCCTCGATCGTGTTGTCGTAGCCGCCGTAGATCGCGATGCCGTTGGCGCGCCACGGCAGCTGGACGGTGTTGTTGCGGAACGTGTTGTCGTGGCCGATGTCCACCGACTGGTCCCGCACGTACGGGTTCGCCCAGACGGCGAGCGCGTCGTCGCCCGTGTTGCGGAAGGACGAGTTGACCACGATCGAGTTGCGCGTGCCGTTGCTGAAGTTGACGCCGTCCGCGTAGGTGTTGCGGATGCGCATGCCGGACAGCTCCAGCCCGTCACCCGGACCCCACAGCTCCGGGATGTTGCTGTAGTCGCGCCCCACCCAGACCGCGACGTTGGCGTGCTCGATCCACACGTTGCTGATCTTCGTGTCCTGCCCGAAGCGCCCGTTGAGCGCGACGCCGCCCTCGGCGTCGCCGTCGCCGCCGCGGATGCGGCCGGAGCCGAAGATCGCGATGTCGGAGATCTGCACGTTGTCGTCGATGTCGAAGCCGAAGTTGCCCTCGTGCGGGTGGTTGATGCCCCCGGCGTCCTGCGGCTGGATCAGGCTGTAGAGCTGGGAGTGCCACATGCCCGCACCGCGGATGGTGACGTCGCTGATGCCGACCTGGTTGTGGGTGCCGCGGTCCTGCGGGTCGTCGGTGAGGATCTTCTTCTCCTGGCGCCACTGCCCCGCCGGGATCCACACGCAGTCGATCTCGCCGTTCTGGTCGGCGGTGACGGCCTCCTGGATGGCGTCGGCGTCGTCGATCCCGTCGTCCGGCACGGCGCCGTACTCCGTGATCGACGTGCACTGCGCGGGCTTGGACGCCGCCGGCGCCACCTCCTCCAGCTCGACGAGGTCGAGGACGTAGAACGCCGCGTCGTCGTCGGCGTCGCGCTGGAGGCGGAACTCGGTGCCGGCGGGGAACGTACGGCCCAGCAGCGCGTGCGACTCGTCGAACAGCCGCCGCGCGTCGCCGCCCGGGGTGTTGGTCAGCCCCTCGGGCTGGTCCGTGGTGCCGTAGAGCCACGAGTGCCGCGACGAGAGGGTCAGCTTCTGCACGAACTCGCCGTCCGCGTAGAGGCTGATCGTTTTCTCGAGGCCGCCGCCCGACGGCGCGTCGGGGATCGAGGCGCGCACGACGATCGAGTTGGTGGGCACCGTCGACGTGAGCTCGACGTACTGCCCGGTGCTCGTCAGCCGCACCGACTGCCGGCCCGACGACTCGGTCGCGAAGTTCGTGTGACCGAAGGTGCGCTCCGGGTCGGCCTGCAGCAGCGTGCCGGTGTACGGGCCGTCCTCCGCCTCGTACGTCGTGTACGGGACGGCGGCGCCGCGGCCGACCGTGAGCGACAGGGTGCCGGTGTTGTTGTCCTCGTTCGTCTCCGGCACGACGTCGGTCGCGTCGGCCGTCGCGGTGACGGTCACGCCGCCGTCGGCCGCGCTCCACGTACCGGACGGACGGACGGTCACCGTCTCGCCCGCCGGGACCGCCGGCGTCGTGGCGTCGAGCCGGGTCGAGCCCGCGACGACGCGCGTGACGGAGCCGGCCGCCGCCGTCTCGTCGCCGCGGTTGCGCACCTGGACGGCGAACGACACGGCGGCGCCGACGGCGGGGTTCGCCGGGTCGGAGCTCACCGAGACGACCTCGAGGTCGGGGCCGGGCGCCTCGCGCACGACGAGCGGCTGCCCGGCGGTGAACGCGTTGTCGGACTCGTCCTGCTCGGCCACCGTGTTGCCGGGATCGACGACCGCGCCGACCGTGTACTCGCCCGCCGGACGGGTGCCGGCGTCGACCTCGACCTGCGCGGACGCGCCGGGCTGCAGGGCGCCCACGTCGGCGGACCCGACCGTCGCACCGCCGAGCCGCGCATCGAGCGTCGTGGCGGCCGACGCGCGGTCGCCCGTGTTCTCGACGGTCGCGGTGACCGTCACCGGCGTCGTCGCCGTCGGCGCGGCCGGAGCGGTGCCGACCGCGGTGACGGTGAGGTTCGGACCGGGTGCGGGGGCTCCGTAGACCTCGAGCTCGGCGACCTGCCCGTTGCCTGCGCCCGTGTTGCCCGTGAAGCGCAGGCGCACGTCGGTCGCCGTGCCCGCGACGGGCACGTCCACCACGTTGCCGCTCCCCGGCGCGAAGGCACGCGCGGCGGACGGCGCGAGCTCCTGCCACGCGCCGTCGCCGGTCCGGCCGAGGACGGAGAACGTCTGCGTGCGCTGACCCCACGCACTGTCGGGGTTGAGCCGCACGCGCACGGTGCTCACCTCGGTGGGCGCCGCGAGCGCCACGTCGAGCGTCGACGGGTACTGCCCGCCCGCACCCTCCCAGTAGGTGCCGACGTCGCCGTCGACGGCGTTCTCGGCGCGGTAGACCCACTCGGTCGACGATGCCGCGGCGGGCCTGCCCTCCGCGTGGTTCGGGCCCGTCGGGTCCTCGGTCGGGTCGGTGGGGTCCGTCGGGTCGGGGTCGCCCGTCGGCGTGCCCCACACCTGCAGCTCGGAGACCTGTCCGCTGCCCGCCCCGGTGTTCGCGGTGAACACGAGGCGCACCTCGTCGGCCTCGCCGTCGAGCGGGATCTCGACGCGGTTGCCGGTCGCGGGGTCGAACGCGTGCTCCTCGGCGGCGACGAGGGTCCGGAACGCCGTGTCGCCGGCGGACCGCGCCTGCACGCTGAAGGTCTGGGTCCGCGGCTGCCACACCGCGGGCGGCGGGAGCGTGACGACGGCACGGTCGAGCGCGGCCTCCTCGCCGAGCTCGACCGTGAGGTGCGCGGGGTAGGCCCCGCCCGCGCCCTCCCAGTACGTCGCGGTGTCACCGTCGACGGCGTTGCCCGCGACGTAGCTCTGCGTCACGGACGACGCCGTCACGGGTGCGCGCAGCGCGAGGTTGGTCGCGTCGGCGGCGGAGGCGGTGCCGGCGGCGGCCAGGCCGAGCGGCGCGACGAGCGCCAGCGCGGCGCCCGCCACGACCGTGTGCCTCCAGGGTGTTCTCTTCCCGGGAATTCTCATGAACGTCCTCGTTCTCCCGCCGTGGCGGGCTCGGTCACCCGTGGGTCGCAGCGCCCGTCGAGGGCGGTCACACCCGGAGCGACATGGAAGATTTGCAGCGTGTGCACTGCTTTGTGCTCGTCGCTTGTCAATTTCTTGCAGTCTGCGGTGTGGACCTTACGGGCCGACCTCGTCGGACGTCAAGGGTTCCGGGCAGGCGGCAGCCACGCCCCGCAGGGCGGGCGGGCAGGACGGGTCAGGCGGACGCCGCGGCGCGGACGCGCGCGAGCCGGTCGCGCATGAAGGCGGCCCGGTCGTTGAAGAACGCACGGGGCATCGGTTCTCCGGCGAGCCGGAGCACCCGGCCGGACCGGGGGTCGACGACGTCGACGTCCACGAGGGCCTCGTCCGCGTGCTCGTGCCCGACCCTCGTGGTGTAGCCCGCGGCGCGCTCTGCCCGTTCCCTGCGAAGCCCCGCGGCGACCACCGCACCGCGCCACGCCTGCCCCCAGAACCGCGACGGGACGCCCGGGACGAGGTCACGCCGGATGTCGGGGTGCCACGGCGCAGCGGCCGTCATCCGGGATACCGCGCGGTGTTCCTGATCCGGAAGACGGCGTCGCCGGGCACCTCGTCGAAGAAGACGACCTCGGTCGTCCCCGTCTTCCCGGCGCCGAGGTCCTCGACCAGCACGATCGCCGTGCCGTACGTGGTCTCGCCGTCCTCGCTCTCCGCGACGAGGTCGGCAGCGTAGGTGGTCGGCCCGCTCGCGCTGCTGGTCACGGTGACCGGCACCGTGAGCAGACCGATCTCGTCACGGCCCGGCGCACCGACCTCGAAGTCGTCGCCGAGGTCCACGAACCCGACCTCCTCGACGTGCGCGACGGTGAGCACGGGGACCGTGGCGTTGCCGCCGATCGGGGTCTCGAACTCGTGGGAGCCGGTCACGACGCCGTGCAGCCGCAGCACGTCACCGTTCCGCACGTCGGCGAGCAGCGCCTCCTCGCCGACGACGACCGCGCTGGACGTCAGCTCCCCGGACTCGCCGGGCTGGTCGGCCCCCGCGGCGGCGACCAAGCGGTCGTCTCCCGTGCGGCTGTCGAACTGGAGCACCTCGGCGTACACCACGACCGAGCGGCCCTGCGCGCCCTCAGGATCCTTCGCGATCGACTCCCACCGCGCGGCGTCCACCTCGGCGTAGTCGGCCGGGTCGAAGGGCTCGGCCTCCGGCCCGGCGTCCGTGTCGCCGGGCGCCGCGGACTGCGCCGTCTCCCGCGCGATCTCCTCCCCGAGGTCGGAGACCCAGCCCACGGCCGCGACGGCGAGCACGACGCCGAGGCCCGCGCCCAGCACCGAGAGCACGATGCCGGTGACCGCCGCCCCGCGGCCGGTCGGCGGGTCGCCACGCCGTGCCCGGGCGAGCCCGACGATGCCGAGGATCACGCCGAGGATCGCCGGGACGAACACCAGGCTCAGCACCACCGACACGATGCCGAGCACGAGGCTCGCCGTCGCCTGCGGGTTGCTCGCCGAGGAGCCGGCGCCCGGGCGGAGCCCCGGCGAGCCCGAGGGAGAGCCCGGGGGCGGGAGGTACGGCGACGGCACGTCCTGCGGACGCGAAGCCGGCTCGGCGAAGCTCAGGTCGTGCTCCCGCTGGTCCGCCACAGCTCTCCCCCGTCGCCACGCCTCGCCCGGCCCGCTGCCGGCGGTCCTGTCCACCCCGGGCTGAGGCTCACGACCGCAGGATAGGGCGACATACGGTCGAAAACCGGCACAGCGGCGCCCTCCACCGGGTGAAGTCCGCGCCGGCCGCCCGCCAACACGTCAGGACGTCGCCCGCACGCGGAGCGTCACGATCTGGAACGGGCGCGGCTCCAGGCGGACCTCGTCCCCGCCCTGCCAGGCCTGCTCGCCCAGGTCGCGCGCCAGGAGATCGGTGCGCCACGCCGCGGAGAACGGCGTGCCGATCGCGCCGGCGCCGTCGAGGTGGTGCTGCTCGGGGGGGCTCGTGCTCGATGCGGACCGCGGCGCCGGGGCTGATCGCCGCGTTCGGCTACCCGGGCCTGTTCCTGAGCGGCGCCCTGCTCGGCGTGCTGGGCGCGATCAGCGTGCCGCGGGTCAAGCAGGTGCGGTAGCCGATGCCGCGCTACCGCCCGCCGATCCGGTCGAGCTCGGCGACGTCCTCGGGCGTGAGCTCCAGCGCCGCTCCCGCCACGTTCTCGCGCAGGTGCGCCACCGACGACGTCCCGGGGATCGGCAGGACGTTCGGCGAGCGCTGGAGCAGCCACGCCAGGGCGACGGCGATCGGCGTCGCGCCGAGCCGGGCCGCGACGGCCGACAGCGCGTCCGACTGCAGCGGCGTGAACCCGCCCAGCGGGAACCAGGGCACGTAGGCGACGCCCTGCCCGGCGAGCCGGTCGACCAGCGCGTCGTCCTCGCGGTGGGCCAGGTTGTACAGGTTCTGCACGCTGACCACGGGCGCGATCCGCTGGGCCTCCTCGACCTGCTCGGGCGTCGCGTTGCTGACGCCGAGGTGCCGGATCACGCCCTGCTCGCGCAGGTCGGCGAGCGTCTCGAAGGCCCGCGCGACCGAGCCCGGCACCCGGCCCTGGGCGTCGCCGAGCCGCAGGTGCACGAGGCCGAGCGTGTCGACGCCGAGGGTCTCGAGGTCGTCCTCGACCTGGCGCCGCAGCTCGCCGGGCTCGCGCGCGACGGGCCAGCCGCCCTGCTCGTCGCGCCGGGCGCCGGCCTTCGTCGCCACGAGCAGGCCGGCCGGGTAGGGGTGCAGGGCCTCGCGGATCAGCTCGTTGACGACGCGCGGGCCGTAGGCGCCGGCGGTGTCGAGGTGGGTGATGCCGAGGTCGACGGCCTCGCGCAGGACGGCCAGGGCGCCGTCCCGGTCGGCGGGCGGGCCCATCACCCCCGGGCCGGCCAGCTGCATGGCGCCGTAGCCGAACCGGCTCACGGTGAGGTCGTCGCCGAGCGTCCAGGTGCCGCCGGCCAGGGTGGGGGCTGAGGTGCTCACGGGGGTGTTCCTCTCGTCGGTGCTGATCTCGTGACGGGGTGCACGTCGATCGTGCGCCGGGGCGGGTCGGGGCGTCCAAGACCGGTTCGGTCGCCACTGATACCGCGCGGGTATCAGCGCGCCGCGATCCGACGTACGCTGCCGCCGTGGACCGACCGGAGACCCGCGAGCTGCGCTACTTCGTCGCCGTCGCCGAGGAACTGCACTTCGGCCGTGCTGCCGAGCGCCTCACCATGGCGCAGCCGCCCCTGTCGCGCGCCGTCCAGCAGCTCGAGCGGCGGCTCGGCGTCACGCTCCTGGACCGCGACCGGCGCGGCGTGTCGCTCACACCCGCGGGCGAGGTGCTGCTCGCCGAGGCACGCCGGGCGCTCGACGCGGTCGACGCCGCCGTGCGCCGCACCCGGCGGGCTGCCGCACCGAGACCGGGCCTCGTGCTCACCACCAAGGCCGGCGCCTCCCACGGGCTGCTCAAGCAGCTCCTGGACACCTACGGCGCACGGCCGGGCGCCGTCGACGTCGAGGTCGTCCTGTGCGAGATCGGTGAGCAGGTCGGCCTGCTGCACGACGGCAGCGCGGACGTCGCGATCGTGCACGCCCCCGTCGACGTCCTCACCGGGCTCGACACGGTCGAGATCGTGACCGAGGGGCAGGTCGCGATCGTGCCGCGCGCCCACCCGCTCGCGCGCCGCACGACCCTCACGCTGGCCGAGGTGAGCGACGTGCCCGACCTCCCGATCGCGCGCTGGCCGCGGCACGACGGCACCTACCCGCCCGGTCCCGGACCCGAGGTGCACACCCAGGCCCAGCTCGCGCAGCTCGTCGCGCTCGGCCGCACCCTGCTGGTCATCCCCGCCTCGTCCCGTGCCTGGCAGTGGCCGGAGCACGTGGCGGTGCCCGTCGTCGACGCGCCGCCGATCACGACGCTGCTCGCGTGGCCGGCCGGGGTGCGTTCGGCCGCGCTCGACGAGCTCGTGGAGACGGCGACGCAGCTCGCTGTGCCCGGTTCCGTGCCCGGTTCCGTGCCCGCCTAGACCTGGGCGCCGTCCCACCACGCGAGCACGCGCGCGGCGTGGAAGGTGAGCCACCGCGAGGGCTCCCCCGCGCCGACGTCCACCTCGAACCACACCCGCCCGGGATGCCTGCGTGCCTGGAGCCACGTGCCGTCGGGCCGTCGCTGGGCGCGCACGTGCTCGACCGCCTCGCCGACCCGCGGGTCGGGCGGGGTACCCCGCAGCACGGACGCGGCACGGAAGTAGTCGGACACGCTGAGCACGTCGTAGAACGAGCGGAACGGGTAGGCGAGGCGGAACACCCAGTCGCCGAACGGCTCGCCGGTCGTCAGCCGGCGGACCAGCCGGCGCTCGAGCAGGTACTCCTCCGCGCGCCGCTGGGCGTCGCGCGTGGCGGGCGTGCCGCCGGTCGCCTCCTCGTGCACGAGGAGGCCCTTCAGCGCGTTGAGCGTGGAGCGCACCGAGGCCCGCGTCGAGCCCTCGACCCACTCGCAGTTCCAGCCGCCCTCCGCGGCCTGGTGGGTCACGAACCAGTCCGCGATGCCCTCGACGTCCGCCCCGAGCCACACGCCGTTGGCGAGCGTGAAGCCGTTGATGCAGGCGTCGACCTCGCCGTCCCAGTAGGGCAGGTCGTCGTACTCCCAGCGGACGTTCGCCGCGATGCGCGCCACGGTGTCCCGCTCCTGGAGCACCGCGGCGTCGAGGCCCCACTCGCGCAGCGCGGTGAGCGACCAGCTGGTGGCGGTCCACGGCTGGCCGGCACCCGGCTGCGCCTCCGGTCCGTCGAAGTCGAACCTCGCGGGGAAGAACGCGCCGCCCGCCCACGACCCGGCGTCGTCCTGGAGCGCGAGCAGGCGGGCCGCGAAGCCCTCGGTGGCGACGCGCGCCCGCGTCGCGCGCCAGACGTCCTCGGGCGCGCCGACGACGTCCCGCTCGACCTGCCAGCGCAGCGCGGGGTCGCTGTCGAGGAGCCACGCGACGAGCCCGGGCGACCGGTCGTGGGCCTGCACCTCCCGCATACCCGTGAGCGTAGCGCCCACGTGCGACGACCACCCCGCGGGGCTAGGTTCGAACGGGATCCACGAAGGAGGCACATGAACGTCGCCGAGACCATCGTCGAGATCATGGAGGACGCCGGGGTCGAGCGGGTCTACGGCCTGCCCGGTGACTCGCTCAACGGCTTCACGGACGCCGTGCGCCGCAGCGAGCAGATCGGGTGGCAGCACGTGCGCCACGAGGAGGCCGCCGCGTTCGCCGCCGGCGCGGAGGCGGCCCTGACCGGACGGCTCACCGTGTGCGCGGGCAGCTGCGGTCCGGGGAACCTGCACCTGATCAACGGGCTGTTCGACGCGCAGCGCAGCCGCGTGCCCGTGCTCGCGATCGCCGCGCACATCCCGGCCGCCGAGGTGGGCAGCGGGTACTTCCAGGAGACGCACCCGCAGGAGCTGTTCCGCGAGTGCAGCGTCTACTGCGAGCTGGTGAGCACGCCGCAGCAGCTCCCGCGCGTGCTCGAGATCGCGATGCGGACGGCGGTCGAGCGGCGCGGCGTCGCCGTCGTCGTCGTGCCGGGCGAGACGTTCCTCACCGAGGGCGCCGAGCGCAGGCGCTCCGCCCCCATCACGGCCACGCGCAGCGTGGTGCGCCCGCACGACGACGAGCTGCGGCGCGCCGCCGACATCCTCAACGGCGCGAAGAAGGTGACGATCCTCGGTGGCGCGGGCACGCAGGGCGCGCACGACCGGGTGGTCGAGCTCGCCGGCCGGCTCAAGGCGCCGATCGTCCACGCCCTGCGCGGCAAGGAGTTCCTCGAGTACGACAACCCGTACGACGTCGGCATGACCGGCCTGCTCGGCTTCAGCTCGGGCTACCGCGCCATGGAGGCGTGCGACGCGCTGCTCATGCTCGGCACCGACTTCCCCTACCAGCAGTTCTTCCCGAGCAAGGCGACGATCGTGCAGGTCGACCTGCGCGGCGAGCACATCGGCCGCCGCACACCGGTGGACCTGGGCCTGGTGGGCGACGTCGGCGACACGATCGACGCGCTGCTCCCGCTGCTCGACGAGCACAGGGACCACCGCCACCTCGACGCGTCCCTCAAGCACTACGCCAGGGCCCGCAAGGACCTCGACGACCTCGCCGACAACGACCGCAACCGCACGCCCATCCACCCGCAGTACGTGGCACGCCTGGTCAGCGAGCTGGCCGACGACGACGCGGTCTTCGTCCCCGACGTCGGCTCGCCGGTCGTCTGGGCCGCGCGCTACCTGACGATGAACGGCAGGCGGCGGCTCATCGGGTCGTTCACGCACGGCACCATGGCGAACGCGCTGCCGCAGGCCGTGGGCGCGCAGTCGGCGTACCCGGACCGGCAGGTCGTCGCCCTGGCCGGGGACGGCGGGCTGGCGATGCTGCTCGGCGAGCTGCTCACCGTCCGGCAGAACCGGCTGCCCGTGAAGATCGTCGTGTTCAACAACTCGTCGCTGAACTTCGTCGAGGTCGAGATGAAGGCCGCGGGGTTCGTGAACTTCGGCACCGACCTCGACAACCCCGACTTCGCCCAGGTGGCGCGCGCCGTCGGCATCCACGGCGAGCGGGTCGAGGAGCCGGACGACCTCGAGGGGGCGCTGCGCCGGGCCTTCGAGCACGACGGCCCGGCGCTGCTCGACGTCGTCACGGCACGCCAGGAGCTCTCGATCCCGCCCGCGATCTCGGCCGAGCAGGTCAAGGGGTTCACGCTCTACGCGATCCGGACCATCCTGTCCGGCCGCGGCGACGAGCTGATCGACCTGGCGGACACGAACGTGTTCCGGCGCCTGTTCTCCTGAGGGCGGCCGCGGGAACGGGCGACGCCGGGGAGGAGGGGCTCACGCCCCCGGCTCGGCCCCGCGCCCCGCGGCGTCGACGAGCACCGTCCACGGGTCGAGCCCGGCGCCCTCCTGCCGTCCGGCGTCGACGGCCTCCGCGCCCAGCTCGCCCAGCACGGCGGCGTCCACGGCCGCGAGCTCTGCGGCGTCGTCCGGGTCGGGCACCTGGCCGAGCTCGGCGAACGCCCGCCGCGCGAGCCCGGCCAGGCGGGCGGCGCGCGCGTGGTCGCCGTCGGCCACCGCGACCGCTGCCGCCCCCACGTACGCGTACGGCACGAGGTCGCGGTACGCGCCCGCCACGATGCGCGCACGGCTCGCCGCGAACCGGTCCCTGGCCGCGGCGGTCTCGCCGAGTCCCAGCTCGGTGAAGGCGAGGTTGTGCACCTCCGACGTCACGGTGCGGTCGTCGCCGAGCTCGGTGTTGAGGTCGATGCTCTCCTGGTACAGCACGCGGGCCCGCCCGAGGTCGCCCGCCATCCGGGTGACCCCGGCCAGCACGTGCCGCGGGCGCTCCTCCAGGGCGCGGTCGCCCGTGCCGACGGCGACCGCGAGCGCGTCGGACGCGACGCGCGCCGCCTCGTCGAGGTCGCCCGCGCGCACCGCGAGCCGTGACGTCAGGTAGAGCGCCTCCACGAGCGTCGGGTCGTCGCCGGCCGCCCGCGCGCGCTCGGCCTCGTCCCGGGCGAGTCGGGCCACCAGGTCGTCGTCGCCGCGGCGGAAGGCGGCGCGTGCGGTCTCGCTGAAGGTCACGGCCCCATCCTGCCGCAGGGCGGCCGGCTCACGTCCGCGACCGCGCCAGCAGCCACACGAAGTACGGGGCGCCGAGCAGCGCGACCACCAGGCCCGCGGGGAGCTGGGCCGGTGCGATGACGGTCCGGCCGAGGGTGTCGGCCAGGCCGAGCAGGAGGGCGCCGAGCAGCATCGCGACGGGCAGGACGCGCGCGTGCCTGCCGCCGACCAGCGCCCGGGCGGCGTGCGGTGCGACCAGCCCGACGAACCCGACGACGCCGACCGCCGTCACGCTCGTGGCGGCCAGCCCCGCGGCGACGGCGAGCACGAGCAGGCGGCTGCGCTCGAGCCGCACGCCGAGCAGGCGCGGGGTGTCGTCGTCGAGCGAGAGCAGGTCGAGCTCGCGCCGCACGACCACGGCGAGCGGCACGGCCAGCGCGAGCACGACGACGACGGGCAGCACCTGCTCGAGGCTGCGCCCGTAGGTGGTGCCGGAGAGCCACGTGAAGATCCGGGGCGTGTTCCACGGGTCGGCGCGCAGCAGCAGCAAGGTGGTGAGCGCCGTCGTGAGGTAGCCCAGGCCGATGCCGACCAGCACGAGGCGGTCGGCGTGCAGCCCGCCCCGCCAGGACAGCAGGTAGACGACGACGAACGCGAGCAGGCCGCCGCCCACGGCCGCGACGAGCATCGCGCCGTTGCTCGCGGCCACGCCGTTGCCCCACGCGGTCCCTGCCACCGCCGTCACGACGACGACGGCGCCGAGCCCCGCTCCCCCGGTGATCCCGAGGATGCCGGGCTCCGCGAGCGGGTTCCGGGCCGTGGCCTGCACCATCGTGCCCGCGAGAGCGAGCGCGGCCCCGGCGACGACCGCGGCCAGCACGCGCGGCGCACGCTCGTCGAGCGCGAACCGGACCACGGCGGGGCCCTGGCCGTCGAGCCACAGCGCGATGTCGCCGGTGCGCAGCCAGGTGGACCCGGCGAGCAGCCCGAGCACGACCGCGCCGGCGGCGAGGGCGACGCACACGACCAGGACGACCACGAACCGGCGTCCGCTGCGCGGGCCCGTCGTCGCCGCGGGCGGGCGGCGGGACGGCCCGGCGTCGCGCAGCCGGCGGGCCAGCAGCACCATGACCAGGGCGCCCGCGAGCGTCGTGGCGACACCGGTGGGCACGGACAGCGCCGCCTCGGCGCCGAGCAGCGCGCGGACCACGGCGTCGGCCAGGACGACGACGAACGCGCCGAGCAGGCCGGCGGCGGGCAGGAGGACGGCGTGCCGGTGCAGCGCGGGCACGACGCGGGCCAGCAGCCGCGCCACGACGGGCGCGGCGAGGCCGACGAAGCCGAGCGGACCGGCGAGCGTGACGGCCGCGGCGGTGAGCAGGACCGCGAGCAGCACGCCGACGGCGCGGGTCGCCCGCACCGGGACACCCAGCGCGCCGGCGGTGTCGTCGCCGAGGCCGAGCACGTCGAGACGTCGGGAGACCAGCAGACCGCCGAGCGTGGCCAGCAGGACGACGGGCAGCGCGCGCCAGAAGGCGGACAGGTCGAGCTGGCTCAGCGAGCCGCTCCCCCACGCGTACAGGCCGGTGGTCTCGGTCTCGAACAGGAGGAGCAGCGCGTGCGCCGTCGACTGCAGCGCCATCGCCACGGCCGAGCCCGCGAGCACGAGCCGGGTGGACGACGTGCCCGCCCCGCCCGCGAGCCCGAGCACGAGCGCCGCTGCGGCGATGCCGCCCGCGAACGCGACGGCCCCCGACGCCCACAGGGGCACCGTGAGGCCGAACGCCGCCACGGCCACGACCGCGACGTACGAGCCCGCGGTCACCGCGAGCGTGTCCGGGGAGGCCAGCGCGTTGCGGGCCACGGACTGCAGGAGCGCCCCGGCGACGCCGAGCGCGAACCCGACGGTCACGCCCGCCGCGAGGCGCGGCAGACGTGACCCGAGCAGGATGTCGCGGACCGCCGTGTCGCCGTCGGCCTCCTGCCCGGTCAGCGTCCCGGCGAGCAGGCGGAGCAGGTCCGCCGTGCCCACGCCGGACGTGCCCTGGGTCAGGTGCCAGGCGCCCACCACGACGACGCCCAGCGCGAGCGCGACCAGCGCCGCGCCGCCGGTGGCCCAGGCGGCGGGACGCGTCGTCGGGGCCTGGGGCCGGGTGGGTGCCGTGGACGGCGACTGCGTGGCGGTCATCGGTACGCCGGTCAGCTCGTGAAGACGTCGACGTACGCGTCGACGATCTTCTCGGCCGAGCGCGGCCCCCCGAACGTCCAGACGTGCTCGGGGAACGGGACGGCGCGGTCCTCGGCCACGGCGGGCAGGCCCGCCCAGACCTCGTTCGCCGTGAGCGCGGCGGTCCAGTCGTCCTCGCCCTCCTTCGTCCCCGTGTAGACGAGGGTCGCGTCGCCGACCGCCGTCATGCCCTCGATGTCGGACTGGCCCAGGCCGTAGGCCGGGTCCACCTCGCCGGTCCACGCGTTGGTCAGGCCGATCTCCTCGCCCAGCTCACCGACGAGCGAGCCCTGGCCGAACGGGCGGAGCGAGACGTTGCCGCCGTCGACCCAGCCGTCGAAGTAGACGAACTCGGTCTGCTCCGGCTCGGCCTCCGCGATCAGGGCCTTCGCCTCGTCGAGGTGGGCCTGGAACTCGGCGGCGACGGCGTCGGCACGCTCGCTGCGGCCCGTGGCCTGCGCGATGAGGCCGAAGGTGTCGAGCATGGTGCCGATCGGGTCGGCGGCGTCGGCGCCCTTGGTCGCCAGCACCGGCACGTCGTAGGCCTCGAGCTTCGCGATGATCTCGTCGTCCGGCGTGTACGCCTCGACGACCACCAGGTCGGGGTCGGTCGCGTAGAGGGCGTCGAGGTTGGGCTCGCCACGCATGCCGACGTCGGTCGTGCCCTCGGGCAGCGCCTCGGCGTCGTTCCAGGTGGTGTACCCGTCGACGTCGGCGACGGCGACCGGGGTGACGCACAGGCTCAGGAGGTCCTCGGTCTGCTGCCACTCGAGCACCGCGACGCGCTCGGCGGGCTGCTCCAGCTCGACCGTGCGGCCGAACGAGTCGGTGAGCGTGACGGGGCCGGTCGACGTCTCGACGTCGGCGCAGTCGCCGGAGGTCGCCTCGGACGGTGCGGGGGCCGCCGCGCCGGGGTCGGTCGTGCCGCAGGCCGCGAGCAGCGGCAGCAGCAGCAGGGCGGCGCCGGCGAGGGACGCGGTGGTGCGCAGGGACATGGGTCTTCCTTCGGTCGTTCTGGTCTGTCGTTCCGGCCGCCTGTCGGCCGGACGGCGCGGACGCCGCGCCGACGGTGGTCGCGGCGGCGTCCGGGGGGGGTGGGGGTCAGCGGGTGCGGCCGTGGTGCCTGCCGCGGGGGTGCACGCGGACGCGGCCGGTGCCCGGGTCGGTGGTGACGTCGATCGGCAGGCCGTAGGCGAGCGAGAGGTGTTCGCCCGTCAGCACGTCGGCGGGTGGGCCGGAGGCGAGCACACGCCCCTGGTGCAGCAGCACGACCTCGTCGGCGACGGACGCCGCGTGGTCCAGGTCGTGCAGCACGATGCCGACGGCGGTGCCGTGGTCCTCCGCGAGGTCGCGCACGAGGTCGAGCGTCTCGACCTGGTAGCGCAGGTCGAGGTGGTTCGTGGGCTCGTCGAGCAGCACGACCCCGGTCTCCTGCGCGAGGCACGTGGCGAGCCAGACGCGCTGCAGCTCGCCGCCCGAGAGCTGGTCGACACCGCGGCGGGCCATGGCCGTCACGCCCGTGATGCCCATCGCGCGGTCGATCGCGGCGTGGTCGGCCTCGGTGAGCGGGGCGAACCGGCGGCGGTGCGGGTGCCGGCCGAACGCCACGACGTCGCGCACCTCGAGGCCGGCCGGGTGCGGGCGGGACTGGGCGAGCAGCGTGACGCGGCGGGCGAACTCGCGCGCGGACAGCGGCGCGGCGTCGACGGTGTCGTCCGCCGTGGCGCCGACGCTCACCCGGCCCTCCTGGACGGGGTGCAGGCGCGCGAGCGAGCGCAGCACCGTCGACTTGCCGGAGCCGTTCGGCCCCACGAGCGCGGTGACGACGCCCGGCGAGAGCCGGACGGCGACGCCGTGCACGACGGTGGTGCGCTGGTACCCCAGCACGAGGTCGTCCCCACGGAGAGCAGTCGGTGTCACGCAGGTAAGCCTAACCTTAGGAAGGAGTGCCTCTGTCCAAATGAGGGGTGATTCCCGACCGGTGCCTACGACCTGGGTATGACGCCGTCCCGGGCGGACCAGACCGGGGCCTGACGCGCCCGGGCCTGCCGCTGCGTAGCGTCCTCGGCATGGACTTCACCGAGATGTCGACACAGACGGCGCCCGTCGTGCGCGCCCGGAGCCTGAGCAAGACGTATGGCCGTGGTGAGGCGGTGGTGCGGGCGTTGGACGGGGTGGACGTGGACTTCGAGCAGGGCCGGTTCACGGCGATCATGGGGCCCTCGGGGTCGGGCAAGTCGACGTTGATGCACCTGCTGGCGGGGCTGGACTCGGCCTCGGGTGGTCAGGTGTTCCTGGGCGAGACGGAGATCACCGGTCTGGGGGACAAGGCGTTGACGCGGTTGCGCCGGGACCGGGTGGGGTTCGTGTTCCAGCAGTTCAACCTGTTGCCGATGTTCACCGCCGAGCAGAACATCACGTTGCCGGTGGAGCTGGCCGGCGGGAAGGTGGACCGGGCGTGGCTGGGCACGCTGGTGGAGACGCTGGGGCTGGGTGGGCGGTTGACGCACCGGCCGGGTGAGCTCTCGGGTGGTCAGCAGCAGCGGGTGGCGATCGCGCGGGCGTTGATCGCGCAGCCGGAGGTGGTGTTCGCCGACGAGCCGACGGGCAACCTGGACTCGCGTTCGGGGGCTGAGGTGCTGTCGTTCCTGCGGCGTTCGGTGCGGGAGCTGGGGCGCACGATCATCATGGTGACGCATGACCCGAGTGCGGCGGCGTACGCGGACCGGGTGGTGCTGATCGCGGACGGGAAGATCGCCGGGGACATCAGTGACCCGACCCCGGAGTCGGCGATGGCGGGTCTGGACGCGCTGCGCACGCTGGAGCCTGCGGTGACCACCGGTAGGACGGGTGCGTGATGACCGCCACGACCACACCACCGACCACCACGCCCGTCGTGTCGACCGACAGCACGCCCGCCCTCGGCGGCGGCTCCCGCTACCCGACCGCGCGCCTGACGCTCGGCCAGATGCGCCGCAGCACCGGCCGCCTGGCGGCCGCAGGCATCGCCATCCTCATCAGCACCGCGTTCGTCACCGTGACGCTGCTGGTGGGCAACATCGTCACCAGCACGACCTACGACCAGGTCTCCGCCCGCTACGCGGACGCCGACCTCGTCGTCTCCCACTCGAGCTGGGAGCTCACCCCGGAGGACGCCGAGGCGGCAGGCGCCGTCGACGGCGTCGCCGCGGTGCAGGCCCAGCAGACCTACTTCACCGAGCTGTCGCGCGGCGGGAAGGTCGTCTACCAGTCGATCGCCGCCCACCCGGCCGACGAGCGGCTGTCGCCGCTCCGCCTCGCCGAGGGCGACTGGCCGCAGGGACAGACCGACATCGCGCTGCCGACCGACGTCGCCGAGCGGCTCGGCCTCGGGGTCGGTGACACGGTCAACGCCAACCGCTGGATCGTCGACCCGGAGCCCGAGGTCCAGGAGGACGGCAGCACCTGGTACGACAACCAGGAGGTCACCGAGAAGCTCACCGTCACGGGCCTCGTCGAGGACCCGTACCAGGCGTACGCCCTCACGGGCGGCATGGCCGTCGTCTCCGCGGCGACCCTGGACCAGTGGGTCGCCGACGACAGCGGGCCCGACTCGTCGCCGACGTACGACGCCCTGCTCGTGGCGCTCGACGACCCCGCGGCGCTCGAGGAGGCGCGGCAGGCCCTCGCCGAGGCCGTGCCCTCCGCCACCGACGTCCTGACCACGCAGGAGTACGCCGAGCAGGTCGTCGCGGAGATGTCCGGCGGCCAGAACATCGTGTTCCTCGTGTTCGTCCTCGCCTTCGCCGGCGTCGCGCTCGTCGTGGCGGGCCTGGTCATCGCCAACACCTTCCAGGTGCTCGTCGCCCAGCGGTCGCGCATGCTCGCGCTGCTGCGCTGCATCGGCGCGGACACCGGCCAGCTCTACCGCAGCGTCCTGCTCGAGGCCGCGATCCTCGGCCTGATCGCCTCGGTCGCCGGCGTGGTCCTCGGGGCACTGCTCGTGCAGGCTGGCCTCCTCGTCGCGCCGAGCTTCGACCTCGGGGTACCGCTGCCCGGCACCATCTCGCTCAACGCCGCGGTCGTGCTCGTGCCGCTCGCCGTCGGCGTCCTCGTCACGCTGGTCGCCGCCGTCACCCCCGCCCGTGCCGCCTCCCGGGTCGCACCGCTCGCCGCGCTGCGCCCGTCGGACGCCCCGACGCTGCGCGGGGCCGGCAAGGTCCGCGCGGTCCTCGCGACCCTGCTCACGGTCGGTGGCGTCGCGCTCCTGGTCGGCGGCATGGCCATGGGCCGGACCGGCCAGGCCGACCTCGGCATCCTCGCCGCCGTGCTCGGCGGCTCGGTGTCGCTCGTCGGCGTCATCGTCGGCGCGGTGTTCTGGCTGCCGCGCGTCGCCGGGGCGTTCGGCCGCCTGGTCGGTACCTCCGGGCCCGCCGCGCGCCTGGCCGCCGCCAACACGCAGCGCAACCCGCGTCGCACGGCCGCCACCGCCACGGCGCTGCTCATCGGCGTCACGCTCGTGTCCATGATGACGACGGGCGCCGCGAGCGCCCGGGTCACCCTCGACCAGGAGCTCGACGCCCAGTACCCGGTCGACCTGCAGGTGGGCACGACGTCGTCGGACGACGAGGGCAACCCCTCCGCGATGCCGGGCGACGTGACGGACGCCGTCCGCGGGGTCGGTGACCTGCGGGCCGTCGCCGAGGTGACCACGTACGTCGCGGAGACGACCGACGAGGAGGTGGTGCCCGTCGTCGCCGCCACCCCGGAGGCGCTGACGTCGGTGCTCAACACGCCGGAGGGCGCGGAGGGCTTCGGCCCCGGCACGCTCCTGGTGCCCGCGGGGGTCGCCAAGAACTACGGGCTCGAGGGCCGTGACACGATCACGCTCAGCGGCCCGGCGGGCGAGGTGACGCTCGACGTGGTTCCCAGCGACCTGCGGACGCACGACGCGTTCCTCACGCCGCTCGACCTGGCCGCGATCACGCCGGCCGTGGCGCCGAACGCCCTGTGGGCGGGGGTCGCCGACGGCGCGGACGTGGCCGCGACGGTCGCCGCGCTGCAGGACGCGGTCTCCGCGACCGAGGAGGCCGTGGAGATCAGCGGCGCCGTCGTCGAGCGGGAGGCGTACCAGCAGGTCATCGACGTGATCCTCGGGATCGTGGTCGGTCTGCTCGCCGTGGCGGTGGTCATCGCGCTGATCGGCGTGGCGAACACCCTGTCGCTGTCGGTGATCGAGCGCACCCGGGAGAACGCGATGCTCCGGGCCATCGGGCTCACGACGGGGCAGCTGCGCGGCACGCTCGCCGTCGAGGGGATGCTCATCGCCGGTGTCGGTGCGGTGCTCGGCATCGTGCTGGGCCTCGTGTACGGCTGGGCGGGCGCGACGGCGGCCCTCGGCAACGTCGGCACGGTGCCGTTCGTGGTCCCGTGGGCCGAGGTCGGCGTGATGCTCGCCGTCGCGCTGGTCGCCGGGCTCGTCGCCTCGGTGGTCCCGGCCCGGGCCGCGGTCCGGACCCGGCCCGTGGCGGCGCTCGCGGCGGAGTAGACCCCCCTCCGCCGCCGGGCAGGGCCGCGGCGACACCGCCCCCTCGGGTGTCCCGCGGCCCTGCCTCTTCTCCACCGGGACCACAGCGGTCCCAGCCAGCGTCACCGCCGACCCGAGGAGAGCCCGTGGCCCGCATCGACCCGACCGTCCGCCTGACCCTCGGCCAGATGCGCCGCAGCCTGGGTCGTCTGGCCGCCGCGGGGACCGCGATCCTCATCGGGACGGCGTTCGTCACGGCGACGCTGCTCGCGGGCGGCGTCGTCACCCGCACCACGTACGACCAGGTCGCCGCGCAGTACGCCGACGGCGACCTGGTCGTGTTCGACAGCAGGGGCACCCTGACCACCGGCGACGTCAGGACGATCCGCGCGGTCGGGGGTGTCGCGGCCGCCGACGGCCTGCGGGGCACGTACGCGGAGCTGAACCACGACGGCCGCACCGTCTACCAGGCGCTCGTCGGGGCGCCGTCGGACCGGCGGCTGAGCCCGCTGGAGCTGACCGCGGGCGCCTGGCCCGACGCGGCGGACCGGATCGCGCTCCCGGCGGACGTCGCGGACCTGTTCGGTGTGGGCGTGGGGGACACCGTCTCCGCGACGCGCTGGCTGCCGGGCGCGAAGCCCTCGATGGACGAGCGGGGTCCGGACCGCGACGGCGGCCGCGCGGGCGCCGAGCGGCTGACGGTGTCGGGGCTCGTCGCCGACCCGTCGCACGCCTACGCCGCGAGCGGCGGGGTCGCCGTGGTCCCG